>CAYWOD010000099.1:0-12516 GCA_964459805.1 uncultured Pirellulales bacterium
GTCCAACTCTGTCTAACTCCACGAAAATCTACGTAAAACCAAACCTGCACCCTTAGTTATTCACAAACGACTGGATTTGACTGGACCTGCTGGGCCTAAGACCTTGCCACGGCGTGGCTTACAGATATGCAATCTGAAATATCTCCGCGTTTGGGCGGTTCCCTTCGACTGGCTCAGGAGACATTATGTTTGGTTGTTGGACAACATGCGGGTATTTTAACATAATTTCAAACAAAAGTCAAGAGAAAAGGGCAAAAAAAGCATTTTTTTGCTCACACCACATGAATTAGACCCCTACCGCCGTAAATTGGTGCGGGGTCTTCAAAGCATACTTACCCGAGCGGCTGATCCCCAACAAGGGCCCAAAAGCTG
Organism: uncultured Pirellulales bacterium; assembly: GCA_964459805.1. Taxonomy (GTDB): domain Bacteria; phylum Planctomycetota; class Phycisphaerae; order Sedimentisphaerales; family Anaerobacaceae; genus DAOVRL01. Next base: position 373 of record CAYWOD010000099.1, read on the forward strand.
TCATTCTTCATCTATCTCTCCTGAATCCTCAAGTGGCTCGTACTCGGAAGCAGCCAACTTTTTCACAATTGGGGAGAACACTCTATGAAACGTTTCAACCGTGTTCTTGATCCACTTTTGTTGCTCTGGCCAAGTGTCTCTGTCCGTGGGATAAGCTTTGTAGTGTGTTTCAATGTGGCTTTCCTTGGCGTCTGGTAGTGCTCGCCAGTCAAGCTTTATTTTAATTTCTTCTTCTATTTGTTGCTTATATTGTCCCTCAATCAGATTGTAATGTGCCTGCTTATCAGGCCCGTACATGTTGAGATAAACTCCTATCTCACCATCTCGTGTGTTCATCCGTGCAACGAGACCAAAACCTGATCGACCCACAGAAAAATTTGTCCAATGTTGCGGAGCAGGTTTTTGACAGCTGACGAAACTCCCGCTCTCTTCCATTAACTCTCGAAATTTTGTCCAGTACTCAAGCTGCAATTTCTTTGTATCACTAAGTTCACTTCTGGCGGCTGTTGTTTTGACGGTTCTACTCCATTCATTTGGTTTGGATACTATGTTGAACTTAGGAGCAGGGGGGGAATCATTGACGCGCCATAACTCTATTTCGAGTCCAAAGAAATTGATTGTCTCGTCTGTGATTTCATTAAGCCAATCGAGTGTAGCACGGTGTTCCTCTGTAAACCGTTCAGCTATCCATACGATGATAACTGCCTCCAAACCCGCGGCATATGTCATTAGCTGTCCCAGATGTAGGTGATCTGTTCTCTCCAACTGATTTTCTATCAACACCCACTTGTTGCTGGCAGTATCTTTGCAGAGAATGTCTGCGCGAAATGGGCCGACCTCCTGTTCTTGGGCTTCCACCTCAAGCTCGATACCGATGGTATCCCCAAGAAGCTTAACATTCTCCTCTTGGGCCAGCCATGGTGTAAATTCATGAGCTTCGTCTTTCCAAGCTTCCCGTAATTGCACTTTGACAAGTTTTCCTAAATTAGCCATTTGGATTTTCCTCCACCTTCTGCTTGTAACGTTGCATTAGTGCTTCGTGAGTTTCCGTTATGCTCCATGGAGCCTCGTTTGAACTTGTGCTCTTGCTTCCTTTTCTTCTCAGGCCGAGTTTCCATATTGGGGCATAAAATCTGCCATCATCATATCCAACTTGATATAGAACACTTGCGACCCGGTCAGCCTCGGTATCTCTGCTATCCTGGCGCGCTCTTGCAAAATGGGCTGCAATCTTATCCCTAAACCGTAGTACGTTGGAAATCACGCCATCCACATATTGGCGAGGTGTCGAGCTTTGTAGCTTCTGTTGCTGGCAAAGCCAGCCAATGAGTTCAACATAATTGCATGCTGAAACCGCATACCACTGAAAGAAACAATAAAGAAGTCCTTTATTCAACCCACTAAACACCGGGTCGTTGCCTGCTGAAACGTAACGAAATTCCTTGCCCTCAAAGGATTTTCTAACCTCGGCTGGCATCGATTCCAACACGCGACCTTGTTCTATTTGTTCTTTCGCTCTCTGTTCTATCTTTAGCGCAGACCCATACAGCAAGTTTAGCCCTCGCCACAAGTTGACAAGTGATTGGAACTCATTACCATACTGCTTTACCTTGTCATCAGGAAAATCCACTGCTTCTATATAGTCAAGAATCACGCCGTATTCTCCAGAAACCTCTCTGCATCTTTGACTCGATTGTTTCAGGAAGTACTCATGCCAACGTTTCCAACACTCTCTCTAGTACTACAACGCTACTTAGATTTTACCAGCAAGCATAATCTCTTGTTGCATAAGCGGTTATGATAGCTGTGTAGAATATCGACAATCGATTTGGCTTTAAGGACACTTTGGCGAATTTGAATTTGCGTTTTGCGCTTTGTTAGCTGCCAGCAGAACAAGCCAGCAGGGCCTCGGGGTTGGCCTTTTGCCTGCTGGTAGCCTAAAGGCGATAAACGCAGCTTGGTGTATGATTTTGGGACACATAGAGCCAATTTTTACAGCGTAAGTAGCGTTGTAGTACTAGGCGGCGACGTGTAAAGTATTTGTACTCGTCACGTTGTTTCATGTTCTTTCCTTGCGTATTGCATTTGGGCAGTTCGCCATACTTTTGGCGAAAAGTAAGCAGAAACGCTCTCTCAAGTTTTTGCCAAGTCTTAACGCCCGGTTTTGGAGAGCAAGTCACAATACGCACCGTAAACTCACGTACACCATAAATTGATAAAACATCCCGTGCCCTTGCAGCAATACTCTGGGCAATTCGGGCAACGCCTTTCTTCGTGGTACCAATATATGCAATTCTGGAGCGGCCCCACTTGTATTTTAAAGCCTTCTTCACAAGGATCGCATATACCAGCTTTTTTTTACCAATGGAGAGACGGGTAACCTGCATTGCATGTCTTGGTTTTAGGCTAATGGTCAATCGTTTTGGCATTAGAGAGCCTCCCGTGTCAACTTTTCTACATCTTTAATCCGAATCTCGCCAACAAAAATTTCGTATCTCCAATTTAGTTGATAGTCGCAGTTGTCGATCAAGCCTTTAGTAACAAAAAATAACACAAAAGAAAGGAAAAGGCAAAGGGAAAATCACCCCGTGGGATAATCTTTATAAAGGAGGACCCCCAGGGCGCGGCCTGGGGGCTAAATATAACGGCAGAAAACCCCCAGCAGTGCTGGGGGCTAAATATTTTTTGACATTGCGGGGATTGGGTGAGGGCGACGGGGATGCGGAGAAGGGGGCATTTTGCACGCTTACTGGCGGATATTGGCGAGGCAGCAAAAAGTCGAGAGATTTGAGCGGCGAAGCCGATGATAGATTAAAGAAGAGGTTTTTTCGCGTAACAGACGGTGAATAGTCGGTGTGAGAAGGGTATAAATGGCAGAAAAACGCAGAAAAACAAGTCTGGCGGGTTTGGTGGTGGCCGGTGCGATTGTGGTTTTCTTTGTCTATACGGGGCGCGGGCTCTATCGCGGGGCGATGACAATACATCAGCTCTTAGCCGAGAATAAGCAGCTCAAGCAGGCGATAACGAATTTGACCGACGAGGACCAGATAGGCTATGCAAAGGTCATTGCCCAGGAAACGAAAGAGGGCGAGCTTTTGACGACGATAAAGTTCGTCGAGACCGCCAGGGACGACAAGCTCGAGCGGATACTCGAGAAGGAGTACACGGTCCCCGGCGATATAGTCCATTTCGACGCACTGATCGTGAAATTCGGCGACAAGATGGTTATGGACGGCGAGACACGGGCGCTGTATCTGTGGTGGAGGGTCTATGGTGAAAGAACCGCCCCCGAGGACGGTTTTGATATAGAAGAGCCGGGGGCAGAGCCTCGAAGATACGCTGATCTGTTAGCTGCACTGCCGATAAAAGAGCGGGAGCTTTTCTGGACTAATATCTGGGACCTGGCAAATGATCCGGACAAGCTCAAGGAGCACGATATCGAGGCGATCTACGGCAACGTTGTCTATTCCAAGCTCCAGCAAGGCCTGATATACGTGTTCAAGATAAGCGCCACGGGCCAGGTTTACCGTGAGGTCGTTCCGGATATGTGAGGCGAGCGAGCGCCAGGGCGAAGCCGAAGAAAAGGCGGAATGTCGGCCATAACGAAAGTGAAGGTACCCAGCGCCGAAATTACCAACATTGCAGAGGGCCCAGCCAGCAGTGGATTTGCACGCGTGAGTCGTTTCGAAGGTTATTTGTATATCGACAACCTGCAGAGCTGCTTTCACGAGATTTCAGGCTCAAATCTCCAGGAGCCACAGCCATCCATGAGGTTCCTCTGTCCGGATGGCATTTTCGGGAACCACGGGATTTGCTCAATCGCTATTTACCTGTGTACCATCTTGGGGGAATATCTTCGCCGGTGGTTTCCTTTATCTCCGACACATGGCCATCCAGCCAAGACGTCATTGATACGCCACGATGGCGAAAACACTCTTGCACCGTGTCATGCCACCGGTCTCCCGACCAATAGGTGTCGACGAAGCCCCACCCACCCTGGCTGCTCGGACGCCATTGCGGGATATTGACGCTGTTGCCAGGCCCAATGCAGAACATATCTGAATCGATACCGTCCAGCCTCTGCTCGATATGGTCCTGAAAAGCAATTACCTCAGCGTGATGCTTGAATTCATGGTCGATCTTCTTGTCTGTAATATAATTGTTGAGACCGTAAGAGCAATATTCGAAGTATTGCTGCATCGGTAGTCCCCAGGGCGAACCCCACTCCGGCCAATCGTCGACTCGTTTTGCGCTCGGGCAGGAGAATATCTTCTTGTTCTTGGCGTACGGGAAGTATGCAATTCCCCAATAGGCCATGTCATCATCCGGCCCGTATTTTATGACTCTTGGTGGCTTCTGCCAGGCATTATCCCACAGCCCTTGATTGGGTGCATAGGCTGTTGCTCCATCGTTGTCATCCACGTACATCCTCATGGAAAGCATGAGACCTCTGACATGTGCGCTGCAAACAGTCTTCTTGCCTTGTTCTCTCGCGGCTCGCAGAGCAGGCATCAGAATCGCCATAAGAATTGCTATGATGGCAATTACCACCAATAGTTCGACCAAGGTGAAAGCTTTTTGTCGTCTCATTTGGTTCTCCTTAAAGGCCGTATCTGTCCAATGGTTCGGAGATGCATCATGAGCACATTGCCTTAACCTCACGTATTATACCAGAATGGCTGGCTTGGTTTCAAGAACTTTTTGCAAATATTTCCAGAGCTTTGGGCCATGGAGCCGGTCGATTCTACGTTTGCAGGCCTATATCACGCTTCTGCTGGAAGCGCAATTCGGCGGCACAGGAGCAGATTTTGTCAAAAAAGCGGTCTTACGACGCGATGTGCACGGCGCAGAATTCAACAGCGCCCAAAGGGCTTTTGCGGCATTCTCAAGCAGAGGCCAAGCTGCAGGCCGCAGCGGAAACGACAAGGTCAAATTTGGTTTCACCGACCGCGCAGGTCCTCACACGGCCACAACTTATTCGCGGGATCCGTGCACTTGAGATAGTCTTCGGCAAACGTGGCGAGGTCGAGCAGGTTGAAAGAGCCGTCTGTGTTAAGATCGCCCGGCAAATATTTGCTGCCGAACATATAGATATTTCCAGTGTCTGTGCTGACAAAGAGCCTTGCGTTGGCGGCAGCGAGACCGCGAGCACGGCCTTGTAGCGGTTTGCTCCAGAGTTCGCTGCCGTTGGAAGTATCGTGAGCGGTGACTTTGTTGGTGCCGCCGGCAAAAAGTACATCCCCGGCCATAATCAGCGAGTAATAGGGACTATCACATGTAACAGACCAAACAGTACCGCCATTGCTGCGATTAAATGCCGTCAGTCGAGGATTGATTATCCTTCTATCATTTTTCGATGTGTTGACACTAAGCTGCTCAGTAACGACGTATGCAGTCTGGCCGGAGACAATCATGCACTTGGCGTTGCGGTAAGTAGCCAGGCGGTCAACGTATTCGTTAGTTTCGTAGCCGGGGGCCTGGTACAGCCCGTGGGCATAGGCATAGCCGGTATCGGACGTCAGCAGGACATAGCAGCCGCCGTCGCCTGATTCACCGCCAATGTGGCCGATGTATGTGCCGTTGTCACGTTTGTAGATGTTGGGATAACGCCTGCCCTGGGCGAGATAGATTCTGGTGGCCGAAGCGAGGATAGCAGACATCGGGGTAGAACCACCAGAGGTGACGTAGAGTCCGGAGCCCCTGTCGGAGCCGGTGGCGGCGTTGACAGAACAGAGGTAAGAGGTCTTCCACGGCACGAGAGACGCCGCAAAGTACAGCTTGCCGTCTATCACGGCTGTGCCGGTCCTGACGGGCCACATAGGAATCAGGCTGTTATTGTTGCCGATAAGCCGCGTATCTCCGCTGGGACTGTACTTCCAAATAAAAGAGCCGCTCTGGGCATTGATACAATAGACATAGCCGTCATCGGAGCCGAAGTACAGCTTGCCGTCGTAATGACTGGGCGGATAACGAACCGGCCCATTAGTGTGGAAAAACCAGAGTTGTTCGCCTGTGCGGGCATCATAACAGTGGACCGAATCGGTAACGGAGGAGCCGAAATAAGCCAGATCGCCGACGACAGTCACGAAAAAGGCGGTGTCGAAATCGCGCATCGGAACCTGTACCAGGTTTGCACCACGATAGGAATCCCAGGGCTGGCCGCCGTCCCAGGCGAGTTGCGGTAGAGCAGGGCAAGCATAAACCCAGGCCTGCTCTAACTCATCCAACACGAGAGACTCACCGCTAACACCACTTCTGCGGTTGTCGTGCATATAAGTGGGCCAGTCCTCAGCTATGGCAGGCTCAGCGGTCCAAAGACCCGCGAGACAGACGAAGGCAGCAAGCCAGAGCATCCGGGCATCGGGCGCCGGTGATAGTGCAGCGAGTTCTGCGGTTCTATGTTTCATTAACCGTTGCCCTTCGAATCTTTTCCTGCTGCCATTATCTTTGCGTTAGTCCGGACGGACAAAGCCAATTGAGGTTTGAAACCACTCATTACAACTGCATCCACCGCCGCCTTCGGGTGAAAGGACCATTCCTCCGCCGGGTATGGTGCTGAGCCAGCAGCTCGGGCGGAGCTTGTTCCACGTGCTCACGGCGCGGGAATTTATGTCCCACATCGCAATGTTCCCACCGGAACCGCGGTAGATAAGCGCGCCGGCGGTACCGGCACGTGTGGCGCAGCCCGAGCGCCCGCCGATTGTTATGCCGAGGTCTGCACCGGTGCCGAGGTTATAGCCCCTGGGCTCTAAGTAGAGGTTGTTGCCGACAGCGACCGGATGCTGTATATGGCCCCCGTGGTTGTCAGTAGTCCAGCCGTGGCTGACCGGATTACTGCTCCAGCCCGCTTTGGGACTGCCTTTATCAGCATCATACGCATAAAGATAGTATCTTGAAGTCGAGCTATTTGAAGATACGAGGATGAGAGTTTCCTTGGTATAGAGCAGATAGAAGACGGGAACACCGTCGGCCGGGTCGATGGACCGCTGCCAAAGCCTTGTACCGTTATCGGCATTCAGGGCAATTAGATACTGCTGGTCCCACAGATCAGAAATTCCTATTCGGCCGGACGTGTAGCCCTCGACGTCCGGATCCCGACTTTCGACGAAGTAAACTCGCCCGGCCCCAATTGTGATCGTCGAGTTTATGATTACGCCCTTATCGGAGTCGGCACTATCGTATGCCCATACCCTATTGCCGGTACTTACATTATCGGCAAACAGATACTTGCTGCATACCTTGGCCGTGGCGCCCACATGCGAACGATTGTCGTACCAGCCCGAAGTGCCCCAGATATTGGTGTAATGGGCGGCATCAAGCTGTCCGCTTCCGTAGAGTATGTCACCGGACTGTGCCACATAACCCCACTCCATCCCGTCGTCGTTTAGTTTGTACGTCTTTCCTCGAACACCGGTATCTCCATCAAGATACCAGCAGTCGTCGTCAACCGCGACGAATAACCCATCCGCATCGGCGCACACGTATCCGCCGTCGCGTGGCGTATTGACGCGCAATAGTCCGGGGATCTCCAGCAACCAGTATATCGATCCGTTGTAAGAATCCATTGCAAGAATTCGGTCCAGACCCTGGTGATAAAGCCGGCCGTTGGCCATAACTGGTGGATGCATTCGCGGGTTACGATCCGCACCGAAATCCGCCCCCGGCCAACCTAACCACTGAACCGTCAACTGGCCTGTGCCCGTGGCCCCTTCAAGGTTGTCATTACCATTGGCTGCGTTATCGGCGTGGCCGTATTGTCGGGGCCACTGACCAGCACGGGGCAAAGGATCCCGGACTACTTTGCACCACAGTCCGCTATCGTCATCGGTCGTGGTATAGCTCAGGCCTCCGGCATCCAGCCAGCCTTTAAGCTCGGTCTCGGCCAGCTCAATGGGACAACCAACCGGCTGGCCAAGATATGCAATACCGCCGCTCGGCCGTAGGACTCGAAACACTTCAGCAGCAGAGCCAGCACACTGGCCATCGGAAACAATGTGGTCGGAAACGATCAGATTGAAAAAGTACCTGGTGAATTGCAGACTATCGAGCGACGCGACCTCTCGGATTTTGATTCGAGCCCCATAGACCCCTGCCTCCATCAGCTTATTGATTGCGGTGCTAATCTTGGTCGAATTCGTATCCACGCCCACAATGATCAGGTCGCTGCGTTTGGCCAGATCAAACGCCAATCGCCCCTCGCCGCAGCCATAGACCAGGCAGTAGCCCTTCTTGATGCCGGTTCGGTTGATTATGTGCTCGGCAGCCGACTCATATATTGGTGTGAGTGAGTCAACGGGGTAAGGCGAGGCTGCATCCGAATAGTCCACACGCGTATAATTGATGGCGCCATCGAATGTGAACACATCGGTAAACAGCTCTTCCGGGCGATCACCATAGCCAACGCGGTAGTAGTACTTCGTCCTGTATTGCAGGTCGGTCAAGGTTATCTCGTGGGTGGTAGTGGCCAAGGCATCTTCGACCCTCAAACCCAGCGATTCGGCCGTGCCGTACTCGACGATGGAGTTTTGCGGCTCAGGTGTGTCCCAGCGAACTACCGCCGTGAAAGGCCCGGTAAACTGTACGTAAGGGCCGACGTCAATCTCTGCACCAGCCTGAGCAGAGACGGCACAGGCCAATAGTAGAACCGCCGTCAATTTATAGTACAGGCCCAGCCGTCGGAATTTCATCATCTTCTTATGTTCCTGGATCTTAATAAGAGCATGCTCCTATTCAGTTCAACGTTCGACCCACAGGTCGGCAAACAGGGCAAAATCAACAAGGTTCACGTAGCAATCCTTATTCAAATCACTGGGTAAGTAACCCCAGTCACCGCACGTCAACTCGTTATCAACAACACTAACCTCCACTGAGGCTATGCCTATTCCGTCATAGTCTTGATGTTCGCTTATAGCAGTGTGGCCGATAGTGGTCGTATGGGGAACCTTACCCTCATAGACATCATCATCAAAGGCCGTGACGTAAACGGTTTGGGGCGTATTCCAACTGCTAATAGTGAAGTTCAATACGGCTGGTTCGCCCGGCCCACTACCAAGGTCAATCTGTCCGTCATCGGGCGTCGCTGTAATCCGGACATCAGCGGTAGGCTCAGAGTTAAGGATAATCCCGTAACTATCCGTTGGGCCACCTTCCTCAACAACAGTGTTACCATCGGAAAGAAGGACGATGACTCTGTTTCTGTGAAGGCCGCTGACTTCCACGTTGTCAATCGCCCACCACCAGTTATTGCCGGCGTCGAACAAACCGAACGTCAAAACCATGCTCTGGGCCCCTGGGGGATTGTCCAAATCGAGAACGATGGTTTCGTTGGTTGAGTTGTCGTCCTTGAAGTATGCTCCACCCTGAGACTCCCAGCGCAGGATCTCGTCCTCATCCCCACCGTCATACGAGACGGTGATGTTGGCCGTCTGCGTGACTTCCGGACGCCAGCTCGAATCGAATTTGAGCCGAACCGTACCAGCCCCAAAATCGGAGATGTCAATCGCAGGCGTAGTGAGGTAGGTATTGTAGTAGCCCCCTGCATGGGGCGCATCATCCCACTCATCAGGATCGGCCACAGCAACGGTGCCCTGCCCTAACGTGAATTCCGAACGCCTTTGATCGACGGCTACTTGCGTCCACCATTGCTTGTCGGTGAAGGCCCAACCGGCCCAATCGGCCATACCATCAGTGGCCGGATCGCCGACTCCGGGAACACCACTATCGTCAACAATCCAACCGGGCGGCGGCGTCTCCGTCCAGACTCCTTGAGTGCCCGGGGCCTCCTCCGGGCTCGGACCCAAAGCCAGACCTTCGAAATCCTCTGCAACGGCTATGACTCTTTCCTCCGCAAGGCTGCTGGCTCGGACGTTGTCAATCGCCCACGACCAGTCGTTTCCGGCGCCGAGCATGCCGAACGTGATGACCATCTTTTGAGCCCCTGTGGGGCTGTTCAATGGCCAATAACCTATCAGCCCATCCCGGGTCGAAGCCGCGCCGATACCCACAGAAATGAAAGTACCCCCTAAAACTGCAAAAACAAAAATACGTCCAAACGCGCCCATCTTAGGCTTCTGCCGAGGCCTTTTCATCGTGAAACAGCCAATCTTCAAACTCAATTCCTTACTCTGTTATTATGTACTTTCTTCGCACATCTCCTGTTCGGGGACGATGTAGATTATATTACAAGAGGCTTTTAACCCCGTCAATAACAAGTTGATAACCGATTGCTCGAATCCTTTACTTGCTGTTTGCTTCCATCTATGGTTCGGCATTTCGTGCGTTACTGCTTAATTTTATGCCCTGCGGGCAGCCAGCTAAAAACGCACCCCGAACGCATTTGTCCGGGGTGTATTCAACCCATTAGAACAAAACCACAAATCTGTAACTGGCTGGAAACTTGCAGCTTAGCGTTTTCTTCTACGAATCAAAGTAACGCCGCCCAGACCAAGCAGCACAAGCGTGGCCGGCTCAGGAATCAGGACCGTGTAAGCACCGTCGGTAATGATGCCATACGAACCAGTGGGAAAGATCTTACCTGTGTCGATCAAGTCCTGCATGCCGGTCTCGCTCAGTGCCCCACTGTTGATCCACAGTTCGCCGGCCGTATAGACGATCTTGCTGTCGCTCATGTTGAATTGCAGGTCCTCGCCCAGAAGCTTACCGCCGTTGAGGAAGATTCGCGACTCGCCGGTATCGCCGCCGCCGCCCACTCCCAGGCTGATCGCATCAGCCGCACTCATCTCGCCGTCGTTCATCGTCAGGTGGCTGGTGCCGTCAAGGTTCCAGGAGATGTCGATGACACCACCGCTGCTGAAAGTCCCGCCGTTCATGATAAAGTATGCTGTGCTCGGGCCGGCATCGTCATTGAAGTAGCAGTTGCCGCCGGTAGTCACGGTGCCGCTATCCATGATAATCTGACTGAAGGCATCAGCGCCGCCGCCGTCGTTCATATACAACTTGTTACCGACCTCGATGGTCGCGTTGCCGCTGATGTTCATGTAGCCGGTAGAGCCCGCACGGTTGGCGATGATCAAGTGACTGCCTGTCTTGACAGTGCCTCCAATAACGTTCAACGTGCCGATACTCCCATTGTCGTCCCCGACCTTCAGCATCTCGGAAATATCGAGAAGACTTCCACCGAGCACGTCAATCTGGCCCCTGGTTCCGCCATAGTCGGCGACCCAAATAGTCCCATCGACATTAAGCGTACTGCTATTGTCCAGGGTCAGAAGGGCCGTGTTCGAGCCGTCGCGGGCGCCGTCAGGGCTAAGACCGGGGGAACGGTTGACCGTGTCCCCATTGATGAGGACGACCCAGTCGCAGTCCTCGTTCGTGTACTCGTTCCCGAACTGCTCATTTGGCCAGGTGTAAGTGGTTCCGGTTGTGGACCAGTTAGCAACAGTATCCCAGTTGCCGTCAGCTTCGCTGCCGTCCCAAACGTACAACCCAGCTTGGGCTGCGCTGCTTAGCACAAGAACTGCGGTGGCCATAGCTAATAAAACACTTTTCATTTTTCCTCCTTCCAAAATCAAATAACTGTACATACTACTCTTTTAATGCCCAACCAACGTCCCGTTTGTTTGGACATCTCTTCATTAGGCATATTCGTTGGATTTGACCGCCTGTGGGGTCTCCTCCAAACAGACGCCTACAACTCAAATTAATCTTATCATTATCACCCAACGATGTCAAGGGAAAAATTGTTAAATTAGGGAAGTTTTTGCAACTTCCGCTGGCCCGGTGTACTTAAGTACAGTTTCTATAAGTACTTATCAAGCCCGTCTCTATGTCGCTGACCTGAAAAATTCTCTAACTTAACATCCACTTCCGCGCGTCCGTAGAGGAGGTGAACGCCCGAATAAGCACGAGAGGGCAAAAACTGGGGAGTTCACCGACCACGTGCTCCCTGCCTCTGCGTGGGCCGTAACCTGAATCTTCTCTTACAAATGCTCAGAAACAACCGGGGCCTGTACCGAACCGAATCGCTACAGGCCCCAGACTTACACACAAATTCCGACTACAGTCAACTGCGCCTCACATCAGTTGCTAATTATGGCCACATATCCTCAACGAGCCATAGCTCACCAAGTCCGGCGAAGTCCTTGAAGTCGACTTTGTCGTCCTCGTTCAGATCACCTCGTATGC
>CAYWOD010000100.1:0-12192 GCA_964459805.1 uncultured Pirellulales bacterium
GACCGCCGCTGGCGATGTCTTGAATCGCATAAAAATTAGATGCGGTAGCCCTGGATCCCCAATTCGGTACGCCTTGCGAATCAATTATCAAACCAATCGCTTGCCTCAAATTCTCTTAACAAATCCCTCCTTCTATGTTATCTTATTCGCCAACAACCGATAAGTAATTGAAAACTAAAGCGTTTTTCAATGTGTTACTGCTGCTGTGCTATGAAGAATCTAACGCGAAAACTGCTGATTGTCGCTCTGCTGAGCATGTTGCTCGCCGGCGCCGCGGGGGCCGATTTGGCAAAGCGAATCGACGGCATTCTCGCCCAGCCGGCCAATCGCAAGGTCCATTTCTCAATCCACGTGGTAAAAGCCCCTTCCGGCCGCACGATCTATGACCACGATGCGAAAGAGCTGATGATACCGGCCTCGAATATGAAAATTATCACGACCGCCGCTGCCCTGAAATACCTCGGCCCGGACTACGAGTACAAAACTAAAGTCGGCCTTTGCGGCGAGACGCTCGTAGTAATCGGAAGCGGCGACCCGTTATTGGGTGACCCGGTGCTCGACGCCAAGTACGGCCGCGAAACCGGCTGGATATTCGAAGACATCGCCGCAGCACTAAAACGCGAAGGCCGGACCGCAGTAAAAGACATCGTCATCGATACCAGTGTCTTTGACGACCAGCGGGTCCACCCCAACTGGCTGCTCAAGCACTTGAACAACTGGTTTGCCGCCGAGGTCAGCGGCCTCAATTACAACGACAACTGCATCGACATCGTCGCTCGAAATACCGCCGGTCGCGTTACCGTCTCCATCAAGCCGGCGACCAGCTTCATCCAGATCATCAGCGAAGTTACCCCCATATCACAAGGCGACAGTGCCATTGCGTCCTATCGCAATCGCCATCCCAACATGCTCACCGTCAACGGCAAATGCCGAACTCAGGCCACACTGGCCAACGTCGCAATTCAAAGGCCCGCCGCCTTTTTCGGCTTCCTGCTCGCAGAAGACCTCGCGCGAGCCGGAATAAAGGCAGAAGGGCGGTTCATTGAAAAAACGCTGCCCGATCGCAGCGATTTCATATTGCTCAGCGAATACACCACTACAATGGCTGACTGTCTGGGCCGCTCCAACAAGCGCAGCCTCGGGCTGGTCTGCGAAGCGCTTTGTAAGACCATCGCTGCAAACGCCGCCCCCGACAAGACCAACGGCAGTTGGAAAGGCGGCAGCGAGCTCATTGGCCGGTACTTATCGGACCTGGGAATAGACAGGAGCCAGTTCTATATCGACGATGGCAGCGGTCTCAGCCGCCTCAACGAGCTAAGTGCCCACACCATTACAACGGTCCTCTTACACCTGTACAACAGCCGCAATTGGCCGCTCTACAGGGATTCACTCGCGGTAGGGGGGGTCGATGGGACTCTCGCAAAGCGCTTCTACGAGCGCAAGTATAAAGGCTGGATCATCGGCAAGACCGGGTATATCGACGGCGTCAGGGCCCTCTCGGGAGTCTGCACCACCAAGAAGGGCGACTACATATTCTCAATCCTCGCCAACAACACCAACGGCCTGACGCGAGCCGCCATCAACGAGATCGCAAAAGCAATCATCGACGATGTCGAACCCGATCCGCCAGGCGAGCGCTCACCCGAACCACAGCCTAAAGAGGAGCCGTCCAAACAGCAGTTACCCAAGCGGCCCACAGCTAAGCCGCAGACACCGAAAGAGCAACCCGCCAAACAGCAGGGGGGGTACTTAGCACACCTGATCAAGGTCTAAAGTACACAACCGGGCCGTCCTCATAGACCTTCCTCTCCCAGTCGCGCTCGATAGCCTCTGCCAGCGGCCCTTCGAGAAAAGCCAGACGTCCCGTCTCGGCACGTAATATTACCGCCGAAGGCGGTGAACTCTGCATCATCTCTTTCAGTGTCTCGGCACCAACTGTATGTGTAACAGCCCGGTCCGCAGGCGTCATCAAGTCGCCAATCCTGTATATGATCGCCCCCGCAGCCAGCTCGGCATAAATATCGCAGCCGCCCTCAAGCGCAAATAAAGGCCCCAGGGTAAGTGCCAGCTTGGGCTCTTTCGTTTTGCCCGCAATATCTTGCGAGATCTTGTGGACCTGAACCGGCACCCACAATTCCGGCACAAGGACCGCTGGCGTCCTGCCCAATACAGCCGGATTCGAGACCACCGCAACAAATACACACACAGCTACTAACACGCAACCTACCTTAAAATGCCCCTCCACTCCCGCCTTGCCGCCGAGTTTCCTCACGTACAACAGGGGATAAGCCAGGGCGATTACCAAAAAGGGCACCGGCACAGCGAGATACTGCCGCCACATCGTCGGCGGAATCAACGCAATGACGAAGAACATCACCGGTAGTAGAGCGGCCAGCAATAAATTCCTCCCATTTGATATCTCCAGCCTCCTTCGAAGAAGGAATACTGCAAGGCCCAAATAAACCGCCATTGCGATCAGTACAAAATACCCAGGCGTGGCAAGACAGGCCGTCGTCAACTCGAATTTGTCAAAAACTATGCCGATTTTCTTGAGCCATTCGCCGTACAGCACGGGTATCTTGACTAAGTTGAGGTAGAATGCCCGCGGCGCCTGCGCGACCACCCACGCAGGCCAAATCAAAACGACTGCTGCCGCACTCAAAAACGGCAATGCTCGCTCGAATCTTTTCCTGATTGACCCGGCCGGATGGCTCAGTAAAACAGCCAAAAACAACAGCTCCACCAGCACCGTCGTAATCCGCATACAGCTCGCAAATGTAAGCAGCGCACCAATGGCCGCAATCCGCCCGTATCGTAGCTGCCCTTTGAAATCGGTCGATATAAACAGCCAGAAGGACAGCACCACACATAAGATCACGACATCGTGGTTCCACGCATATCCGTTGGCGTAATCCACCAGCGGATTAAACACGTACAATACCACCGCCGCAGCAGCCAAAAACGCCCCCGATAGCCTAAAACGCTCGAAAATCCGCCGATATATCCCCACAATGCACAACATCACCGCTATGTCAGAGACCACGGAGACCAACCTGCCCGCGAGCAGATAATAACTCGTCCCTGATATCCTGTACACCGCCGCATAGAGCAGCGGGTGGTAGGGCAGTTGGGCCGCGTACGAAAAGTCCCTGTAAATCATCTTGCCCTGCGCCATCAATACGCCCGCTGTGCAGTACATCTGCTCGTCCCGCCCGACCGGTTTGCTCATACTGCCGCCCACAATTGCAAGCGAAAGAACAACCAGCAGCAAAACCATGGCAATATTAACGATTCTTCGCGACATCTGATTTCTCAAGTCAGCTTGATATTTCGGGCCTGTTTTACCATTCAGCCAATTCTCCGAGCAGCTCCTCGGCCAAATCCTTCATTGTCACAACGCCGATTGGGCGTTCTCGTCCGCCCCGCCCCGCCCGAGTCACCAGAACAATCTTGTGGTTTTCAGTCTGCATAATATGTATCGCATCGGTAACGGCGGTGTCCTCGCCAAGCCTGCGGATCGGCTTTACAAACTGCCGCAAATCCGAAAACTCCTGCGACGAGGCTAAAGCCTCATAGACATCTATGAAGCCGACAACGTGGCGCCCCTGCCCCTCATACACGAGCAGCCGCGTAAAAGCACACTCCTCCAGCTTCTTCAGCAGCCCCGACCTGTCGCAATTCACATGCACCGTTTGAACCTTGTTGATCGGAATCATTATTGACCTTATGCGAATGCTCGGAATACTCACGATGCGGTCGATTATCTCCGTTTGCAGCGAGCTCAAAATACCTTCCTCGCGGGTCTCCTGCAGAATCGCCCTGATGCGGTGCCTTTGCGCCGACGTTATCACCGCCTTCGATGAAGATGCCAATCCCACCAGCCGCGAAAACACTCCCGAAATGAACCTAAACAGGCCCACTGCACCACACCAGGTTAAAGCCTTGTGAAAGACGAACAGCAGCGGCGCCACACAGGGCATGAGAAAATCAGCACGATAAAAGAAGATATTCTTCGGAATCAGCTCCGAAAAAACAAACAGCACCGGGGCCGTCACGAGCGTCGTCAGCAGCTCGGCCGGCTCGGGGCCCACCCTTGTAATGAATATGTAAGTCACCGCACTCGTGGCAAGATAGTTCCCAAGATTCGTCCCTATCAGCGTTGAAAGAAGCAGACCGGGACTGTCATGCATAATCTTGCCGAGCATAACAAACGGCAACCGCTTCTTTTCAATACCTAACCGCAGGCGAACCCGGCTGAGCTGATATAGACCCGTCTCCGAACCAGAGAACAGCCCTGAAAGAAGCACGAAAAACACAAATGCCGACACTAAAACTATGCTATTGACCATCAGTCCCGATAGGCTCCAGTGTCAATACCAGACTTTCTATCCGGTGCTTGCGCACCTTCTCCACGGTAAACTTGAGGTTCTTCAAATACGCCACGTCTCCGCTCTTTGGTATCTTGCCCAACACCGCCGTCACGAGCCCGCCCACCGTGCAAATCCGCGTCTCTGTTATGTCAACTCCGAACGCCTCGGCCCAGTCGTGGATGGCCAGATTGCCGCTTAGCCGATACTCGAAAGGCCCCGTTTGCTCGATAGGCTCGGTCCCGTCCGTAAGCTCTATCTGCCCGAGCAGCTCTTCGGCGATGTCCTCCAGGCGAACGACGCCCGCGATTCCCCCGTACTCGTCCACGACAATCGCCGTATCGCTCCGGCTCCTGCGGAAAAACTCCAACAGTGACTCGATCGTCCTTTGCTCCGGGACAAAGTGTATCGGCTCAACCAGATTCTCTAAGGGCACGCCGGGCCGAAGCAATAGCTGCCGAAGATGCACCACACCTACAATATCATCTATCCTTCGCGCGTACACCGGCAGCTTCGTCAGCCCGTTTTCCCGCATCAGCTCAATTGCCGACTCCGGCGATTTGGCCACAGAGCACGCGACCATATCCACCCTCGGCCGCATCACGTGACGAACCTTCAAAAAGCCAATCTCGACAACCTCCGTCATGAGCTTGTTCTCATCGGCGGTAATCAAACCCTGCTTGCGAGTCGTATCGATCAACGACCTGAAATCACCCACGGTTATCGCCCTGGGTGCTCTTGCCGGCCCGAGCAGCACCCGCAGAACCGGCTCCAATACAAAGACCTTAAATGCAAACTCCAACGGCGCAAAAACCTTCAGCCACAAAAAGGCCGGCACCGCCGCTGTAACACTCAGCGAACGCGAATTCGCGTATGCCAGTGACTTCGGCAATATCTCTCCGACAAGCACTAACAGGGCGAAGCTCGTCACTGCTGTGGCCCCCGCTGCCGCCAGCCCGACCTCCTTCTTGACCGTTATTGTAAAAACGCTTGCAACCGCATAGTAGAGAACGTTGACCGTCATATTCCCGAACAATAGGCTGTTGAGCAGCTGGCCCGGCCGATCCAGAAGCCGGGCAACCAGATTCTGCACCTTATGCCTGGATTCGCGAAGCAGCCGACTCTGCCGGCTTGATAGATTGAAAAAGGCCGTCTCCGACCCCGAGAAAAATGCAGAGCAAGCCAGCAGCACCAACATCAATGTAATATGGCCGATATTTTGGAAAACAAGTCCCGGCATCAGCTATTACCTGACTGTGGTTTGGGCAGTGCGATCTTGAATTTGCTGCCCTCAGCCGGCCTGGATTCAACGGAAATTGCACCGTCATGGGCGTCAATTACCCTCCTGCAAAAGGCCAGGCCAAGCCCGGCCCCCAAACGCCCCGACGGTGAGCTGTCGTCTCTCTTTGTCGTAAAGAACGGCTGGAATATCCCGTTCAAATCGGCTGGTTCTATTCCTTCCCCCGTATCACGGACTTCTATGCCGACCGTATCGGCGTTGTCCATAGCTTTGATGGTCAGGATTCCGCCGCCTTGCAGCATCGTCTCGCGGGCGTTGAGAATCAGATTCATCAAAACCTGCTGAAGTTGAACCGGCACCGCCCACACTTCCAAATCCTCGGGAATCCGTATATCCACCGTTATCCCGTCCTTGCCAAAATCACGGGCAAGGCATCCGAAAACATCTTCAAGCAAGGTAATTAGCCGGCGGCTCTTCTTTTGCTGCTCCCGGCCGTTGGCCAGCGCCAGCATGCTCTCGGTAATCTTCGAGGCACGCTCGCAGTTGCGGACCGCCTTTTCAAGGGCCTTCTTCGCCAAATCCTCGTCATCGGGATTGTTCAGCGCAAGGCCCGCATAGGTCCCAACCGGCGTCAGAAGATTATTGATCTCGTGGGCTATCATATAGCTGACAACCCCGATATTGGCAAGGTGCTGCAGCCGTCCAAGCTGTGATTTCAACGCCTCATTTTCGTGCTGCCGTTCTTCGAGGTTCCTGTGCAAAGAAAGGCGTTTTTCAGTAATGCTTGCCAATGGCCGGCTCCTGCTATAAAATTAGTCTTGTGTCTTTGGTCTTGAGTCTTGACTCTTTGTAATTATATCGACTTTTGATACGCTTTTTCTTGAGCAATGAACGAGCAAAGGATTCTCGAAGAGCTTCTGACGCTGTTGGAAGCCAACGGCGTTGCAATACGCAGTGAGCCGCTCGGTGGAAGCGGCGGGGGGCTTTGCACCATAAAAGGGCACCGGACATTCTTTGTCGATACCCAGGCCGCCTCAACCGACCTGGCAGCACTCTGCGCAGAAGCACTCCCGAAGGTCATTGACATTGAAAATGTTTACATCAGACCGGAAGTTCGTCAGTTCATTGAAAATCACAACAATGAAATTATTCTTTAGGCGACCTTGACGATGAAAAAAATATGGCTCCTAACATTGGTGATCTTCTCGGCAGGGGGGTACAACTGCGAAACGGCCGCAAAGGTCATCATCTCTGTCGATAATTCCATAGGTATGAAGCTTGTCCACATTGAGCCCGGGTCCTTTGTTATGGGACAGGTCGAAGGCGGCGATTGGGACGAGCGGCCCGCGCACAAAGTCACCATCACCAAGTCTTTTTTTATCGCCGCAACCGAAGTGACAAACGCCCAGTACGAGAAGTTCGACCCGGACCACCGCAAGCTCCGCGGCAAGCTCGGCTTTTCAAAACTCGACGACGAGACCGTCGTCTTCGTAACCTGGCACGACGCCGTCAATTTCTGCAAATGGCTCTCGAAAAAAGAAGGCAAAACATGCCGCCTGCCCACCGAGGCCGAATGGGAATATGCCTGCCGCGCCGGCACTGCCACCACCTACCACACGGGAAACGACCTGCCCAAAGAGCACCACAAGAATCAGCAGCAGACCTGGGAGCCCAAGCCCGTCTCTCTCAAGGTCGCAGCATCTACCCCGAATCCTTGGGGCCTCTATGATATGCACGGCAACGTTGAAGAATGGTGCTACGACTGGCACGGCCCATACGAACCGACCGACCAAATCGACCCGGTAGGGCGGTCAACCGGCCAATTCAAGGTAGCCCGCGGCGGAGCTCACAGCACCAAGCTCGAATATCTCCGCTCGGCCAACCGCCTCGGCACATTGCCGGACGACAAATCCTATCTTCTCGGCTTCCGAGTCGTCTGCGGCGAGCTGCCCAAAACCGACGCACTTCCAGTTGTGGCCGCTCCGCTCAACCGTCAAAACGTCAAGCAGGACATCCCTGGCGACCTTGCCAAAGGCCCCGACCCGAAAAAGCCTTACTTCAAAGGCCCAATCGAATACGTCAAGATCCCATCCGGCTCCAACGGCCCGATGTACTCAAAGCACAACCACGACCCAGCCCTGATCAACTGTCCCAACGGCGACCTGCTCGCTATATGGTACTCCTGCCGCTCAGAGCCGGGCCGCGAGCTTGCCATCCTCGCCAGCCGCTTGCGCCGCGGCTCCAACTACTGGGAGCCCGCTTCTGCCTTCTGGGACGCCCCTGACCGCAACGACCACGCCCCGGCCATGTGGTATGACGGCCAGAAAACCATCTACCACTTCAACGGTCTGTCTGTCGGTGCAACCTGGGGCGCTATGGCCCTGGTAATGCGCACTTCCACCGACAGCGGCGCAACCTGGTCCAAGGCGGCCCTGATCAACCCCGAATACGCCCGGCGACACCAGCCGGTGCAATCGATCTTTCGAGCTTACGAGGGCTTCATTATCCTGCCCTGTGACGCAGTCCACGGCGGCAGCGGCGGCACCGCAATCCACATCAGCCGGGACAACGGCCGAACCTGGCACGACCCCGGTGCGGGCCGACCAACGCCGCCCTTCAAAGATGGAGCCACCGGCGCCTGGATTGCAGGCATCCACGCAGGCGTCACGCAGCTTAGAGACGGCAGACTGCTCGCTTTCGGACGAGGCAACAGCATCAACGGCCGAATGCCAATGAGCATCTCCGAGGACATGGGGCAGTCCTGGACATATTCTGCAAGTCCCTTTCAACCCATCGGCGGCGGCCAGCGGCTCATCCTCCGTCGCCTCCACGAAGGCCCAATCCTCTTTGTCAGCTTTGCCGACCGTAGAAAGGGAATGCTCATCCCCGATGGCGCCGGCGCAGAGCGCCGCGTCTTCGGCATGTTCGCGGCACTTTCCTTCGACGAAGGCAAATCCTGGCCCGTCAAACGCCTCATCACCGCCCCCGGACCGCCAAGAGAATTTGACGGAGGCGGAAACACAGGCCGATTCACAATGGACAAGACCCACGCCGAGCCCAGGGGCTACCTCGCCGCAACACAGACACCCAACGGCGTGATACACCTGATCACCAGCAAACAGCACTACGCCTTCAATCTCGCTTGGCTCACCGAGGGTGTTCCTAAAGACAAGCTGGCCCGGCCGCCCGTCCCAGGCGTCGTAATCGACCACAGCCCCGCAAAATCACGCCGCTACATCGGCTCTCCCAGCATCGCCATCCTGCCTAACGACCGCTACGTCGCCTCACACGACTTCTTCGGCGCCGCGACAAAAGGAAATCGCACCGCAGTCTTCCGTTCCGAAGATGTCGGCAAGACCTGGAAAAAATTGACGGAATTCGTAGGTCAATTCTGGTCATCGCTCTTCACCCACAAAAACGATGCAAACTACATGACCTTCCACCGAATCCGCAATTTCCGCCGATTTGCCCCAGAAAAGGAGTAAAAAATGCCAGCTAAAAAAATAGCCGTTATGGTGGACGAAATGTACCATGTCCTCGAAGTCTGGTATCCGTACTATCGCCTCAAAGAAGCGGGCTTCGACGTTAATTTAGTTGCCGCCGAGGCCCAGAAAGAATATCATTCGAAGGAAGGCTATCCCTGCACGTCGAATATTGCAGCAGGGCGGGCCAACGCCGCCGACTACGACTGTATGGTCGTGCCGGGCGGGTTTGCACCCGACTTTATGCGAAGAAGTGCAGAAGTCATAGAATTCGCTAACGATATGGTGAACGCCGGCAAAGTCATCGCCGCTATATGCCACGGCGGATGGCTGCTCTGCAGCACCCGGGCATACAAGGGCAAAAAGGCAACCTGTTTTATGGCCATTAAAGACGACATCAACAACGCCGGCGCCGAATATATCGATGCTGAATGCGTTGTTGACGGCAATTTGATTACCTCACGTATGCCCGACGACCTGCCCGCATTTTGCACCGCTATTATAAAAGCCCTGAAAAAATGAACACCTAAAGGAGCGATCTCCTATGACCAAAATAACAGCCCAGGAAAAACCCGACAAAACGCCCGTAGTCCTTGTCGTTGACGACAATCAGCAGAATCTCGAGCTCCTCCAGGCATACCTCGAGGATACGGATTGCCGCACCGTCCCTGCGCACGACGGGCTCGAAGCACTGGGGATCATTGGCAAAGAGCCGCCCGATTTGGTATTGCTCGACATCATGATGCCCAAAATGAGCGGCTTTGAGGTCTGCAGAAGAATAAAAAGCGATCCGAAAACAAGTGATATCCCCGTAATTATGGTGACCGCGCTGAATGAATTCGGCGACATCGAGCGCGGCATCGATTCCGGCACGGACGATTTTCTCAGCAAGCCTGTCAACAAGCTCGAACTCCTCACCCGCGTGAGAATTATGCTAAAGCTAAAACACCTCACCGACAAGCTCGAACGCACGCTCGCATATCTCAGCGAAATAGAAAAGCAAGCACAAACAGCAAAATCAGCCGCAGAGAAATAGACCACAATCCCTGCGCACATCCATCTCAAAACAAAGCGGTAGGGGGGCTAAGCCAATACAATTGCTCTTCTCTCAGCGGTCTCTGCGATATCTGCGGTTAATGAAAAACCCGCGGCAAACACCCGATAACCGGCTTCTAAAACCGCAACAATCCCTATATTACACACAATCGCCACACGCGCCGGTCAAATACAACACCCCCACATCCATTTGACGAAACCACAATTAACACCTCTGCCAAAATTGTCGATACGTTGAGTGTGAGCAGGGACGGAGGACTGCGTAGTTGGCAATTAGGGAACCCGGGCGTAAGGCCTTGAATCGAAGTTTGTGTGTGAGAGGGTGTATGAGCAGTCTAATGGAGATTCTCGGCAGGGCGATAACCATCGACACGACCGAGTTGATACGGCATTGGCTCGAAACCGTTAGACTCCCGGATGACAGCAGTGAATCCACGCAATATCGCCAGCTCAGCAAAATCACCGAGCTGATGAGCGATATGAAGTTCGGCACGGCGGCAGAGCAGCTCAGGCTCTATCTCTTTGAAAATCCCTCATGTGTGCGAGGACGCCTAGCCGCCGCGGCGATATGCCTGCGTGATAACCGGCTCAACGAGGCAATCGACGAGCTAAACTCCGTCTATATGCGCCAGCCGAACAACACAATGGCCCTCTACGCCCTCGGCCACTGTTACGAGCGCCTCGGCAAGGAATCCCAGGCCGTCGAATTCTATCAGGACTGTCTCAAATTCAAGAACTACCTCCAACTTCCCGCCCAGCGGCTCGCAGCCATCTATTTCAAGAACGGCCAGCTCGAAAAAACCATACAGCAGTACCAACTGCTCAAAAGCGAATATCCCGACGACATATCCACGCTGGTAACGCTCGGGCAGTTGTACATCGCGGCCGCCAAATATTCCGATGCCGCCGAGACATTCAATACCGCAATCTTAATGCACCCGGACAACTTTCGCAGCGACGAGATTGAGATAGACGAGCTTGTCCGCGACGGGCGGCTCCATGAGGCCCTTGAGCAGCTCGATGATTTGTCCACGACCGAGCCACACAGGGCCGACCTACTAATGAGGCGGGCCGATATCCTCGCCAGGCTCGGCGCCACGACCGATGCCCTCGCGCAATATGAAGATGCCGTTCGGCTCTGCCCCGATTTCCTCGAAGCGACTATAAAGCTCGGCACCCTGTATCTTCAGCTCAACCAGGACTACCGCGCGGCCCAGCAGTTCAACAAGGCCGTTGAGATAAACGACAGCATCGTCGATGCGTACATCGGCCTGGCCACGGCTCACAAATTGGCCGGCAACACCACCGATGCCCTCGCCACGCTCTCGCTGGCCGGCGCAATCCAGCCCAATAGCTCACTGCTCTTCGCCGAGACGGCCACCCTCCATTTTAAGGCCGGCCTTCGAGAAAATTTGCCATACGCCCGCGCCGACGAGCAGACTAACCTCACTGGCCACATTATCGAGGCCCATCGCGTCCAAATCGCCTCGCGTCCGCAGAACCCAGACCTGCATTACCGGCTCGGCGTCCTCTTGCTGGCGGCAGGGCGATTTGACGATTCAATTCCCGCGTTCCAGGCCGCCGTGGACATCAATCCGCTTTACAGCCGTGCACGGACCAAACTTGCCGTTTGTCTCTTCGAAACAAACCGGGCAAAACGCGCTCTCCAACAGTTGGCCCCGCAGGACTGCCTCGCGCCGGAAACCCTCAACCTTCACTACAGAACAGCCTTGCTCTACTGCAACAAGCTCAAGTTCGCATCGACGCTGCTCAACCTCGAGCGCCTTATGGAGAGCAACTTCGCGTATCCCGCCGCAGCCGACAACATCTCAATCGTCCTCCAGAACCTTGGCCTGCTCGACAGAGTCTCAACAACCTGGGAGAATCTCGCCGAAATGGCTAATCAGGCCCTGAACACGGACCCACCGCCGGCAGCAACCATCTAAAAACCTTCGCGACCACAAAAAGGCTCGTCCCGGCCCTTTAACCCGAATCGAAGCTGAATGAAACATAACATATATTATGGGACGGTAGCAATGGTGTAATT
>CAYWOD010000101.1:0-12121 GCA_964459805.1 uncultured Pirellulales bacterium
AGGCGTGCGACCCGAGCGCCGTGTCGGTGCTATACAGCAGAACGCCTCTGCGAGAGACTCTCGGAGCCGTTTTCTTACCTGCTGTCAGCCCTAATGCGATAAACGCTTTTTTACCCGATAGTATTTTCCCCACAAATCTTGGGACGATACCAGAATGTTACGAAGGTTGGCTCTTGCGAATCCGGCGAAAAACACTGGGCCGAACGTAAGATATTCGTATTCAATCGGTTATGAAGGTTGTGATGCAGAAACTTGTCAAAAGAACAAGATAATGCGCCTTTGCAATGCAGAGGATGACAAGCTCTGGTAGTAATTACTACCAGGGCCTATACCGTGTGTTGACTTTTGGGCGCGTTCCTCATTAATCGCAGAGCAGACTACGGACTGTAGTGTCTTTGTCAGACTTCCCAGTTTAGCTTCTCTTGAGCGCGGAAATAGAACCTTCCGAGCAGGTGGGATGTTACCATGCTCAGATAGATGCCTACGAGCTTGAGGAAATGGTCCATTACCCAGTTTCTGGGGAGGATGTATATGAGCAAGGGTATTGCGAAGGCAGGGAGATAGTAGAAGAGGGTCAGGGCGAGGTATCTGAAGAGCGTGCTGAGGATCGACGGTATGATCAGAATGGGATTGAGGGCGGTGACGGAGTCGAACATGGTCACCGCCAGCCACGCCATTGGGAATACGAAGGCGCCGCATCCGTAGAGTATCCAGAAAGTTCTGTCGACTCGGTGAGTGTAGATCAGGTACACAATGGTGGGGACAGCGGCGACGGCGATGCAGGCGACAATCCGGGCGACGATGCAGAACAACTCCCCGAATCCGGGGGTGTTGCCCGCCGTTTCAGGGGCACGCAATCCACCAAGGGCGCTGTCACGGATGCACTCGGAGAAGTACCACCACAGATAGCAAAAGAGGGTGAACCCCAGGAGAAAGCGGAGGATTAGAACGAGTACGAGAAACACGATGCCGGGGGGAAAGGTCATTGTGAATATGGCGAGGAATTTTGTCAGGGCGTGGAGCACGAAGGGTAACACGACGGCAATCACCATGATAATCAGGCCTGGAGTATTTGCGGGATACAGAAAGATATCGATTATCCAGGGGAGCTTGCGCTTTGGTGGAGTGTCTGGCTCGGGCTTTCGGTATCCGAGCAGGAGTGTATGCTGGTCTTGCAAAGCCACATCCGAGTCGTCGTACTGGTCCGCCGGCCCGGCTGCAACCTCGGCCTTTTGTGGGACAGCCAGCAAAACCGGGTCATAAGGTGATTTCTCCGGGCCTTGTTTTTGCTCGGCTGCGGGGCTTTGGGTCGGAAATGCCGCTGCGGTGTGAATTTCCGGGACGACGATTATGTTTTTGCATTTTGGGCACGTGCCCTTTTTGCCCGCACGGCTTTCGGGCACCTTGAACTTCTGGCCACATTTCCCGCAGCTAAACCTAATCATAATGCCACCCGCGTCCGCCGTCACCGCCGTTTCGCCTTCCTGGGATTTTCTTCAACAATACAGGCCTAACCTGCAATTTTGCAAGACTCGTCTCAATAAACAAGACGCAGAGGAGCTGAATTTCTTCAAGCAAAATTGCCGGCCGGGGCCCTGCATAGCTATCGGTTACAGGCCCCAGTTGAGTTTATATTTATTCCACCAGTAAAATCTGCCTAACAGGTGAGCGGCGACGAGCAGCAGATAAAGCCCGACCGCACTCGAAACGAAGCTAAGGATCGGTATATTGCTCAGAATCCAGAAAACCGCGGCGACAAGGCCGCCAAAGACGCAAAACGACAAGATCAAGGCCCAATATGCAAAAAAGGTCCTCAGTACCGAGACGACTATGAATATCGGGTTCAGTGCGTGGGTTGCGTCGAACAAGATGCCCGCCAACAGCGCCATTGGAAAGAAGAAGCCGCCGCAGGCCGCCAGCAGCCAGAAAGCCGAATCAGTCCGCTCGGTAAAGCCGTAGTAGAGACCCACCGGCCAAAAACATACGGCCACGCAGCCAAGTATAAGCCCTATTTGCGAAACGAAGTCTCCCTTATCGGGAACGTGGTGAACGGCAATATTCGGCGCACGCCGGCCGCCCCTGGAGCTGTCGTAGATGCAATAGCCGAAGTAAAATGCAACATAGCCGACAAGCAGAATGCGAAGCCCCAGAACCACCACCTGGCCGTAATGGCGGAACACAGCAAACATAATCGGCTGAGTCAAATCCACCACCAAATACGCGACAACGAAAATGCCGATTTGTATCAGCCCGTGCATGCTCGCCGGGTACACCAATACCTCAACAAACCAAGGCAGCTTGCTTTCGACCTCTAATGGAGGATCCTCGAGTATTTTCACCTCGATCCCCTTCCAGCAATTTGAAATTGCACCCAAGTGCCTATGTGTTTGCGAGCTTTTCTTTTATTATTTCCGCGGCCTTGGTAAGGGCATCGTCGATTTTGCTGGGGCATTTCTCGCCGCCCACACATTGTTTATTCGGATATCTCTTGGAGGTCGGTTGCTCACAACTGACTTACCATCTTAATGCCGACGAGCCTGTCGTTCGTAATTATCATCTCGCTTCTCAAGTTGTCATAATACAGAATTGTAAAGGGTCCCGTCGAATCTGTACTGTCCGGTTCGCCATAAGCGGTGACGATTTGATTGCGACTGGCTCCCATGGCAACGCCTTTTGTTGTCCTCTCGGCAAAAGTATCCACATGAGAAATACCCGGGTATTCTTTTGAATAGCACTTGATGTAATTAACGCCAACAGTTGGATTAAGCCCGAAGTTTAGACCTCTCGAAGAAATATAGTCCAGCCTTACCGTGTCTTGTCCTAGTTCTTCAATTCCTTTATCAGGTTGCCCAAGATGTTTTATGACCTCTTCTTTCGACATACCGAACCTGACAGGTCCAACGCCGACGCCCAGTTCAATCACCAAGGCCTCGCTGGGTTCAACTACCGGGTCCTCGCTGGGGCTGGCAGCGGTTTCGTCCTCGCTGTCCGGTGCCGGTGCATCCTTTCTGCAGCCGGCCAAGGTGAATACAACAATAGCGGCACACAAAATTACAATTGCTTTTTTGTAGTATTTGTTTCCGGCCATAACAATCTCCTTCAATTAACAATCCCTACGAATTCCTTACTCCTTATTATTTCGGCTATGACATTAACAAAGGGTCTCTGTAAATTACTACTCGGCCAGTTTTTCTTTTATCAGTTCTGTGGCTTTTTTGAGGGCGTCGTTGATTTTCTTTGGATTTTTTCCGCCGGCCTGTGCCATTTGAGGCCGCCCTCCACCACCACCGTCAATTATCGGTGCGATTGCCTTGACGATGTCGCCGGCCTTTAGGCCTTTCTCGATGAGGTCGTTGGTCATAGCCACCAGGAGTGTTGCCTTGTCGTCATCCTCGAAGCCCAGGACAATGGCGGCGGATTTTGCCTTCTTCTTGAGCATATCTACGGCTTCCCTTGCCTGCTCAACGGAAGTTGTCGCGACCTGGCCAATGATTATGTGTGCTTCGCCCAGCTTCTCACAGCGTTTGAGGAGCTGCTTTGCCTCGGCCATAGCATCGGAGCCGGAGAGGCGGGCGGCGGATTTCAGCTCCTTGGCGAGCTTCTTGTTGTCCTGTAAGAGCCGGGTGATTCTCTCGACCAACGCCTCGGATGGGACCTTGAGCATTGCTGAGAGCTCGTCGACGATGCCGCCTGCCCTTTCGAGATAGACGCTTAGCCCAGAGCCTGTCAGGGCGGTAATTCTGCGAACGCCAGCGGAGATGCTCTCTTCCTTGATGATCTTGAAGCCGCCTATGGAGCCGAGCCTCCCGACGTGGGTGCCGCCGCAGAACTCCCGGCTAAAGGCTTGAGGGATTTGGCCTTCGTCGGCGGCGCCGAGGCAGACCACGCGGACCTCGTTTCCGTACTTTTCGCCGAACAGCGCCATTGCACCAAGCTGCTCGGCCCGGTCCCTGGACATTACCGCGGAAGTTACAGCGGCATCGGCTGCAATTTTCTCTCTGACCAGATTTTCAACCTTTTTGAGTTCATCGGCAGTGGGCGCTTTGGGATAGGTGAAGTCGAATCTCAGGTAGTCGGGGCCTACATAGCTTCCCTGCTGGGCCACCGAATCGCCGAGCGCCTGCTGCAGCGCCCACTGGAGCAGGTGCGTGGCGGTATGGTTCTTCTTTATCGAGTTCCTGTCTTTGCTAACGCAGGCCTTTATATCTTGACCGACGGCGAACGCCCCGGCGGTGACTTTGCCACGGTGGACCACGCAGTTGGCTATTTTCGTAGTGCCCTCGACAACAAACTGTCCACCGTCGGATTCGATAACGCCGCAATCGCCGACCTGCCCCCCGGCCTCTGCATAAAAGCAGGTCTTATCGAGAACGATTCCGACCTCCGCGTCGGTCTCAATCCGGCCGGCGTCGTTGAAACCGCCGTCGTCGATCCAGCCGAGGATTTTGCTCTCGCAAGTGTCGGTATGATACTTGTGCATATCTTCGGTCGCGGGCAGCTCGGTGTCGGCCAGCGTCGTGATCAAAGAATCGCTTTTCTGGGCCGCACGCGCCCGCTGACGCTGGGCCTCCATCAATTCGTTGAATTTCTCGGTATCGACTTTCAGGCCTCGCTCCTGGGCCATAAGCTGGGTCAGATCGAGCGGGAAGCCGTAAGTGTCGTAAAGCTGGAAGGCGTCCTCGCCGCTGATAGTGGCTTCCTTGCTTTTGACGGCGCGTCTGGCGGCATCGGTGAAGATTTCGATCCCCCTGTCGAGCGTTCTGCCGAAGCTTGCCTCCTCGGATTCGATAACGGTCGCGACGTAGTCCGCCCTCGCCTTTATTTCGCCGAAGGCATCACCGAGGCAGTCAACGACCACCGGCACGAGTTTGTAAATAAACGGCTCGTGCATTCCCAGCTCTCTGCCGAACCTCGAGGCCCGGCGGAGTATCCTGCGAATCACATATCCGCGGCCTTCGTTGGAGGGCGTCGCGCCGTCGGTTATCGCGAAGGTCAACGCGCGAATATGGTCGGCGATTACCCGAAAGGAATTATCGGTTTTATTGGCGAGCTTTGAGGTGTATTTGTGGCCGATTATCCGGCTGGTGCGACCGATTATGGGCATAAACAGGTCGGTATCATAGTTGCTCGGTTTGTTCTGGAGCACGGCGACGAATCTTTCGAGGCCCGCACCGGTGTCAACATATTTGGCCGATAACGGCAGAAGCTCACCGCCGCTCTGGCGATTGAACTGGATGAAAACGAGATTCCACAGCTCGATATATCTCGCACAGCCGGCGTTGACGTTGCAATCGTGGCCCGGGACATTCTTCATATCGCAGGCGTCAGGCCCCAAGTCAATGTGTATTTCGCTGCAGGGCCCGCAGGGTCCGGTCTCGCCCATCTCCCAGAAGTTGTCCTTTTTGCCGAAGGCCAAAACATGGTCGGCGGATATCGACGTGACTTTGGTCCAAAGCCGGGCGGCCTCGTCATCTCTTGGAAGGCCGTCGGCCTGGTCACCGCCAAAGACCGTCGCCCACAAGCGGTCCGGCGAAATGCCCCAGACCTTCGTGAGCAGCTCCCAGGCCCACTCGATTGCCTCGGCCTTGAAGTAGTCGTCGAACGACCAGTTGCCCAACATCTCAAAAAACGTATGGTGGTAGGTGTCTTTGCCGACTTCCTCGAGGTCGTTGTGTTTGCCGCTCACCCGCAGGCATTTCTGGGTGTTGACAGCCCGCGGGCACTCCGGGGCCGTCAGGCCCAGGAAAATATCCTTGAACTGGTTCATTCCCGCGTTGGCAAAGAGCAGCGTCTCATCGCCGATGGGAACTATCGGCGAGCTGGGGACAAATTCGTGGCCCTTGTCCTTGAAGAAATCTATGAAGCCGGTTCTGATTTGCTTTGCAGTCAACATCTCACATCTCGAATTTTGTTTACGTCATTTCGCGACTACTGCCCTGTCACAACTCAGATGATGGATGTCATTGCGAGCGAAGCGAAGCAATCTCTACCGTTCGAAGACAGAGATTGCCACGGCCTTTCAGGCCTCGCAATGACAACTCCTCAAATAATATGTAACAGAGCACCAACCGGACTATCGGGAAGATCCGCCCGGCCAATCACACAAGGCCCTTGGCGACAAGGACCTTGTTCTTAATTTCTTCGCGCAGGTCTCTATTTTCAAGGAGAAATTTCTTGGCGTTCTCCCTGCCCTGGCCTAACCGCATGCTACCGTAGTTGAGCCAGGCGCCGCTCCTTTCGACGACCTCGCAGCCCAGGGCCAAATCGAGCAGGTCGCCCTCGTAGCTGATGCCGCTGTCGAACATAATGTCAAACTCCGTGTCCTTAAAGGGCGGAGCGATCTTGTTCTTTACGACCCTGGCCCGGACCCGTGAGCCGATGGCGCCTTTGTTGTCCTTTATGGTTGTAATGCGTCGCAAATCGATACGCACGGAACTGTAGAACTTCAGCGCTCTTCCACCGGGCGTCGTTTCGGGATTGCCAAACATCACGCCGATCTTCATTCGGATTTGGTTTATGAAGATAAGGGCGGTTCTGCTCTTGCCGATGATAGCCGTGAGTTTTCTCATTGCCTGGCTCATCAATCTCGCCTGCAGTCCGACGTGGGTGGCGCCCATTTCCCCTTCTATCTCGGCCTTTGGCGTCAGTGCGGCCACCGAGTCAACGACGATGACATCGATCGAGTTGGAAGCTATCAGCATCTCGACTATGTCGAGGGCCTGCTCGCCGGTATCGGGCTGGCTCACTAACAGCGAGCCGACGTCGATGCCCAGCCTTTTTGCCCAGGTCGTATCGAGTGCGTGCTCGGCGTCGATAAAGGCTGCGACACCGCCGGCCTGCTGGGCGCCGGCTATCACGTGAAGCGCCAGAGTGGTTTTGCCGGACGACTCCGGCCCGTACAGCTCGGTGACCCGGCCCCGCGGGATGCCCACCCCGCCAAGAGCGATATCCAGCGACAGCGAGCCGGTGTGGATGCCCTCAATCCTGGCGTATCTGTGCTCGTCCATTTGCATGATAGCGCCCTGGCCGTATTGCTTTTCGATCTGTGCGATGACGCGCTGCAGCGCGGCCTCTTTGCCGCCTGCCGGGGGTCTCAAACGCTCTATCTTGCGTTTAGCTGTTTGAGATGTTTTCGTCTTTGCCATTTTCCTTTCCTCCAATTCAGTTAGGCGCTCGGCGTATAGTATCGTCGTTCCTGCGCAAGCAGGAATCTATAACCTGTCCGCTATACGCTGTCTGCTAATTCATAATTTCCCAATACAGTATAGATTGGGCCTTTCGGTGTCAACTGGCTCTGATAGACACAGACGGCCTCGGCCGGCATAGTCCCGAGCTTGAAATCCTTGTATTCTTCGGTCAATTGCGCCAATTTGAAGCCCGCCTTCGAGTTTCTCACCCGGCAGAGCGTTAGGTGGCCCGAGAACTTCCTGTTTTCCTTGGGCCAGCCGGCCGAGGCCAACTGCCCATCGAGGTCCTCCTGCAATGCAAGTAACTGATCGCACGTCTCGCCCACGCCCACCCACAAGACCCTTGCGCTTCTACCGCCGAAGTGGCCCACGGTTTCAACGTCGATATCGAAACTGTTGTGTCGCCCTGCGACGTCCTTTGTTATGTTGCAGACATCGACCACCTGCTCATCTTTGATCTCGCCGAGGAATTTCAGCGTCAGGTGCACGTTCTCCGGATTGACCCACTTGGCGTCACTCTTTTTGATGTCTATCTTGCTTCGCAGCTCGCTCTGCAAATCCGCCAGACCCTTTTTGATTGCCTCGTCAATATCTATCGCAATAAATACTCGCATCTTGTCCGCCGATCAAAAGCTTGTCACTCCGCGCAGGTTTTCAAGCCTGCTGTCGATATCGGTCTTGTTTATCAAGGTCAGGCCCTGCAGTGAGAAATCAGCTATGGTGAATGAAGCCGTCACGGTGCCGTAGGCGATTGCCTTCTTCAGCGTCGCAAAGTCCGTCTTGCCGCTCTGTGCCAGATAACCCAAAAGGCCGCCCGCGAAGCTGTCGCCGGCGCCGGTGGGGTCCCTTACCTCGGGGGCAGGGTACGCAGGCAGCACAAACCTCTCGCCGTCGGCACTGCACATAAGCGAGCCCGATTCGCCCTTCTTGATAACAACGACACCCAGGCCCATATCCAGAATAATCTGTGCCGCCTTTATCAAATTACGTTCGCCCGCCAGCAACCTCGCCTCGTCCTCGTTGATTATCAAGCAGTCTGCCTTCTTGAGCAATGATTTCAAATCGTCGAGGTGGTCCTCAATCCAGCATTTCATCGTATCGGCGGCCACGAAGACAGGCTCGCGGACCTGCCCGAGCAATTCGAGTTGCAGCTTCGGCATCGTATTGGCCAGGAATACGAACTCGCTGTCGGCGAATGCTTCCGGCACCGGCGGCGACGCCTCGGCGAGGACGTTCAGCTCGATGTAGTCCGTCGTCCTGTCGTCCATATTCTCAGCATAAGAGCCGCCCCAGCGGAAGGTCTTGCTCTGGGGCCTGACCTCAAGGCCCGCCAAATCAACGTCTCTGCCCGCAAAGACTTCAGCCAGGTCGAACGGGCAGTCGGCACCGACAACTCCAACAAATCTAACCGGCCCAAAAAAGCTCGCCGCCATACTGAAATAAACAGCCGACCCACCCAGACAATCCTCACTAACCCCGTGAGGCGTCCTGACCGTATCAATCCCTATCGAGCCGGTTACTAACAGTGACATGCCCATATTCTATATTCCTATCAGTACCACTTCCTCAGAACGATTCGTGCTCAAAACATATTTGTAGTTCTCTCGTCTTGTCTCCTTAACCGTCGATCTGTATTTCTTCAAAAGCCCTAAGAGGTCGCCGATGGAAGGTACTCCATCGGCTCTGTAAGAGACAACTATGATACTATCCTTGAATTTACAGAACAAGCGATCAAACGCCGAGAGTATTCTATCTTTATCACACCAGATGCAGGGTATTCGTTTTAGTCTTTTGTGTTTAGTGTTGTAGTCGATCATCTCCTGCCATTTGCTGTAGTTGACTAAGCCCTCTAAAAAATGGTAGAAGCCCAAATAATCTACCCCAGTTCCTTTCTTGGAAATGTACGGAGTATCGATGTAAACAAGATCGAATGTGCCTTGCACGTCAAAAACATCAAGATTTAACGCCTTGTTTTGCCTACCGTTGCAGAAGACCGCTTGATTGGCTTCGGCAACGAATTGCCTAAAGTGAGCATCAAATGGAGTGTCCCAAGTGGTCTTGTTGCCAAAATTCCTTTTGACGTCAGAGAATCTGAGATAGAGATTCTTTCTGTGAAAGAGGTTAAAGGGCCTTTTGATTATGCAGGCCTGGAAGAGAGCAAAATAGGCAAGGGCTTTTTTGTAGAGATCGGTGAGCATGCCGATATTGGTTACAACTGTGTCAATCCATTGATTTTCTTCGTCGCTGAAATATATGCCACTAAAAGTATCCTGAACGAACGTAGGATACTTGACCCTTTCCTTCCGAGTGAGGAGAAACTCGACATCATTCTCCGAGAGCATGGTCGCACTGTTCTCAATGAGTGCCGTGCCAATATACGAGTTGAATTTCAACGCGTCATTATACGTAACCTTCTTGCCTCTGCTCTTCAGCATGTGCCCTACACACCCAGTCCCGCCAAAGGCATCAAGGACAGTGTCAAAAGTCAAATCCTTGATTGCACCCCAAAGCCAATCGACCAACTTCAGTTTGCTTCCCTGAAAACGTGTCGACGGGAATATCGCATCGTCTTCTATGAAAACCATCTGCCTCTTGGCAGTGTTAGTCACTCTTGTGCGCACGATCTACCCCTATAATTTCTTATATCGCTTGTACTCTTCCAGATTACGATATGGCGGCACTTTAAGATCGACGGCCCTTGCCATATCTTTGGTCAGATAATACATCCAGTAGTCGTCAAAAACATCTTCTCCAAGAGTTGAAAATGGTCCCTTTCCGCTGACCAATTCGTCAATTTTCCTGGTGGATCCTACGTTTTTGGTGTTCCCGCTGCCAGGACCATCGCGAGCGATTCTGTATTTCTCCTGCACAAAAAAGGTGAAATCTTGAATCACCGAAGTTATGCTCTTCAAGTCCTTCAGTTTATATATCTTTGTTTCACCAGAAGTCTCTTCGACTCTCGAGTAAATCATGCCCAAAACAAAGTGCCCAAGGTAATCATCATAAGGAAATGCAATATTCTTAGTGCTCTTACGATTTCTGAAATACCCTGTGAATGCCCCTAAGGTCATACCATTCACAGTGTTCTTGCCTTTGCGATAAGAGGTTTTCAAATCAACAGCAAATTTCCGGTTCCGAGGATCTATAAACGAAATGTCCGGATAGAAGTTCTGTTCTTTGGAAAGAACCATCTCATACCCATGGTCTTCAGCAAACTTACACAGTTCAGGAAGGAGGAGAATTTCCATTATTTTTGAAATGACTTTTGTATCGCCGGAGATTGTGTATATATTCTTTGCGACATCAATAAAGCCTTTTACGACCCAATCACCGCTGTCCGTGGCGACAGCCTTATTGAACGATTCAGCATAGCTCGACAGTTGATTTCTGAATCTTTCTTTGAGACGCCGATTTTCTTGGGATTTTGCCATATTCAACACCTATTCCGCTTTCCCATCTCTGCCAAACTTCTCCAGCGTATTGTCTATTCTGGCCAATGTTTCATCCTTGCCGAGCATGCGGACCGAGTCGAAGATCGGGGGGCTGATTGTGTTGCCGCAAATTGCTACTCGCAGCGGCTGAGCTACTTTGCCTAAGCCGAGCTGCTTTTCCTCCGCCAGACTGCGCAGCATGTTTTCGATTACCTCTTCGCTAAACTTATCCATCACGGCGAGTTTGTCGCGGACGACAGCCAGCACGGCCAGGCCGTCGTTTTTCAAAAGGACCTTTTTAACGGCCTTATCTTCGTACTCGATCTCATCGCTAACCAGGAAAAGGAATCTGCTCTTGCGCTCGATATCGGCTAATGTCCGTGCCCCTTCGCAGATCCTTATCAACTCTGAAAGACGCTCGTCTTCGGCTGCAAGGACGGGGGAATCAACCACCTTCAAGTAATGCTTCAGATGCCGGAGGAGTTTCTCCGGCGAGGTCATTTTGATGTGCTCGGTGTTGAAGGCCATCAGCTTTTTGCGGTCAAAGAGGCTGTTGCTTTTGGTCAATCTCGCTAAGTCGAAGGCCTCGATAAGCTCGCCGACCGGCATAATCTCGCGATTATCGCCCGGGTTCCAGCCCAGAAGCGCCAGGAAATTCACCATTGTCTCAGGCAGATACCCGCTCTTGAAGAAATCGACGATATTGATCTCCGGCAGCGGCATGCCGAGGTATTGGGCCATTGCGTCGATGTTCGGCATATCGGGCGTGGTCTTGCCGTTGACAAAGGAATCAAGCTCGTCGCAAGTCAGCTTGCCGATGTCCGCAAGCTTGTCGAGGTCCACATCCTGCAAGGTCCCGATGGCGCTGCGAAGCGCCTTCGGGCGTTCGCGTTTGGAAAGCTTTCCGCCGGTATCGCTGACGGTTACGGACATGTGCACATACTTGGGAAGCTCGGCATCACCGAACAGGGCCCGCCACAATGCCTGCTGGCCGGGCGTGTTGTTGAGGTGCTCCTGGCCCCGAATGACGTGAGTAATCTCCATCAACCGGTCATCGACCACGCAAGCGAAGTTGTAAGTCGGAAAGCCGTCTCTTTTTTGAATGATAAAATCGCCTATCTCGCCCGGTGCAAAGGTGATTTCGCCGCGGACCACATCCTGAACCACCAGCGGCTCGTTCAGCGGCACGGCGAAGCGCACCGTCACGGGCCGGCCCTGACCGCGCACCTTTTCGGCATCGCGGTCGGTTGGGAAGTCTGCCGGCCGCGCATAGACAAAGCCACCTTTGTCGGCCTCAGCCTGCCTGCGCTGTGCCTCAAGCTCTTCGGACGTATCGAAGCAGTAATAGGCCTTGGCTTCAGCGACCAGTTGTTTTACGTACTTGTCGTAGATTTCCTTGCGCTCGGATTGCAGGTACGGCCCGTTCGGACCGCCGACTTCTGGCCCTTCGTCCCAGTCGATTCCCAGCCACCACAGGTCGTCCATAACCTGCTGCGTGGCGGT
>CAYWOD010000102.1:0-12075 GCA_964459805.1 uncultured Pirellulales bacterium
ACCAGGCTGGATTGTCCAGCTTGCTCACATCAGCTTCGCTTGGCGCACTCATATCAAGCCTTCCCGTAAGAGGTCTTGCGGCTTCCCTGCTTTGAGCATGGAAACAGCCTTTTTCAGCACCTCCAGGACCATTTGAGTATCCAACTGCTTTTACCGGCCCCCAAACGGACTTCGCCTTGTCCGAGAGACCGGCAAACCCAATAAATACATATAAACAATTTCGGCAAATGACAAAATCAGTTTTACATTAAACTGGCGAGGGTTGGTATTTTGCGAAAAAAAATGAGAAAATCGAGGACCTATAATAGCAGTCATTTCAAACGGCGGGCTCGCGGCGGGCTGTTGTTGTGTGAGGCAAGTGCAAAACATGAACTGTTCTCAAACACCAGCTTGCAAAAAACGGGCCAGGCAATTACTATTATGGCCATAAATGAATGGGACTTACGAAACAAGAAAGGGCGTTGGCGCCAAAGTGGCGTTTTTGGGGCTTTTTGTCGCCGCCATTCTGGCGGCACGCTTGATAGTTGCCTTGAGGTCCGCGATTGTGCTATCGGAGCCGATAGCGTTGACGCATGCAGGTCTATCGGTTTCGATGCCTGACGGAAACGGCTGGAGAAGCGCGGACCGATGGGAGTACAAGGAAAACTCCCTGGTTTTAGGCAGCATATTCGCGCCGGGAAAAGGCAGGCCGACCGGCACGGCCCGCTGCAGGTACGTATTCGCCGCCGAGACGACCAGCCCACAGGTGCGATTTGAACAAGAACGACTCGAAGTCGACGGCAAAATCGTCAAAACGAACCTGACACAAATAGGTGCTATCGCTGTCGATTGGGTCCATATACAAGAACGTAGTGCGTCGTTTAATATGTTCTTGGGCATGGCGGAGCTGCCGTACAACCGCCAAATCGAGATAGAAGTCTGGGAGAGCACCGGCAACGTTGGTTCTGCTGAACGTGTTTTCAGGCGTATCACAGAGAGCCTGGAGCTGACGGACAGCCCTCTGCTCGATGCGGGCAGCCAAGTTATTGCGGAGATGAAAGATAAAGGGCTCGATAGTTTTCTCGACAACCAAAATCAACAAACCCTTTTTCTGATCAAAGACGTGAGAGAGCAGGCCCTCGGATTTACAGCGGATGTGCTTATCGACAGCGGAAAAGCCACGCCATTGAATATTGAGGCTGCCGGCCTTTACTATATTGGAGGTTTTTACGCCCGTGAGCAGATAATGTCTTTTGAGAGCGATAATCGTTTTGACCGGTTTAGCTGGAATAGCGAGACCGTCGCCGCGAGCAGAAGAGGCACCAAGATATCCCTCGATGAGGCGGGGACACTGACCATCACCAAGTTCGGGGAGCAGCCTCGGGAAAACAGCTACCGTTGCAGCATCGTAGCAATACCAGGAACACTGCTCGAGCAGCTTCTTCACCAGATGCTGGACAGCGACAAGAAAGAAATCATCGTGGACCTAATCGAACCAGGCGGGAGAATCATCCCCACGTATATTTCCGGGATCGAAGCGGAGGATATTGCCCCACAGGAGGAAGTCTCGCGTATGGTGAAGCTCACGCCTCTGGACGGCAGAGGCTTTTTTCAGTGGGTTTATCTTGACGACCAGAGGCAGATTTCCAAGATTGTGGTGCGAGAAGAAGACATATACATATACGAGCGAACTGACCCCGAAGAGGCCGCGAGACTGTTTCCCGAGCGGGCTGAATACATCCTACAAAGCGACAAACTCGAGCAATACCTGAGGGAGCGAGAATAGCCGGCTTCAATCCCCAGGCGACGGAAAATTACGAGAAGACCTAACCTGCAATTTTGCAAAAGTAAGTTTGGAGCTGAAGATGGAAGACAAGAAGGAAAAACGGATAGGCGCCAAGCGGGCGCCGGCGGTTTTGGGCGGTGTAGATTGTCACATACCAAAGCGTCGAGGGTGCATGATTTCAACATTGGCGGTTCTTGGGTTTTACGTGATATTTTTTTGTCTGCCGAGTGGAGGGTGTGCTGTCGGTTTCGCGGGAGCAGCCCGGAGGAACCCGGCTGACGCGGAGAAATGGAACGACTTGAGACTATGGTACCGGCAGCCCGCACAGAACTGGACGCAAGCTCTGCCGGTGGGCAATGGGCGTTTGGGCGCGATGGTCTTCGGGGGCACGGAGAAGGAGCGCGTGCAGTTCAACGATGATACGCTGTGGACCGGCGGGCCGCACGAATATCACCACGAGGGGGCCTTCGAGCACTTAGCGACGGTCCGCAAGCTGATTTTCGAGGGCAAGCAGCGGGAAGCTGAGAAGCTGGCGATGGAGAAAATGATGAGCGTTCCTCTGCGGCAGGAACAGTATCAGCCGTTCGGCGACTTGCGGCTGGAGTTTCCCGGCCACGACAAGGTAAGTGATTACCGCCGAGAACTGGATATCGATTCTGCGGTGGCGACGGTGAGCTATCGCGTGGGTGATGCGACCTTTACTCGCGAGGTCTTTTCCAGCTTTCCGGACCAGGTGATTGTCGTACGATTGACCTCCGATAAGCCGGGCCAGTTGACCTTCACCGCTACAATGGACAGCCCACACCCCGACACGCAGATGCTGCAGGCGGGGAACGTCCTGGCGCTGCGAGGCAAGCTCACCGGTTTCACGAGCAGGAAAGTTGAAGAGAAAGTGCCGAATGTGCTGGAATTTGAGGCGCGGCTGGGTTGGCAGGCACAAGGCGGCAAGGTCAAAGTGACGAACGACGGGATGGAGGTCAAAAATGCCAACTCCGCAACTTTGGCTCTGGCAGCAGCTACGAGCTTCAAGAAATTCAAGGATGTCAGTGCTGACCCAAGGCAGCGCTGTAAAGATACCATAAAATTGCTTAGGGGCAGGAGCTACGACGTACTGCGCAAGACGCACGTTGAGGACCACCGCCGGTTGTTTCGCAGGGTTGAACTCGATTTGGGCACTACCGAGGCAAGCAAACAGCCGACGGACCAGCGGATTGCGGAGTTTGCCAAGCAGAACGATCCGCAAATGGTGGAGCTTTACTTTCAGTTCGGGCGGTATCTTTTGATTGCGAGCTCTCGTCCGGGCTCTCAGCCAGCCAATTTGCAGGGAATCTGGAACGACAGTCTTAACCCACCCTGGGAGAGCAAGTGGACCACCAACATTAACACCGAGATGAACTATTGGCCGGCTGAGGTGACCAATCTGTCGGAGTGTCACGAGCCGCTTTTTGCGTTGATCGAGGACGTGGCCGAATCCGGGAGTAAGACCGCGAAGGTGCACTACGGCTGCCGTGGGTGGGTGCTGCACCACAACACCGACCTCTGGCGAGGCACGGCGCCTATCAATAATTCCAACCACGGGATATGGATGACCGGCGGGGCGTGGCTGTGCCAGGACCTCTGGGAGCATTACGCCTTTACCGGTGACAAGGAGTTTCTCAGGAAGCGGGCCTATCCTGTGCTCAAAGGCGCCGCCCAGTTCTTCGCCGATTTTCTTATTGAGGACCCCAAGACCGGTTGGCTGATAAGCACGCCTTCCAACTCGCCGGAAAACGGCGGGCTCGTGGCCGGTCCCACGATGGACCATCAGATAATCCGCGATCTGTTGGGCAACTGCATCGAGGCGTCGAAGGTCCTGGGTGCGGATGAGGATTTTCGCCAAAAACTGATTGAGCTTAAAGGACGCATCGCACCAAATCAGATCGGACAATACGGACAATTGCAGGAGTGGCTCGAGGACAAGGACAACCCAAAGAACAAGCACCGTCACATTTCGCACCTTTTCGGGTTGCATCCGGGCAAGGAGATTACGCGGCGCGGGACGCCGAAGCTGTTCGAAGCAGCTCGGAAGTCGCTGGAGTTTCGCGGTGACGGCGGGACGGGGTGGTCGATGGCGTGGAAGGTGAATTTCTGGGCGCGGTTCGAGGACGGGGACCACGCCTACAAGATGCTCGCCAACCTGCTGACTCCGCAGCGGATGTATCCGAATATGTTTGACGCGTGTCCGCCTTTCCAGATAGACGGCAACTTCGGCGGCACGGCGGGGCTCGCTGAGATGCTGCTGCAAAGCCACGCGGGAGAAGTACACCTGCTGCCGGCGCTGCCGAAGGCCTGGCCGAGCGGTTATATCAAAGGTCTGCGCGCCCGCGGCGGATTCGAAATCGACATCGCCTGGAAGGAGGGCAAGCCGGCGACTGCTACTATTCGCTCGCTGCTTGGCAATAAGTGCAAAATCCGCACCGGTGAGCCGGCTAACGTGAC
The DNA here is from genome assembly GCA_964459805.1 of uncultured Pirellulales bacterium. GTDB lineage: Bacteria > Planctomycetota > Phycisphaerae > Sedimentisphaerales > Anaerobacaceae > DAOVRL01. The sequence continues at coordinate 4,244 of CAYWOD010000102.1, forward strand.
ATCGGCACACAAGGCTATCAAGACGACGAGGCCCGAAGAAAACGTTGTCGAGTTCGAGACAAAGGCCAATAGAACCTATATCATCGCAACTGACGAATAGTGATGAGAGATGTTTTTCGGGAAGTTGAAAATGAAAAACAGACAAGCCAAGAAAAGAAAATCAAAACCACGGACCGAGAGCCGGACAAAGCCGAGTTTACTGAATCTTACTTTCCACCTTTTAGTTCTGACCTGCCTAACTGTGGGATGTGCGACGGGTGTCGCGAAAGAAGCTCGGCGCAGCGGCCCTACTGAGCAAGATTGGTCCGGCCTCAAGCTGTGGTACGCCCAGCCTGCGCAGAAGTGGACCGAGGCGCTGGCGGTTGGTAACGGCCGGCTCGGAGCTATGGTCTTCGGGGGCACGACTGTCGAGCGGATTCAACTCAATGAGGACAGTCTCTGGGCTGGTCCGCCCGTGCCCCAGGACCGCGTGGGGGCTTATAAGCATATTGCCGAGGCGCGAAAGCTGATTTTCGAGGGCAAGTATTCCGAGGCGCAGTCGATTATGCAAAGGGAGGTTATGGGCGCTCGGATCTCGCCGCGAAGCCACCAAACTCTGGGCGATCTGTGGATCCGCATGGCCGGGGCCAAGGACGAATTCACTCTCACCCTTGCCAACTGGCGTCGGGGCGGTGAGGATGACCCTGCAAACAGCAAGTATGTACAGAGCGATTTCGACGATTCGAGCTGGAAGGAGTTGGTCATTAGGAGAGGCAAGTTCGCCAAAGGCAGCGCCTCGGTGGCCGAGGGCAAAAAGGCCGTATTTCGCAGCAGCTTCAAGCTTACAGCCAAGCAGCTCCAAGGCGGGGTGCGCCAATTGAAGCTGGGGCCTATCGACGATACAGGGACGATATATGTCAACGGCAAAGAGGCGGGCAAGACGAAACACTACTCAAAACCGCACAGCTTCGATGTTGGCAAGCACCTCAAGGCGGGCAAAAACGTTGTCGCGGTGGTAGTAGGCAACGTGGGCGGCCCCGGCGGGATGACGCCTTCGGTGACTCTCGGGTCTTCGTCAGCCTTGAGCGAGTCTTATAAACGCCGGCTCGACCTGGATACGGCGATAGCAACGACGATGTTTGCAATAGACGGAACCACGTACAAGCGCGAGATCTTTGCCAGCCCTGTCGATCAGGCGGTTGTGGTGCGTCTGACAGCGGACAAGCCGGGCAGTATTAGCGTTGAGGTCGGGCTCGATCGGCCCGCCGATTTCGAGGTTCAGCCCGTCGGGCGCGATACGTTGAGCATGTTCGGGCAAGCGAGCCAGGGCGGCAAGCACAAAGGCGTTAAATACCACACGCGGCTTGCCGTCAAGCTCGAAGGCGGGCGGCTTGCGAAAAAGGACAAGAGTTTCTCAATAAGCAACGCCGATGCGGTAACACTGCTGCTGGTCGCGGCGACGGACTACAACTTCGACGATCCCTACAAGCCCCCTAAGAGAGACCTCGCTCGAGTCTGTGCCAAACAGCTTAGCACAGTCGGCAAGAGGACCTTCGAGCAAATCAAGGCCGAGCACATCACCGAGCACCGCAGGTTGTTTCGCCGGGTCAGCCTGGATTTGGGTTCGACCGAAGCGGCGACCAAGCCTACGGACGAGCGGCTTCGGGCACTTAGCAGCGGGGCCGAGGACCCGGCGCTGGTCAGTTTGTATTTTCAGTTCGGCAGGTACCTTCTGATTTCATGCTCGCGGCCGGGGTGTATGCCGAGCAATCTGCAAGGTCTGTGGAACGACAAAATCGCGGCACCGTGGAACGCGGACTATCATATCAACATCAACATCCAGATGAACTACTGGCCGGTGGAGGTATGCAACCTTTCCGAATGTCACGAACCTTTCTTCCGGTTGACCGAGGCGTTGGTGCCTTCGGGCCGGAAAACGGCACGGGATGTGTATAACTGCCGGGGGTTCGTTGCACACCATACGACCGATGCCTGGTTCCACACGAGTCCGTTCGGGAGCGTCGGCTATGGGATGTGGCCGATGGGCGCGGCTTGGTGCACGCAGCACTTTATGGAGCATTACCGCTTCGGCGGCGACAAGAAGTTTCTGAGGACCAGGGCCTATCCCATACTGAAGGAGGCTTGTTTGTTCCTGCTCGACTGGCTTGTTGAGCATCCCAGGACGAGCAAGCTGGTCTCAGGCCCGTCAAACTCCCCGGAGAACAGATTCCAGGCCCCGGACGGGAAGAATGTAAATCTCTCGATGGGCCCGTCGATGGACCAGGAGATAACTTGGGACACCTTCACCAACCTGATCGAGGCGGCGAAGATATTAGGCATCAAGGACGAGTTTGTTGGGCAGGTGATCGCGGCGCGCGAAAAGCTGGCGCTGCCGAAGATCGGCTCAGACGGGCGACTGTTGGAATGGGCGGAGGAATTCAAGGAGCCCTCGCCCGGTCATAGGCACATCTCGCATCTATTCGCCGTCCATCCGGGCAGACAGTACACGCTCCGAAGTGCGCCGGAGATGGTCGCTGCGGCGCAAAAGAGCATCGAGTATCGGCTGTCGCACGGCGGGGGACACACCGGCTGGAGCAGGGCGTGGATCATCAATTTCTGGGCGAGGTTCGGCCGGGGCGACAAGGCCCGGGAGAACGTCACGGCGCTTCTGGTAAAGTCCACGCACCCGAACCTGTTCGACAATCATCCGCCCTTCCAGATCGACGGCAACTACGGCGGCTGTGCGGGAATAGCGGAGATGCTGCTGCAAAGTCACGCCGGCGAGATTCATCTGCTGCCCGCCCTGCCGAAGACCTGGCCGACCGGCCACGTCAAGGAGCTGCGTGCCCGCGGCGGGTTCGAGGTGGACATCGCCTGGAAAGACGGCAAACTAACCTCTGCCACCATTCGCTCGCTCTTAGGCAACGATTGTAAAATCCGCGCCGATGGGCCGGTCCGGGTGACGGCCGACGGTAAGGCTCTCAAGACGGCGACGGTCGAAGAGAATGTCGTTCAGTTCGAGACGAATTCGGGCCGGACATATCTGGTTTCGGCGGGAAGCTGAGGACCTCTATGGAGTTTGACCTTGGATTGGCAATAATCTGGTATGCCGTTTTGCTCGCAGCGCTAACCTGCCACGAGGCGGCCCACGCCTTGGCGGCGCTTAAGCTCGGCGACCCCACGGCGTATCACGGCGGGCAGGTCACGCTGGACCCTGTGCCACACATCAAGAGGGAACCGTTCGGCACGGTGATTCTGCCGATCCTTTCATTCGTTTTTTTCGGCTGGATGATCGGCTGGGCAAGCACGCCTTACGATCCCTACTGGGCCCAGAACAACCGGCGAAAGGCAGCTTTGATGGCTCTGGCCGGACCGATAGCTAATCTGATTCTTGTCCTGATCGCAGCTCTGGTAATTCGCGGTGGGATGATCCTGGGCTTCTTTCGCGCCCCTGATACAATCAACTTCGAGCAGGTGACCGTTGCAACAACGCCCGGCTATGCAAATTCTATAGCGGTTGCGGTTAGTATTCTGTTTTCGCTGAATCTGATCCTGTTCGTTTTCAACCTCATTCCGCTGCCCCCGCTTGACGGCAGCGGGGTATTGTCGCTTTTTCTAAGCGATAGGGCCGCCGAGCGATACAATCGAATAATCCATCAGCCGGGCTACAGAATCTTCGGCCTTATCGTCGCCTGGAATGTTGTTGGTGTTGTCCTGGGCCCGGTGCATACTTTTGTGGTGAATATGCTTTATCCGGGTGCCGGATATCAGTGACGATTATCGCGCTCGCGGCGGGTGAGCAAAGAGACTGGATGCTACGCCGATTTCAGTTTAAGCTGGATGTCCCAGTTAGTTGGTGGGAAACAGAAAGGATTTTGATAGTATAGTGTATCGGAATGTTATGGAATGTTACTGAGCAACCTATTTGGGAAATGTCGGTTGAGACTTGGCCAGCTAATGGTATGATATAGGGTGGGTGTTAGGTTGCGAAGATTTGCTACAGTCGGTTTGAGAGTAGAAAGGCCCAGTGGTCGTCGCTAGGGATACCAATCGGTTAGTCGGCAACGGTGACCTTGCCCGCATTGCAATTCTGCTGGCACTTGCCCTTGTAATAGGTACATACCTGATCGCCACGACCGTTCTTATTGCCAGGGACGGAGTTTTCTACATTGAGCAGGCCCGCAAGTTCTCCAGTGACCGGCTCGGCGTTATAAAGGCCCACCAGCCGGGCTATCCGTTTCTCATTTTTGCAGCTCATAAATTCGCTGTGTTGTTCACCGGCCCTTCATCCGTGTATAGCTGGATTTATTCCGCCCAGGGCGCAACTTTACTGTGTAGATTGCTTGCAATAGTACCTTTGTATTTCGTCGGTAAGCTTTTTGTCGGCGCCGGGAAAAGTTTCTGGGCTGTGCTGATTCTCATAATGCTGCCATATCCTGCCAAGTTTGGCAGTGATGTGGTCAGAGATTGGCCTCATATTTTGTTCTTGGCCTGGGGTTTTGTGTTTCTGATTTGGGGCGCCAAACAGGGCAAATGGTGGCTATTTGGGCTCGCCGGCCTGGCGGCGGGTCTCGGGCATATGGTTCGGCTTGAGTGCGCCCAGGTGGTCGTATATGGCATTCTATGGCTGTCGATAAGATTGCTGCTGCCAAAACACAATATGAGCAGGCCCAAGCTCATTCAGGCATTGCTCGTCCTCTTGATCGGATTTGCTGTTTTTGCGGAGCCATACGTGAAACTGTCGGGCAAATCCCTGTCGCTGAAGGTCAAGGAGCTGATCGATCCTTCCTCCCGGTCGCCGTCGGCGAAAATTCAAAACCCGGATATTGATAATACCGGCGGTATATATGTTGGCGCGAGTTTGCCCGGCGGTGCGGCAAGGGCGTTCGGCAAACTGATAAAAGAAATTGACGACGATCTATTTCATTTTTTCACGCCTGCACTTGTCATCGGTCTTTATTTCCGTTTTCGCAGAGGATCTGCAGCAACAGATGTGGAGAGATTCTTCATACCCGTTTTCATCATGCTCAATGCTGCTATGTTGATGCTATTGTATTCTAAATTCCGGTACGTAAGCAGAAGACACAGTCTGCCGCTGGTTGCGTTCTTGGTTTTCTACGTACCTGACGGCCTGCAAATGTTGGGCGATTGGCTTGGGGGCAGAGTCTTCAAGGGTTGGGCGATAGCCAAGAAACATCCACAGATATGGTTCTTTGTTGTGCTGGCAGTCGGCCTGATCATTTGTCTGCCGAAATTGGTCAGACCGATGCGCATAGATAAGCAGGGTTATAGAGATGCCGCAAAATGGTTGGAAGAGAACAGCGGGGAAAACGATTTGATTGCCGTGCCGTGCTTACGCATAAGCCATTATGCGGCCCGAAGAGGACTCAGATGTTATGAGAATGAGAAACCTCCCGGGCACGTTGACTACGTTGTGAGGATTACGGCGGATGAGAATGAAAAGCTTAAATTCGATGGAGATGTTAGGAAGGAATATTCAACCTGGGTGGATGAGCGAATCAAGAAGAAGAAACTTGTGATTTATGGCGTGATTCACTGAGAACCGGGCCGAAGAGATGCTCACCAGCCCTTTTTCAGCAGCACAACGGGAACGGTTTTTGCCAGGATATAGAGATTCAGCAGCAAAGACCGCCGTTGAATGTATAAATAGTCGTACCTTATCTTGTGTTTGGGATGCAAGTCATAACTATTTCTTATCTGGGCAAGTCCGGTGAGTCCGGGTCTGACCGCCAATCTTATTTCCATTAGCGCCTTATGACGCTTGACAAAGTGCGGCCGTTCCGGCCTTGGGCCAACCAGACTCATCTGACCGCGCATAACATTCACTAATTGTGGAAGTTCATCGAGACGAGTGTCCCTGAAGAATCGGCCGACCTTTGTAACCCGCGGGTCGTCCTCCGCTGCCAGAACGGGTCCGACCTTCTTCTCAGCATCATTTATCATAGTTCTGAATTTGTATAAGGTAAAAATCTTGCCGTCTTTCCCCATCCTCTCTTGTTTGTATAGAACAGGCCCGTGAGAAGTGATCTTGATCAATATAGAAACCACAAGGACCATGGGCAGAAAAACAAGTAAAATGGCTAGACTGCCCAAAATATCAAGACTTCTCATCAGGAACTCTTCAACGTCCCGTTTCCGCCCGGCAAAAGTGGCCAGAACATCCACTGAATTGTTGCCGTTAATCTTCTCATGCAGCAGCTTCACATAAGAGGAAGGGCTAAAGACCAGATCTATTTTCAACTTCTGTGCGAGATAGATTAGAAGGCTTAGGTCTTTCTCGTTTGGGATATTCTCGGAGATAATAATCTCATCAATGTCCCTGTACTTGACCAGCTCCTTAATCTCACCAATCTTACTCCTTTCCACGTCGGCTTTTCTTATTACGACGTCATCTATATCGCCTTCCCCTACGACCACAACCTTCTTCTTGATTCTTTTCTTGGACTTCAGGACGTACTGGTTGAGCTTGAAAATCAGCAACAGACTTATCAAGAACGAAAGCAGAAAGATGCTGGTTGGAAAAGCGCCCCACTTGATTCTGAAGGCATAAACAAAAGCTATGCTGAGCAGCGTCCCAAGAGACAGCCCCAAAAAAATCCTTTTGAGCAAGTCCCACGAGGATTTGAATCTGGTTTTGTACACTCTAAACAGGGAAAGTGATGAGATGTATATCAAGGTCAGGAACACGAAAGATTTCCTGAAGGGCGCAAAATTCGGCTCCGGAAATGCCACGCCGAACTTGATAAAAAAGGACAAAAGAACTGCCACGTTAACCAGGACAGCATCTAATAAGATTAATAATACTTGTAACTGCACGTTTATACCCACCCAATTAGCTGTGAAGTCTATACTATTGCCTCGACATTGTATAGCCTAAAACATTAAATAATTTGGGCGCAATTTGTGCTCCGCGGCTATCTTTGCCCCCGTCTCTGGGGCTCTTGCTCTGAGAACGGCAATAACTGCTCGGATTATGTCACAGGACTGCAAATACCCGCTCGGCAACAACATGCGAATGCCAAGTCGCCATAGCCATCTAAGTCCTTTGTTTATAGGGTGTTACGAATGCGTGCTCCGCAAGTTACGCCCAAATAATGTAGGGCTCGAAAGGATAGTCAATATACTCCCATAACAGGCAGTACTAAAACGGCGGCGGCTTTGAAACATCACTTGGCCAATAGCTTCAAATCCCCTTCGACCATATCTTTTACTAATGATTCGAAATCACAAGCATTGTCCCAGCCCAGCTCCTTCTTGGCCTTGGACGCATCCCCGGTTAGAACAAAAACCTCGGAAGGACGATAAAGATCCTCGTCTATTTCCAAGTATTTATACGGATCGAGCCCGACGTGGCCGAACGCCAACTCCAGGAAATCCCTTACAGAATGCGACTTTCCGGTAGCAATAACGTAGTCATCCGGCGTATCCTGCTGTAGCATTAACCACATAGCTCTCACATATTCCTTGGCGTGCCCCCAATCTCTTTTAGCCTCTAAATTACCCAGCTTAATCTTCTTCTCGATTCCCAGTTTGATTTTGGCGGCTCGGGAGCAAATCTTTCTGGTCACAAATTCAAAGCCTCGCCTGGGTGATTCGTGATTGAACAGAATTCCACTGGAAGCGTGCAGACCATACGCTTCGCGGTAATTCATTGTTAAATAATATCCTGCGACCTTGGAAATACCGTAAGGTGACCTGGGGCAGAAAGCGGTGTTCTCGTTTTGGGGAGTTTCCCTTGCATTGCCGAACATCTCGCTGGAGGCCGCAAAGTAACACCTGCATTCCGGCGCCGCCTGTTTGATTGAAGACAACACGAAATGTGTTCCGTCAAT
>CAYWOD010000103.1:0-11975 GCA_964459805.1 uncultured Pirellulales bacterium
AAAAAAGCAATTCTTCAACAATATAGGCCTAACCTGCAATTTTGCAGAACTCATAAATATATTTCACGATTCACCAACATGATGCGCCGGACGGGCATTCTGTTCCCGGCTTCCGCCATTGGCGCCTGTCTAATCGACATCCTACATATACTCCCAATATACCTAAAATCTGCATTTTTTGCAAGAGGAAATGAGAAAAATGGTAACCGCTCACGGGGCAATATGTCGAATTTTGGGCATGGTTCAATCTAATACCCCCCAGGGTAACACTATCCAAGACAGTCGAATGAGCAGAAATACTCATAACAACTTGTCAAGACAAGAGTTACGGAGAATATGCCAATTCGCCGAACTCAGAAAGGCGCTACCCTGTTCTGAACCAAGCCGAATTTTGGCCGTTTTCTGCCATTGCCAGGAGCCAAGCAAGCCTGCCCTGAGCGCAGCCGAAGGGAAGCAATCTCGATTTTCGAGCGTTTGAGATTGCCGCGACCTTTTGAAAAAGGCCTCGCAATGACACAGAAACGCAATTTATACGCCCTGAGCGGTTACAAAATCTGGAAAAACTGCCCGCGCGTTGCCCAAGCATCGCTAAATAAATGCCGATATTATTATTTTGTTGACGCAGGGGTTCTGGATGTGATAAACTGGATATGAAGTTGATGTGTGCCATTGCGTCTCTAATAACCTGTGGGCCCCGCCGGCCTGGATTTGGTAGGAGGACTGTGGGCGATGCACAGACTGCGTTCGATAAGTTTGCCTCCCGGTGAGGGTGTCCATTCTGATACATTAGTTTTAGCCACGAAAGGAGGACTATTATGTGGAAGAATTCTATTTATTTGACGCTATTGTTTTTTGTGTTCGGCCTGGCTTGGACCGGCCCGGCCAATGCCGCCGACCCCACTCTGCAACTGTGGCTGGAGCTTGAGGACAACGCCAACGACAGCTCCAACTACGCCCGCCCCACCACGGTTACCGGCACTTTGGATTATGGGCCCGGCGTTATCGGCCAGGGCGCAGATTTCGGCGGCAACGCCAATTACGTTACTATTGCCGGCTGGAAAGGCATTCTCGGCCAAAGCGCCTTTACCGTATCTGCCTGGTGTCTACCTGATGTGGGCAACAACGGGCATTTCGCAGCCTGGGGCGCCCATCACAGCGGCGCGGATGCCAGCAACATTCAATTCCGCAGCAACAACGACAGGCTGCGTGTCGAGCATGGAAGCGGCGATCTCCAGGGCGACACCGTCTGGAACCAGGATGGAGAATGGCACCACGTTGCGGTGACACACGCAGCAGGCGCTACTCTACAGCATCCGGGCACGAAGCTATATCTGGATGGTTGGGATGACACGCGCTTATCGACAGGCGACGGCAGCACAACCAACATTCAGCCCGAGTTAGACCTCAGAATAGGGATCCGCCACAGCAGCACTGCAAGAAACCTCAACTCCTGGTTTGACGATGTTCGCATCTACGACAGGGAGCTCTCAGCCGACGAGATACGAATCCTGGCCGGGAATGTTGAGCCCATTTTGGATTCTCCGGCCGACGAAGCTACACTTGCGGCGCCAGGCGCAACGCTTAAATGGGCGCCGGGGGTGTATGCCGCCAATGTGGACGGGCACGAGGTGTATCTCGGCGACAATTATGAGGATGTAAACACCGGCACCGGCACGCTCGTAGCCACCCTCAACGGCGACGTTAACTCCTGTCTTGTTGATTTATCTATGGGCAAGCTCTATTACTGGAAAGTCGATGCGGTCAATGATTCGCACCCGGATGTTCGGTGGAGCAGCGAGATATGGAGCTTTACGGTTCCGCCTTACGAGGCCTGGGACCCCTTCCCTCCTGATAAGCAAAAGTTTGTTGACCCGAATGTGACGCTTTCATGGAAGATGGGTATGGGCGGCTACAAAAGCGATGTGTACTTCGGTACTAATTTCGATGACGTAAATGACGCCAATACTTTAACAGTAGGGATCTACAAAGGCCAGCAGACGGAAATAATCTATTCCCCCGCCGGGCTTGCATACGATGCCAATTACTATTGGCGTATCGACACCTACCCAACGGTCGGTCCGATGGCGAAAGGGGCGGTCTGGAGCTTCAAAACCTACGCTTTTACACCCATTACCGACGATCCCAATCTCGTCGGCTACTGGAAGCTGGATGACCTTCCTTCGGGTGTAGTCGCTATTGATTCATCCGGCTATAACCACTATGGCCGGCTCCGTAATGGCGCCAGCTATGTGGCCGGCTTTATGGACCAGGCCGTTGAGTTCGACGGCGAAGATGATTACATCAGCATGGACAACTACAAGGGGATTCTTGGCGGCGCTTCGCGCACCGTGTGCATGTGGATCAAGACCGCCGACGCCGGCGGCCCCGCACCTGGTAATGGGCGTGGCATGGTCGGTTGGGGCAACAACAGCGCCGGAGAACGATGGGAGTTGGTGGTCAACAAGCAAAGCGGCTCCGGCAGAATAATCGATGCGCCCCGGGTTAACGTCAACGACGGATGGCGCACCGGAACCACCTTGTTAACGGACTCGGAGTGGCACCACGTGGCGGCCACCCTGTATGACGACGGCAGCCCTAACGCAAATGAACTGCAACTGTACGTCGATGGGGCGGAAGAGTCCTATTCGGGCACAAGCGGCCAGGCCATCGACACCGCCAGCAATTTTGACATGCGAATCGGCAACGGCGTGCGTGGTGGCGACCAGGTGCTACATTTCGGCGGGCTTATTGACGAGGTCCGGCTCTACGACCGTGCTCTCTCGCCGGACGAGGTGCAGAACATAATGGACCCCGCTAAGGCCTACAAACCCAGTCCGACTGACGGCGAAATGGACGTGCCCCTGAGTGCAAAGCTTATCTGGAGTCCCGGTACTGATGAGATTACGGGCAGTCCTTATACCAAGCACGATGTGTACTTCAGCACTAACTTCCAAGACGTCAACGCCGGGACCGTTGCTCGTATCGAGGTAGTCGGCGGCGTCAACGAGGTTACGCCCTCACTTGATTACTACAACTACTATTATTGGCGAGTTGACGGCATTAACGCGGGCGGTCAACCCAATCGAGGCTTCATCTGGAGCTTCAAGGCCACGTACAATCCTGCTTTGGTGGTCGATCCCAATCTTCTGGCCTGGTACAAGCTCGACGGCGACGCCAACGATTCATCGGGCTACGGCAGAGATCTAATCGTAACCGGCGAGCCCCTCTACGCCGGCGGCGTTGAAGACCTCGCGATGGAGCTGGACGGTAACAATAACAACGGCCCCTACGGCGTCTATCAGTTCCCAACGGAGGAATGGCTTGAATACACCGTGATGGGCTGGGCCAAACTGGATGGTCTGCCTGGGGAGAACAATGAGAGCGTCTTTAGCAGCTTCTCGACCGACACGGACGGTTTTCAGATCGACGTAAACGGCACTTCCCAGACTTACCGATGGCACGGCGAGAATGAACAGGGAACGATCGGTCCTGCTGCTACAGAGTGGGTCCATCTTGCTGTGGCCTATGACGGCGCGCGTGCGACGCTCTTCTACAACGGCAATCGCGTAGACCCTGTCGTGAATACGGCCGAGGGAACTTTCAACAAGTTCTGCGTAGGGGCAAACAGAACCCTAGGCACCCGGTTTGGCGGCAAAATTGACGACGTCCGAATCTACGACCGCGAACTGTTCGACGCGGAGATCCTCGAGGCCATGCGCGGCGACAATTTGGCGCGGGCCTGGAAGCCAAAACCGGGTCATGAGGCCACAGGCGTCGAGAGAGAGCCTACTCTAAGCTGGACGCCGGGTGATTACGCACCGCCGACGAACGGGCACTATGTCTATTTCGGCGCCGATGACCCGTGCAACCTGACTCTGGTTCCGGATCAGCCCCAGAGTCCCAATAACTACAGCCCCGGCGTCCTCGACCTGGAGAGGACTTACTACTGGGTTGTCGATGAGGCCAATGCCGGCGACGTCAACCCCGGGAAAATCTGGAGCTTCACCACGACAGACCATCTGCTCGTGGACGATATGGAGGCCTATAATGCCTGGGACGCGGCGCCCCCCTACATATTTGAGATCTGGGTCGATGGTTCAGGCAACTGCGATGCCATCGCCGGCAACGGGACCGGCTCGCTTGTGGACTTTGTAGCAGACCCCTGCACACCGGTCCTGAGTGGTTCTCAGTCGATGAAGCTCGAGTATGACAACGATGGCATGGCTTACAATCCATGCCCGGACGTGCAAAAGGATGAGCCCAGGGCGTATTATTCGAAGATCGTGGCTCAGGTCGGCGATTTCCCTTCGGGAGTTAGCTCCAACTGGACCGCAGGTGGCGCCAAGGCGCTGTCGCTGCAGTTCTTTGGCGACGTTAACAACGTGGTTGAAGCGATGTGGATACAGCTCTCAGACGGCACAGGTCCCGGTGCGAAGGTAACCTACGGTGACTATGATGACGAAGACCCGGCTGACGTCAATGACGAATCCTGGCACGAGTGGAACATCGCTCTCGACGACTTTACCGGCGTTGACGCGGCCAATGTCAAGAGCATCACTATTGGCGTCGGCGATGAGAATGCCACCTCCCCCGCCAGCACAGGCACGCTCTACTTCGACGATATCAGGCTCTATACCCCGCGATGCTTCCCCTTGCGGGCAAAATCACCGGCCGACTTCGACACCAGTGACAACCGTTGCGTGGTTGACTACGCCGATCTTAAGGTGCTAACGAATGATTGGCTCCTGAGCACCTACGATTTTACCGTCGCTGATTCGGTGAGTGACGCCAATCTCGAGGCGCATTACGCCTTCGAGGACAACTTGCTCGACAGCTCCGCCAATTTGCGCCACGCCGTGCCGAACGGCACGATATCCTACGCGGCCGGCAAGATCGGAGCGTATGCAGTTGACTTCGACGGGACAAACTACGCAGAGGTCACCGGCTACAAAGGCGTTACCGGCACGCAGGATCGGACCTGTACGGCCTGGATCAAGACGGCAAGCCCCGGAGAAATTGTGATCTGGGGAATGAATACCAGCGCCCTGAAATGGTTATGGCGGATTCAAGACGCCGGCGCCATCCGCTTAGAGGTTGGCACCGGCTCTACCGTAGGCAAGACGGACCTGCGCGACGACCAGTGGCATCATGTCGCAGTGGTGTTAGAGAGTGCCGGCTCGCCGCGCGTGGCGGACCTCAAGCTGTACGTTGATGGCTTGCTCGAGGCTCCGTCCTCCCTGGAGGACAATGACGTCAATACCTCCAGCGACACCGACGTTAGAATCGGTAAAGGTCCGTTCAATGAAAGACCTTTCATAGGGCAAATTGACGAGCTGCGGATCTACAGTCGCGCCCTTGAGCAGGCAGAAGTAGCGAATCTTGCAGGTCTGGCAGGAACGGTAACTCAGCCGTTGCTGCTGCTTCTGACAACGACTGAGAATACCGACCTGTTCGACGACGAGACGATCAACTTCAAAGACTATGCTCGGCTGCTTGATGCATGGCTTGATGTGGTGTTCTGGCCGTAGTCGGGCCGAAGACCGACATCACTGGAACAGTGATTTACCGGGGCCTGTGCCATTGTGGCACAGGCCCCGATGTTTTTGGCCTAAACCGACCAGGGGTGCCGACGTTGAGTGCCCGTGTAACAGGCTGCGCCGATGGTAGGCAAAAAATCCGCAAACCCCCATTTGGCCAAGATCCGGTAGTCACCACGTGTTTTGAGCCGGGCTGTATTCAAGGCTTTCGGCAGAAGGGCCGCCGCTCTCGGTGGTATCAGATAAAAGGTGAGCCGGGGCGCGGAGGGAGAGAGGAGAGAGAGGAAATAACCCCGACCCACCGTATATTCATTGTACCATATCCCTACCGGCAAGGCAAGAAGCCACCCCCACCACCGTAATCGTCCCAAGGATTGCGGAAAAGTCCCCGATAATTGAGGACTTGGCTCGCTGCCGTGGAAGTTAGAGGGTTATCTGCGTTATCTCAGCAAGGCTAACCCGGCCCGGCCTGAGCAATTGTCCGGCAGGGGAGTCTATCAGGTTGCCGGAGCGGCAACCTTGTTAGGCTCAGCAGGCGCAGCTTCCTTCTCTTTGCACCCATTCAGCATAATCAGCCCGAGCACCAAGAGACTTGCCAGCAGAAGGATTACCCTAAATTGTTTCTTTTTGCCATTCATTTTGGCCCCTTTCAAAAAGGTTTCCCAAACTCAATTTTATATCTACGAGTCAGCTTAAGTCCAATATCTGCCGAAAACACAACATACCATATCTCAACAAGGGTGTCTAACCTAATAAGCCCTCTGGAGGAAATTTTCTCAAACGTCTTTTCTCTCGCCGTCACAGCACCCAAGGCGAACAGTAATATCGAGGTCGATTCGGCGACTTTTGTCGGAAAACGCTTGTCCGGTTGCCGGATAAAGGGTAAGATACTGCCAAATGTGCTCGATACCTATGAAATCCCGAAATCCAAACATCGCACGAAAGGACCCATCCAGTTCCGGGACCATGGACACCCTATTCAGTTTCGCAACATCTGGCTCGTTGAGGAAAAGTAAGTGGTCCTGCATATAGACATAGAACCGGGTAAGGCACCCAAAGCCTCACGGAGTCTCTTACCCATTGAATGAAAAAGCAGCGGTATGTTACTCGTGATTCGATGAGTTGTCATAGAGTAGGAGGCTCATCCGGGCTTGCTCTCTATGGTATTTGCCAAAGGAGGTTAATATGACAGTTGAGAAGAAACAGCAGATGACAAGCAAGGCGCTTCTTGCAGCGCTGGCCGTGCTGACCCTTGTGCACACTGTCCGGGCCGGGAAAAGCCCGCTGAAGGTCTTTATCTTAGCAGGCCAGTCGAATATGGAAGGACAGGGCAAGATCAAAATGGATCCCGCTAAGAACGAGGGAAAAGGGACCCTGGAATACCTGGTCAAGAATCCCGCCACGGCGAAGCAGTACAAGCACATCGTGGATAAGAGCGGCCGGTGGGTTGTACGTGACGATGTGTGGATCTGGTACCTTGGCCGCAAAGGCGGACTCACCGTCGGCTACGGGGCCAGGCCCGACAGAATAGGTCCGGAGTTTCAGTTCGGACACATCATGGGCGATTGCTTCGACAACCAAGTCCTGCTGATCAAGACCGCCTGGGGCGGCAAGTCTCTCGCAAAGGATTTCCGACCCCCGAGTTCCGGCGGCGAACTCGGCCCGTACTACACCGAGATGCTAAAGCACATAAAGGATGTGCTGGCCAACCTCAAAAAGCACTTCCCCGGCTACGACGGCGCCGGATATGAAATCGCAGGCCTCGGCTGGCACCAGGGCTGGAACGACGGCTGCAGCGTCGAGCCCAGCAACGAGTACGAAAAAAATCTCGCCAACTTCATCCGTGACATCCGCAAGGCCCTCGGCATCAAAGACCTGCCGTTTGTCATCGCCAACAGCGGGTTCGGCGGTTGGGACCAGAAGATCTCCAGAAGATTGAAAATCATGGAGGCCCAGGCCGCGCCGGCCAAGTACAAAGAGTTCAAGGGAAATGTCACCTGTGTCGAGACCAGGGATTTCTTTCGACCGCCCGAACTCTCGCCGGGAAGGCAGGGATACCACTGGAATCTAAATGCAGAGACATACTTCCTGATCGGCAACGGTATGGGCGAATCCATGAAAAAACTCTGTGAAAAGCAACAAACCTCAGCCTCCGAAATCAAGGACGCTACAATAGGATGACATTGAACACAGTGTGCTAATGCTACAGCCAAATTCGTCGCCATAAAATTGGAGAGCCAAACGATGACACCGTTGACGAGAGAGTTCATGCGGGGTAGATTTGAATGCTTGATTCGCAGTGCGCAAGCTGCCGGAGACTTGTTCGAGAGCTATTTATCCGAAACTGCCGATTCGCCGAAAAAAGGAGAATGCTGCGACAGAGTTTTTGCGACATTGATGGCGAGGAGAAGAAAAAGCGGGTGATGGGAGTCGAACCCACGTGACCAGCTTGGAAGGCTGGGGCTTTACCACTAAGCTACACCCGCACGGGCAATTGACCATTGATTATCGATTATTGATCATTTATACTTTCTATGTCGAGCGTACGGTTCAATACTGAACGTACGGATTGATGCTAAAAAGTCAGCAGCAAATAGTCAAGAGAAAATCGCAATGAGCATCGCCGAGATAGCCTCGGTGGCCAAAGCTGCTTCGATTCGGCTGGCCGCGGTCAAGACCGAACGCAAAAACGCCGCGTTGGCCGAGATCGCCGCCGCCCTAAAGGCAAATAGCGAGCAGGTAATCTCCGCCAATAAAGAAGACCTCGCCGCCGCCGAAGAGAGCAGCCTGGCTGGGCCACTGCTAAAACGCCTCAAGTTCGACGACGGCAAAATAGCCGGCGTCTGTGCCGGTATCGAGAGTTTGATCAAACTCGACGACCCCGTCGACGCCAAGCTCAGCGCCACCGAGCTTGACGCCGGGCTCGAGCTTTACAAGGTTAGCTGTCCCGTCGGCGTTATCGGGGTCGTCTTCGAATCCCGGCCGGATGCGCTGGTGCAAATCTCGACGCTGTGCCTCAAAAGCGGCAACGCCGTGCTGCTCAAAGGCGGCAGCGAGGCGGCAAATACGAATAGAATCCTGGCTGAGGTGATCTCCACCGCGAGCGAAAAGGCTGGGATGCCCGGAGGCTGGATTCAACTGCTCGAAACGCGCGAGGACGTCGCCGAGATGTTAGCTCTGGATGAGTACATCGACCTGCTGATCCCCCGCGGGTCGAATCAATTTGTCCGCTATATTATGGACAATACCAATATCCCGGTCCTCGGGCACGCCGACGGTATATGCCACGTCTATGTCGATGGCGATGCGGACCTGGATATGGCCGTCAATATCGCCGTCGATTCCAAGTGCCAGTACGTCGCTGTCTGCAACGCCGCCGAGACGCTGCTGGTCGATAACAAAGTTGCGAGAGTCTTTCTGCCGAAAATAAAGGCCGTGCTGGACGAGAAAAACGTGGAGCTGCGAGGCTGCGAGAAAACGGCGTCGATAATAGATATAAAGCCGGCATCCGAGGAGGACTGGTCCACCGAATATCTGGACTATATCCTCTCGATAAAGGTTGTCGATGGCCTCGACGAGGCAATCGAGCATATCAACCATTACGGCTCCGGGCATACCGATGCGATTGTCACGGCGAATGAGGAGGCTGCCGAGTGTTTTATGGAATTAGTCGATTCGGGTAACGTCTTCTGGAACTGCAGTACGCGATTTAGCGACGGCTTTCGCTACGGCCTCGGAGCAGAAGTCGGAATCAGCACGAACAAGATCCACGCCCGCGGGCCGGTCGGCCTCGAAGGACTCGTAATATATAAGTACAAGCTCTTAGGCACCGGCCAAATCGTGGCCGGTTATTCAGGACCAGACGGAAGAACATTCACACACAAGAAATTATAAAGCGCGAAGAGGAGAGCAACAACTGTGATTGACGCGCATGAGAATTTGCTGCGGACGGTTCGGTTTGAGAGGCCGGACTATATTCCGATGGATTTCCATATCAACTCGGCGTGCCGGCATCACTATCCGGCCGATGCGTTGGGCGAGCTGATGGCGTCGCATCCGATCTTGTTTCCGGGATTTGAGCAATCTTTGTGGGAGATCGAGCCGGAGTTCGAGCCGTGGGAGCGGGCGGGACAGCGATATACCGATTCCTGGGGCTGTGTCTGGGAGACAATGGATGACGGGATTGTGGGGACGGTGACCAAGCATCCGTTAGAGAGCTGGGACAATTTCGATGGCTATACAGCGCCCGATGCGAGTAAAGACTTTCGGTTAGGCCCGGCCGACTGGGATAGAATAGCGGCACAGTCGCGCACGCCCAGAGCAATAGGTCGGCTTGACAACGACGGCTTGCAGCACGGCCATACGTTTCAGACTTTGGTCGATATACGGGGATACGAGAACCTGCTGCTGGATATGGCCGACGGCGAGCCAAGACTTTATGAGCTTATAGAAATGGTTGAGCGGTTCAGCTTAGCGATTGTCCGCCGGTACATTGAGCTTGGGGCCGAGTGGTTCAGCTTCCCTGAGGACCTGGGGATGCAACAAGGCCCGATGCTCTCGCCGGAGCAGTTTCGTAAGTACATTAAGCCAAGCTATCAGCACTTGATGCAACCGGCAGGGCAAGCTGGCTGCGTCGTGTACGTGCATTGTGACGGCGACATCCGTGAGCTTGTAGATGACCTTGTCGATTGCGATTTGGACATACTTAACCTGCAGGACCTCGTCAACGGGATCGACTGGATTAAGGAGCGGCTGACAGGACGAGTCTGTATCGACCTTGATATTGACCGGCAGAAGGTCACACGATTCGGCAGTCCTGCCGATATTGATGGGCTTATCCGGGAAGAGGTGGAGAAACTGGGTAGCCGAGACGGCGGATTGATGATGATATACGGGCTGTATCCGGGGGTTCCTCTTGAAAACATAAAGTCGCTTATGGATGCGATGGAGCGATATTCGACCTATTACTCTTAGGAGCCAGATCAAGTGTCGTGATTCATCATCTGTCAATTGATCAATGTCATTCTGGCTGACGATGGGTGGCGGAATGATGGGATGCGATGGTTCCTGGATGAGGTGGAGGACGAGTCAAGCGCGAAATGACCAGGCGGGTCAGCCGGGGGCAAACGGCAGCCTTGGTTGATTCGTATTTTGTTGCTACGTGTATGGAAGCGACTATAATAGCCAATGGATTTGATTCGATTAGCCGAAACAATCCCGGCGCACCGGGGCACAATACGACACGCGCGATACGAGATACGCAATACGAGATTATTATGCGTGACTTTAGCAAGGCAAAGCGAATAGTCGTAAAGATCGGCACGAACGTGCTGACGAAGGACGATGCTATAGACGCCGCGTACGTCCGGCGGGTCGCCGCCCAGATAAGCTCCCTGCTGGCGAGCTGGCGGCAGGTGGTCATCGTCAGCTCCGGCGCTATCGGTATGGGCGCCGGTCGGCTCGACTTAGACGGCAAGGTCAAAGGGATGAAGATGCGCCAGGCCTGCGCGGCCATCGGCCAGCCGCTGCTGATGCAGGAATATCGAAAGTCGTTCCTGCGCCACGGCGTCACCGTCGCACAGGTCCTGCTCACCGTCGAGGTCCTTAACAACAGAAAAACATACCTGAACCTGCGCAACTCCATCGAGACCCTTCTCGGCTTAGGCGTAGTCCCTATCCTCAATGAAAACGACTCTGTAAGCACGGACGAGATCGGTACGGCCTTCGGCGATAACGACAAGCTAAGCGCCCTGGTCGCCAGTAAGATCGACGCCGATTTGCTGATTATGCTAAGTGACATAGACGCGCTCTACGATAAGAATCCGCGAAAGTTCCCCGGCGCCAAGCCAATCCGGGCTGTGTTCGAGATAACCGCCGACATCGTCAAGAACGCCGGGGGGAAGGGGAGCCGGTACGCAACCGGCGGAATGAAAACGAAACTTGAGGCCGCGAAGATCGCCTCGAACGCCGGCTGCCGGATCGTCTTAGCAAACGGCAGATTGAAAAACGTCATTACCCGGATTATCGCAGGCGAAGAAATCGGCACCGTCTTTATGCCGAAACGCAAGCTCGCCAATCGCTCGCGATGGATTCTAAATAGCACGCCCGCCGGCACAATCCACATCGACGCCGGTGCAATGCGGGCGCTGAGAAATCGCAAAAGCCTTCTGCCGAGCGGCGTAATTAGAGTCGAAGGCTCATTCGAGGCCGGCGCGGTCGTTATGCTGAACAACAAGGCCAAGGCCGTTACGAGCATCGCCAGCTCCCAGCTAAAGACCTTAGCCGGCAAGCACAGCACCGAAATAAAAAAGCTCCTCGGCCCAAAACACCGTGACGTCGTCGCTATACCGGAAGACATCGTGATAATTGATTATTAGAAGAATAAGAGTTTTGCAAAATTGCAGGTTAGGCCTACTTAGAAAAGAAAAAATCGTTTCT
>CAYWOD010000104.1:0-11951 GCA_964459805.1 uncultured Pirellulales bacterium
ATGAACTTAAGCTTCTATTCGACAAAGGTTTACGACAATAAACCACCCCTCCGGGCTCCGGGAAAACAAACCCAAAACAAACCCAAACAAACCCAATCTCCCCACCCCCAAAGTCCCCACCTCTCCCAATTGCCCACCCCCCGCAATACGAAATACGACATCCGACATACGCTATACGCAATACGACATACGATCTACGAAATACAAACCCAATCCCCTTCCCTTATCGACTAATAGAATCGTCACCCAAAACAGGAACTCATAAGATGAGCCTAAAAAGAACCTTACAGCCCGCCGGAAACAAAATTCACACCCCTCGACGGCAAAGCTGGGGGGGGGCTTTGATCTTTCCGGCCGGGCGGGGCCGACCATGAGCCGTTCGGATTTACACTTGCGGACGCGGCAGCAAGCCTGCGCGTTCGAGAATCACCGGCGTGATGCTCTCCCAGCCAATCGGCATAAGATGAATCCCGGCCACCCCCTCGATATTCTTGACCTGCTCTATCATCTCGACGCAGATCTTTATGCCCTCTTCTTTCCTTTCTTCCTTGTCACCTGCGGCCTCCATCCTTTTGATAAGCTCATCGGGTATGCTCATACCGGCCACTTCGTTCTTCATATATTGAAGCGCCCTGTGCGAGCGGACGGGGGTCAGGCCGGCGAGGATATACACCTTCTCGTGCAGGCCTTCGGCAACAACCAGCTCCATCCAGCGGGCGAATTTCTCCACGTCGAAGACGCACTGGGTCTGAATGAAATCGGCGCCGGCTGCAATCTTCTTGGCAAGACGCATGACCCTGAATTCAAAGGGGTCCGCAAAGGGGTTCTCAACGGCGCCGATGAACAACCTCGGCTCGTGCTCCTTTATCGGGTCGCCCGAAAGGAACACTTTGTCGTCACGCATCGCCTTTACCATTGCTATCAACTGCACCGAATCGATGTCGAAGACGTTCGCCGCTTCGGGGTGGTTTCCGAATTTCTGGTGGTCGCCGGAGAGGCAAAGAAGATTCTTAACGCCGAGGGCCGCGGCCCCGAGGATGTCACTTTGCATTGCGATTCTGTTCCTGTCTCTGCAGACCATTTGGACGACCGGCTCAACGCCGCAGGATATTGCGATGGCAGCGGCGGCGATGCTCGACATCCTCACTATCGCCGTCTGGTTGTCGGTGATGTTGGTGCCCTCGACATTTCCGAGGCAATGCTGTGCTTTCTTTTTGATCGCCTCGGGGTTGGCGTTCTGGGGCGGTCCGAGCTCGGCGGTCACCGCGAACTTGCCCGCTGTGAGGACTTTTTCGAGTCTGCTGTCCGATTTCATAGCATCGCCTCTTCGAACTTGGTTCTTCGCTGTCCGGCGTTGGTGCTGGTGCGCCAGTCTTTGGGTCCTCTAATCATCTTGAGATTATCGAGCTTGCCCAACTTTTTGAGCCGGTCGTAAATCAACTGCCACGCGCAGTCGGTGTCCTTATCGACCTCGCACTTTCCGTCGCTCGAGCCGCCGCACGGCCCGTTGAGCAGTCTCTTGGCGCATCGGGCGATAGGACATATTCCGCCGGTCCATTCGAGCACGCAGTCGCCGCAGCCGGCGCATCTTTCATCCCATAGCCCGTGCTCGATGGGATAACCCATAAACTTGGTATTGAGGCCGGGAATCGTTATCCTATCAGGATGTCTCTCGTTCATTGCCTGGACCCCCACGCCGCAGGCTATGGACAGCACCGCCTCGACCGACTCGATCTCGCCCTTTAGCTCGTCGATGAATTCGTATTCGCACTGCCTCTCCGGGGTGGCCTCTATTATCTCTATGTCCCGGCCCTGTTTTTTTCTGGCCATCTTTATTTGAGATGCCAACAGCTCGACGGCTTTGGCGCCGCCGGAAAAGCATACAGTGACGCAGCCGCCGCAGCCGGCCAGCATTATCTTTTTGTAATCTTTTATCGAATTGAGTATCTCTTCGAGGGGCTTTCTATCGGCGACGATCATATCAGTATCCTTTCTTTGAGAAAATCTTTAACTTCCGTAAGATGTTTGAAGATGCCCAGGTCCTTTGCTTCGATTCCCAGGGCCAGGCCCATAAGCTCGGTGAAATAGAATATGGGGATGTGAAAATTCGTATTGAACTTGCTGTTAATCTGCGTCTGCCTGCCGTCGAGGTTGGCGTGGCAGAGGGGGCAGCCAACTGAGATAACGTCTGCCCCAACCGCCTCGGCGTCGGCAAGGATTTTCCTGGTCAGCTCAAGGACCACGTGGGCCTGCGTCAATGCAAATGCGCCCCCGCAGCAGAAGGTCTTCATATTCCAGTCAACGGCCTCGGCGCCGAGGGCTTCCATAACAGATTCCATCTGCGTCGGATTCTCGAATTGCTGCTTGCCGGTTATGCTCGGGGGCCTCGTTATAAGACAGCCGTAGTAGCAGGCTACTTTCAAGCCGGCAAGGTCTTTGACGACCTTTTCCTTGACGGCGTTGGCTCCCACCTTTTCGACGATCACGTCGAGCATGTGCAGGACCCTGATGTCTTCGGGATATTCCAAGTCGATGATTTGTTCGACGTTTTTCCTGAGGTCATCATCTTTCATTCGCTCCTGGGCAAATTTGAATCTTGAATAGCAGGAGGCACAGGGCGCACAGACCTCTTTCAAGTCGTCCGTTTGGCGGACCAGGGCGAGGTTCTTGGCCGGTAAAGCGACGGACATCAGCTCATCGCGCTGGTGCGCCGGGGACGAGCCGCAGCAAATCCAGTCCTTGACCTCCACGAGCTCGACTCCCAGCGCCTCGCAGACCTTCCTCGTCGAAATGTCGTACTCGATAGCGGTCGAATGCAGCGAACAGCCTGGATAGTATGCCAACTTCATTTCTTTAGCCTCTTAGCCCTTGAAAACATTTTCATCGTTGCAAAGGGTTTCTTAATAGAGGGAAACAGCTTCAGTTTGCCTTTTCTTATCATTTTCATGCCCAAGGCCATATCTTTGAAGGGATGTCCGGTGAAAAGATTCAGCGCGGCGACAAGGCCGGCTTCGTAGGCTCTTCCCATATACTTGATCATCATCATCCAAAGCCGGTTGAACAGCGGCAGCTTATTGTCATCGGCCTTTATCTTTTTCTCCTGGCCTATAATTCTCATAGTGTCGATGACATGAGCGATATCTATATCCTGCGGACACCTCGTCGAGCAGGTCTGGCAGGACAGGCAGTACCAGATAGTGTTTTTCTTCATTGCCTCATCGACCATTCCGAGCTGCGCGTATCGCATCAGCTCGGTCGGGGTGCTGTCCATAAACATACGGTTTGGACATCCGGAGGCGCACTTCCTGCACTGGTAGCAGAGAAAGACATTCTCGCCGCTGCGTTTGGCGATTTCCCGGGCGAAACTGCCGTCGAGTTTTACGTCTTTTTGCTTGACGACTTTCATACTTTTTCCGGCTCCTTCTGCCCGCCTACAAGGGGTCCGTCTTCGCCGACAGGTCCGATCTCTTTGATTTTCCGGGTCATCTCCTCTACGATCTCGGCAAAGCGCCCGCCCATCGCGGATGAAAGATTGAACATTTCGACTCTTTGCGGGTTTGTCCCGACCTCCTCGAGAAGCCTCTTGACGTATGCGACTTTCTTTTTGGCGCGCAGGTTGCCTTCCATGAAGTGGCATTCGCCCTCTATGCACCCCGCAACGAATACGCCGTCGGCGCCGTCTTCAAAGGCCTTCATAAGGTGGATAGCATCGACCTTGCCGGTGCAGGGCAGCAGGATAATCCTGACATTCGGGGGGTACTGAATGCGCATCGCCCCGGCCAGGTCCGCAGCCGCGAACGCACAGAAGTTGCAGCAATATGCCACTATTTTAGGTTCGAACTCACTCATTTGTCACCAGTTCGCCGGCCTCATCGAGAAGCGCTCTGGTCTTGGCAATGACCTGCGCATCTTTATAGTGCATCAGTTGAATCGCTTTTGCCGGGCATTCGGATGCGCAGATGCCGCAGCCGTGGCACATAGCGACTTCAATCTCGGCAACGCCTTCGGCGTTTATCTGCGGCACGTTATACGGACAGGTCCGCACGCACGTCAGGCACGCTGCACACTTGTCGGAGTCCACCACCGAGACAACGCCGCTTACTTCCAGAACCTCTGCCGATAGAATCCGCGCCGCCCTTGCGGCAACCGCCTGGGCCTGGGCGACACTCTCATCGATGAACTTCGGGCTGTGGCACGTCCCGCACAGGAACAGACCATCCGACGCAAAATCAACGGGCCTTAGCTTCATGTGTGCTTCGAGGAAAGAGCCTTCGAGAGTAATGGGGACCTTGAAAACCGTCCCGACTTCTTCATTGTCCGGCGCAGGCGCCATCGCCGCGCTTAATGCAAGGACATCGGGGCTGAAGCTCATCTCCAGCGAGGAGTTTAGGTCGCGCACATGGACCTCAAGCTCTCCTGCGCTATCCTGTGAGACAACAGGTTTGCCGTCCAGGTCGTACCTGAAGAACAGCACGCCAAGCTCTCGTGCCTGGTTGTAGTATTGTTCCTTGAATCCGTAGGTGCGGATATCCCTGTAGAGTATCGCAACGTTGGCGTTAGGATTGGCGTGTTTTATCGCTATGGCGTTCTTGATCGCTTCGGTGCAGCAGACCCGGCTGCACACCTGGTTCTCCGGCTCTCGGGAACCGACGCACTGAATCATAACAACTTCGTCAAGACCCTTGGCGAAATCCGCGTCGTTTTCGAGCAGCTCTTCAAGCTCCAATTGCGTGTGCACTTTGTCGTTTTGGCCGTAGAGGTATTCTTCCTGTTTGGATTCGTGCGCGCCGACAGCTATTATTCCCGCCCCATACTCAATTTCCGTATCGCTTCCGTTGTTGTCGATAATGCTCTTGAAATTGCCGACAAAGCCTGTGCACTCCTTTACGGTGGAGTTCTTATAGACAGTTATCCTCTCGTTTCCGGCAATCTGTGCTTCCAGTTCTTTGAGCAGCTCGGGCGGCTTGAATCCCTCGACCGTATTCTTGACCTTGGAGAGATTGCCCCCGAGCTTCTCGGATTTCTCGACTAAATGCACGCCAAATCCCTGGTTTGCTATTGAA
Source organism: uncultured Pirellulales bacterium (assembly GCA_964459805.1). Classification (GTDB taxonomy): domain Bacteria; phylum Planctomycetota; class Phycisphaerae; order Sedimentisphaerales; family Anaerobacaceae; genus DAOVRL01. The sequence continues at coordinate 5,064 of CAYWOD010000104.1, forward strand.
AGTGCGGCAGTCATCCCGGCCACCCCGCCGCCGACAACAAGTGCGTCTCTTTTGGGAACGTAAGCAGTGGTGCTGAGCGGCTCGATGAGCCTCGCCCGCCCGACCGCCATTCTCACCAGGTCTATCGCTTTTTCCTCGGTGGCCTCGCCGAGCCGTGCATGGACCCACGTGCACTGGTCGCGAATGTTCGCCATCTCGAACAGATAGGGGTTCAGGCCGCGCTGCTTGATCGCTTTCTGGAACAATGGCCCGTGTGTCCTCGGGGTACAGGACGCCACGACTACCCTGTTTATGTCGTGCTCTTCAATCTTGTCTTTTATGGTCAGAATTCCATCCGGCGAGCAGGTGTACATCAGGTCGGTCGCAAACACCACGTTCTTGAGATTCTCTGCATACTTTGCGACCCTCTCGCAATCGATAAAGCCGCCGATATTCGAGCCGCAGTGACAGACAAAGACCCCTACTCGCGTCTCGGCCTTGGAGATGTCTTTCTCCGGCGGGAAAGTCTCAGGCGTGATCTGTGTGCCTCTGACATCCGCCAATAGCTCCATGGCAAGCGCTGCGGCGCCGCTGGCCTGCGTGACGCTCTCGGGAATGTCCTTGGGGCCCTCGAACGCCCCGGCCAAGTAAATCCCCTCTCTCGACGAAGCGGTCGGCATAAACGTAGCCGACTGTGCGAAGTTGTATTGGTTTAGCTCGATTTGGCAGAGATCGGCGAGTTTCGCTGCGCCGGCCTTTGCGCAGAGACCACTGGCCAATACGACCATGTCGAACTCTTGTTCAACCCAGTCCTTGCCGTCCTCGGTGAATTCGAGCGAAAGGTTGCCGGTCGTGAAATCCTGCCTGACGGCCGAGGGTCTGGTGTAGATGTACTGAATGCCGTATTTGTCTTTTGCCCTTTCGTAGTATTCGTCGAACCCTTTGCCGAACGCCCTGACGTCCATCACGAACACCTTGCATTCGAGATCCTGTATGTGCTCGGCGGTTATGATCGCCTGCTTGGTGGCGTACATACAACAAACCGTCGAGCAGTACGGGTTGTCCTGATCTCGCGAGCCGACGCATTGTATAAAGGCGATTTTCTTCGGCTCAGCCCCATCGGAAGGTCTCTGTATATGGCCGCCAAAAGGCCCCGATGCGCACATGATCCTCTCGTAGTCCATTGCGCTGACAACGTTGGGGAACCGCCGGTATCCGTACTCGCCCTTTCTCTCGGCGTCGTACAGGTCGAAGCCGGGCGCCAGAATGATCGCGCCGACATCCAGCGACCTTTCCTTCGGCACATCGTTGTATAGAATCGCGTCGGCCTCGCAGACCTTTTCGCACAATCCGCACCATGAGCAGACGGCACAGAACAAACACCTGTCCGCCTCGGCCCTGGCCATCTCCTCGGTGAATCCCAAATCGACCTCCTCGAAGGATCGCCGTCTATCAAGGCCGATTGTCGGCATTTCCTGCCGTTGGATTATCTTTTCTTTTCTTTCTTTCAGCTCCTCGGCGGAGATTTCGACGATCGGCTGATGGTCTTCTTCGGGCTCAAATTTCTCGCCGCTGATGTAGGCATCTATTGACCCGGCGGCCAACTGGCCGTCGGCCGTGGCCTGGACCACGCTGGCGGCGCCGCGAATCACGTCACCACCTACGAAGACGCCCTGCCAGGAGGTCATAGCGGTTTTTTCATCGACTTCGACCGTGCCGCGTTTTGTCAGGTTTATCTTTCCGCACTCGCCCAAAAGGCCGAGGTCGGGCTTTTGGCCGATGGCCACTATCAACTCATCGCCCGCGAGGACTTCTTCGGTGCCGGGGACCGTTTCGAGCTCCAGCCTGCCCTCGACAAATGCCATCTTTTTTACATCCAACAATTCCAGGGCGGTGAATTTGCCGTCCTCGACGATAATCCTTTTTGTTGCCTTTGCTGCTCTTACGGCAACGCCTTCTTCTTCGGCCCAGTTGATCTCCCACGGATAGGCGGGCATCGTGTCGCGCGCTTCGAGGCAGACGAGGGAGACTTTTTTGGCGCCGAGCCGCAGCGATGTGCGGGCACAGTCCATAGCGACGTTGCCGCCGCCGATGACTATTACGTTTTCCTTGACGGAAGTCTTCTTGCCGAGCCTGACATTGCGCAGGAAGTCTATGCCGCTTGAGGCATTTTCAGAGTCTTCACCCTCGATACCCATTCTGATGCTTTTGTGGGAGCCGACCGACAGGAACACCGCCTCGAAACCTCCGTCGAAAAACGCCTCAATGTCACTTTCGCTCTTAATATGGCTGTTCAATTTGACGTCGATACCGTAATCGAGGATGTTCTGAATGTCCCTGTCGATAATTTCGGTGGGCAGCCTGTATTCGGGTATGCCGATCCTCATCATTCCGCCGAGGACCCCGTGCTTCTCGAAGATGGTTACGGAATAGCCCATTTTCCTCAACTCCAGGGCCGCCGACAATCCCGCCGGCCCGGCGCCGATTACTGCGACCTTCTTGCCGTTCTCTTCAATCGAAGCCTGTTTTTCTTCGGGTGTCAGCTTCTCGCCGTGCTCGTGGTGCCAATCCGCAAGGAACCGCTTTATGTAGGCGATTGAAACCGGGCTGTCCAGATTCACTCGATTACAGCTCTGCTCGCACGGATGCTCGCATATTCTTCCACATATCGAGGGAAAAGGGTTCTTTTCGGTTGCCGAGTCGTAGGCTTCTTTGTATTTGCCGGCGGCGGTCAGGGCGACATACCCGCTCGGATTGCCGTGTATGGGGCAGCTATCGTAACAGGGTGCGACGCCGAGCCTGGTTATAGCGAATTTATTGGGCACGGCCTGCGGGTATTGCTTGAAGATCGCCTTTCTCTCGCCGAGGAGCTGATTGTATTCATCCGGGAGGGCGACGGGGCAGCTCTCGGCGCAGATTCCACAGCCGGTGCATTTTTCAAGGTCAACGAAGTGCGGCTTGAGGGCGAGCTTGGCAGTGAAATTGCCCGCTTGGCCCGCTAATTCGGTCAATTCGGCATTGGTGATTATCTCTATGTTTCTGTGTGTCCCGGTCTCAACCAGCCGGGGCGATATAATGCACATTGAGCAGTCGTTTGTGGGGAAGGTCTTGTCGAGCTGCGCCATGTGCCCGCCGATAGCGGTCCCGGACTCGACCAGATAGACCTTGTACCCTGAATCGGCCAGGTCAAGTGACGCCTGCATCCCGGCTATCCCCCCCCCAATAACCATTACCGAACCTGTTTTACGATCTTTCTTCTTCATTTACTCTTTGCTGTCAATACGCTTACTTTAAAGGCGGGATTTTAGAACTTTGCAAGAACTATTGCAACCAAAAAGCTCAGACACCCGCAAAGCAGCGATATTGCTGTCTCCAACTACGCCGGCACAGCCCGGAAAGTGCGAAATCTTGTCAGACCGAAAAAAAACTGGCTCTTCCCAATAACAGATAGGTCCGTGGCACGGCCATCCTGGCCGTGTTTTCACGGGCTCCGAAGCCCGTGCCACGACCGAGAAGAATCGTTCGGGGCCCCTATCCATTATCCGGAATATCTCTTTATTTTACTTCGGTATCCGGTTCAATAAATCGTTTCGCCTCCTCGACCATATACATTGAACGACAGTTGGGGCAATAAAGATACCACTCGTAGTAATAGGTCTGACGTGGCTTGGGTTTCTTTCTCGGACTTCGTTTGAGTAATGGCGTTTGACATTTGCGGCAAGCCTCGCCCTCTTGTTTGTGTTTGATCCTTAAGTACCGTTTACCGGATTTCCAATTCTGTGAGCCGCTGTCCTGAGATTCGATGTATCCAGTATCAACCTGTCGATTGACAGACTTTGCCGAAGCAAATGCCAGTCGATCGCAGCATTCGTTCTCCGCAATCCCGGCGTGGCCTTTTACCCAAACCAGCGTAATCTCATGCCTTTCATAGACCTCTAAGAACCGCTGCCACAGATCAACGTTTTTAGCACCTTTCTTGCGGGTTCGATACCAATCGTTTTCACGCCACTTGAAGACAGAACCTTCATTGACAGAGTTGACAACATATTTCGAATCAGTGTAAAGAGTGACCGAGCATTTCGCGGTAAGTGCCTCGAGCCCGACAATAGCCCCCATGAGTTCCATGCGATTGTTGGTGGTCCTTTCGAATCCACCGGATAGCTCTTTGCGATGTCTTCCGTACCGAAGAACGACGCCGTATCCCCCCGGCCCAGGATTAGGTTCGGCGGCGCCGTCGGCGTAGATGACTACATCATTAAAAGTCTCATTGTTATCTCGTTCCATAATACAGCGATACCCCCGGCACTATCTCGCCGCCGGCGACGATATTATCAGTCCCGTCGTAGAGTACAAGCCTCTGGCCCGGGCACGGGGCGAATTGAGACTCGTCAAACTCAACCGTAATATCCGCTTTGCCCGCATCGACAATTTTGCATGGCCTGGGGTCGCCGTATGAGCGAATCTTGCCGAACAGCCTGCCGGCCGGCGCAAGCTCATCCGGCATAAGGACGTTAATACGGTTCGCACTGATGGTGCGTGAGCTGACCTCGTCTCTTGTGCCGAGCGCTATGGTGTTTGTCCGGGCGTGTATCCTGCCCACGTAGAGCGGCTTGCCGCCCGCAAAGCCCACGCCGCGGCGCTGGCCGAGCGTATAGTTCGAGATCCCTTTGTGTGTGCCTATCTTGTTGCCCTGCATATCCGTTATGTCCCCACACTTGTCCGCCTGGTCGCCGGACAGGGCCAGGCGATAGTCACGCTCACCGGCAAAGCACAGCTCCATACTCTCAGACTTGTCCGCAACGCTCAAATTGAGTTCGGCTGCGATCCGACGAACCTCGGATTTTGTCAGCTCACCCAAGGGCAGTACGAACCTATCCAGCCTGTCGGCTGCAATGCCGTAGAGGAAATAGCTTTGGTCCTTGACCCTGTCTTTCGCGGTGGCGAGGCGAGCCCGCCCATCCGTCTTGATGACGCGCGCGTAATGACCGGTGGCGAGATAGCTGATGTCAAATTTCGCCCGCAAAAAATCCCACACCAATGAAAGTTTCAGCAGCGTATTGCAGTCGATGCAGGGATTGGGCGTTTGCCCCTGTGCGTAAGCCTCGCGGAATCGCTGTATTATCAGCTTCTCGAACGGCTCGGTCACATCAATGAAGTAATGCGGTATGCCCATCTCGCCGCAGACAGAAGCTGCGTCCGCCCCACGGCGGCCCCGGCTACTCGTATCGGATGAGACCGGAATCTTCATAGTAATCCCTAACACCTCCCAGCCGGCCTCGACCAGCAGGTGCGCAGCAACGCTGCTGTCAACGCCCCCGCTCATCAACACTGCTATCTGCCTCGACGACGCTTTCTCGGGCGCCCAGCCCGAAAAGCTCGTCGGCAGCAGTTTCATATTCCACTTCTCAACCGTCATAATTACTACTACCTACCGAAAAAGGGGTCGGTCTTATTCTATCGGCTCAGGACTTTTCTGCATAGCCTCTTGAAAATGGTCTTTGATGCCTTCAGAGTGCTCGATCGCCGCTACGGCGGTTGAAAATCTCGTCAAATGGGTTGGAATTGGCGTACTGATTCGGGTAATATCGGGTGAATAGGGCCGATATAGAGATTGGATTGCCTCTTAACAAGAGTTTTGCAAAATTGCAGGTTAGGCCTACTTAAAAAAGAAAAAATCGTTTCTTGATTTTTTCTTTTAATAGGCAATGTGTTGTGCCATAACAGCTTAGGTGATTATTGAAGAAAATCAAGAAGAAGCAATTCTTCAACAATATAGGCCTAACCTGCAATTTTGCAAAAGTTCATCTGTTAAGAAAGGTGGTATGCAATGGGTTTTCCGAAGAACAGGATGCGGCGGCTTCGCAGCAGCGAGCCTATGCGAAGGTTGGTGCGTCAGAGCAGTTTGAGTGTCCATGACCTGGTTTATCCGCTTTTTGTCCGCGCCGGCGAAGGACTAAAAGAACCGATCAAGTCGATGGACGATTGTTTTCACTTCTCGCCGGATGTGATCACTGACGAGGCCGCCGAGGTCGCCTCTCTGGGGATACCGGCGGTGCTGCTGTTCGGGCTGCCCGATAAGAAGGATGAAAAGGGTTCGCAGGCCTGGGCCGAGGACGGCGTTGTGCAAGCCTCTATCAAGCGAATCAAAGACACGGCCCCGGAACTGCTGGTGATCACCGATGTCTGTCTTTGTGCTTATACCACGACTGGGCATTGCGGCGTGATTAAGGATGGTCGCGTAGATAACGACGCCACCTGCGAACTATTGGCTAAGATAGCCCTCTCGCACGCCCAGGCCGGGGCCGACGTTATTGCCCCGTCGGATATGATGGATGGGCGTGTAGGCTACATACGGCAGTGTCTGGAGGAGAACGGCTTTTGCGAGACGGCCATTATGTCCTACGCGGCGAAGTACGCATCCGCCTTTTACGGGCCGTTCAGGGACGCCGTTGATTCTGCGCCGCAGTTCGGCGACCGCAAAGGATACCAGATGGACGTAAGCAACTCCGACCAGGCGATGCAGGAGATCGCCCTGGATATAGAAGAGGGCGCCGATATTGTGATGGTCAAGCCGGCTCTTTGTTTTTTAGACGTGATCCGGCGTGCGAAGGTGCGTTTCGATTGCCCGATAGCCGCGTATAACGTCAGCGGCGAATATATGATGCTGAACACGGCGGCCAAGGCCGGGCTCTTAGAGAAAGATGCGGCGATGTTAGAGGCGCTCGGCTCCATCAAGCGGGCCGGGGCCGACATCATCATCACCTATTTCGCCAAGGCCGCCGCAAGGTTACTCGGCACCTAATGGCGTCAGCGGATTTGCAGCATTTGGAATCGCCGAAGGCTGGATGACAGGACTTAGTCTGTTACAAATAGAATTGTGCGCAAAATGGTCACAAAATAGTGATGTGA
>CAYWOD010000105.1:0-11893 GCA_964459805.1 uncultured Pirellulales bacterium
CGTTGACGGCGTTGATCTTCCCCCAGCCAGCAACCGTGATATCCTTGGTAATGTCAAATACTGAGCTATTACCGCAGTCAACGTAGTCGCCGTTGCCGTCGAAAGCAAGAGCACCATCCATTCGTCCGCTGTAAGGCTGCCATAGCGGTGCGCCGTACAATGTGCCGTCGTTATCGCCGACCGAGTCTTCAGCCGTGTTACCGCCGGTCTCATCCAGCTTCCAGTGCGCTACCAGATAAGCCTCTGCGGGTATCGGGGTCATAAGGAAGGCGTGCGTGCTGCCGGCGTCGGTAATGCCGTAGCCGACAATCTGGCCGCGATTGTTTATGTCACCTGCGGAGACCAGGTCCTTCCACCCGGAACCGGCCGGCACCAGGTTGTTCAGGTCTAACATGCCATAGCCGCCGGCCCAGAGAAATGCGTGTAAATCCTTGTCGCTGAGATAATCGAAATCACCAACGACCTGACCGGCATTGTTGATCGCATTGGTTCTGCCGTAGCTGATGAGGTACATATCAAACAAGCCGCCGGTGCCGTCCCAGATGTAGTGGCGCCCTCCGGAAGCCAAGGCCACCAGGCCGGCGTCATTTATGGTATTGCCCGAGCTTTGCAGCCCTATCAAGTCGCTCATGCCGTTCGTAGTGTCCCAGATGAAGGCGCGCCCTCCCGATGTGCCTACCACCTGACCGCGAATGTTGATATCGGCCGCACTGCTGTCGCTGCTGCCGTCCAGGACACTTAAATCTGCTGTCGCACCGTTTTCCCAGAGAAAAGCGTGCTGCCACGAATAGTCGGCCTCGGAAGTTCTCGCCGTTCCGACGATCTGCCCGGCGTCGTTGATGGCTTTGGCTTCGGTGCAGTTGCCGCCCTCCAGGGCGCCCAAATCCGTGATTCTGCCCTTTTCCCAGAGGAATGCGTGCAGGTCTCCGCTGGTCGTCTTAGCCGAGCCCACCACCTGGCCGAAGTTGTTTATGCCGAAAGCACTGCTCTTGTTCCCACCAAGTGTGCCCAGGTCGATCATTCCAATGTTCTTATCCCAAAGAAATGCGTGCTGCTCACCGCCTGCCGTTTCGGCGTAACCGACGACGCGTCCGGCCTCATTTATGCCGTAAGCCCGGCTATAGGAGCCTCCGAGCGTCTCCAAGTCAATAACCTCATACCGCGGCGGAACATGTTGACCGCCGCTGTCGGATTCGTACGCCCCAATATCCACGATTCCGTGTATGATGCGTGACTTGCCGTCCATATCCGTGGTCGGCAGCTCCACCGCCGAGTTGTCACCGGCATCTATGCACGCCGAAGCGCCCTGCAAACGCAGGTTGTCGTCTTCGGTGCCGGCTACGTTGTCAACTCCGTCTGCGTCCACAAAGAGCGGGTCATCGCCGATAGTGCCGATCTGCCCGGACCCGCCAAGACCCCCCGTCCAGGCCTGGATACAGCAATACCTCAGCGGGGCCATAGCCGGGCCGCTTTCGATATGGATTTGAGACTCCTGGGCTGCTTGCCCGTAGCTGTCGGAATTGTACCAGATAATACAGTTGGTGATGACCCGGCCTACGTTCGGGTCCGAGTCGTAGCAGATTCCTCCACCCCTTTCGGTGGCGGTATTATGAGCGAATGTGCAGTTGACCAGCGAGCTGCCGCCGTCGTACGTCTCGCACATCCCGCCCCCATTGCCGGCTGATATGTTCCCGGCCAAAATACAACTGCTGAGCTTGCTGAAAGAGTAGCCGTAGTTGTGCAGGCCGCCGCCGTTGTGACCAGCCGAGTTGCCCACAATTTTGCACCGGTTGAGTTGCGGATAGCCCCCGCTTGTGCTGCCGTCCACATAGACTCCGCCGCCGTCTTGGCTCGCTGAGTTATCGGCAATTGTGCAGCGCGTCAGTGTTGGGTCACAATGCTGAACATATACGCCTCCACCGTTCTGCACAGTCGAATTGTTGCTGATTCTACAATCGGTTAGCGTGCAGTCATCGCCTGATATATATATGCCGCCACCTCCGTACTGATTTGCCGAATTGCCCGTGACGGTGGAGTTGATGATCCGGTCAACTCCGTAGAGTCCGCCACCGAAACGAGCTGAGTTGCCGCTGATCGTACTGTCTGTAACGGTCCCCCCCCGATAACACCCGACACCACCGCCGGCGTAATACGCCGAGTTGCCTACAATCCTGCAGTGGCTCACCGTCACGTTCCCGTCGTGCAGGCCGCCCCCGCATCTGTCCCGCTGGCGCGTGCCGTTCGCATTGCCGCCGGTGATTGTAAAGCCGTCCAGGACAGTCGTCTCGTTGCAGTAGGTCCCCGTAACCACGTTGAAGCTGTTTTCACTCCTGCCCGGCTCGCTAAGTAAATTACGAGGATCGCTCACGTCGGTGTCGTTACCCGCAAGGTCACCGCTAAGGACAGTCTCATATCGTGCAACGTTCCGGGCGTCGGGGACTGGCTCGCCAAAACCCGCGTATCCACCTCTTATCGTGACATTATCGATTAGTCGAAAAGTGGCCCCGCGGTTACCCAGTGTAATACCAGCCCCCTGATCAGGTTTGTAAGCGCCCTGTGCAACCCGGATTTCGTCGCTGCTTGAGGCAGCGGCCAAAGCATCCTGAAGGTAATTGAAGGCGTCGGTCCAGCTCGACCCGTCGTTTGCACCGCCGGCATCGGCATCGACAAAGATTTGTTCACCGAAGGCTGTGCCCGCTGACCCGAACAAAAGCCACAACAACACCACAACCGTCGCTTTAATCCATTCGGGTTTCATAGTATCCCTGCTCCTGCCAGGTTAACTCTCGGTAGTCTCGTAGTGAGCTTCGGAGTTAGTACCAGGCACTGTTTACCATTCACCATTTGCCGGCTTAAGCAGCCAGAGCATGCCGGGACTTGGCCGCTGCGGCTTGCCGGAGCTTCTCCACCTCGGCGAGACAAATTCATCGGTCGGTGGGTCAACCTGCTCAAGATATGTAAACCTCAACTCGCCCTCCCGGCCGTCGTTTGTCGAAAATGCTATTTTTTCAATAATATCCTTTTCCATATCAATGGAGTAAGTCAGTTTCGCCTGTCCCCGCGTCAGCACAACTTCCGCACTGTCTTGGCCACGCTTTCGCGTCGTCTCAAACCATATCCGCTCTCGCGCGGCATCCCGGCGCACCGTATCGATGGTGTGCAGTCCCATCCACGGCCGCCCCAGGCCCGCAAAGAAACTGCCTCCTCTGTACGTTGCTGCGAGCCTGCCGGTGCCGTCATACACGCGTGCCTCGGCCCCGTTATCCGCAATCTTCAAGGCATCCCCGACCTGCATCTTGAGCCAGGGACCGAACTGCCCGCGCGCGGCATCGACAAACGGCAGCCGCCCGGCTCCCGTCACTTCCTCTTCTGCGATCCGTCCGCTAATCCTGAAATATGTCCAGCCTCGCTTGTGCATCGCATCGCGAGTATCCACCCTCCGCGTCCGCGTCGGCCAGTCGTACAGGAAATATTGCTCATCCAGCGTGTTGAAGTGATGCATCACCCGCGATTGATAATCGTTTTCCTGACGTCTGGAGAGCACCAATAAGCCGGGCCCGTCACCGCGAATGTATTGTGATCGGTCTATCCCGCCCTCGACCCGCGAAAGAAAGTCTCTCAGTTCCGGCGGGTCGGTGGGCAGCCGCCATACGGCCAGATCATCGCGCCACATCCGGTGGTTCTTGATGTAAACGGTACTCTTGCGCTTATCGAAGTAATAGGTTGCCTGCTCGTTTTGCAGCCATTGGCAATACGACCGTTTCTCCTGCGAATCCCATCTGAGCAGCCGGGTCATCACCGGCCCGTTCACATTTCGCGGGTAGTAGCACCAATACTCTTCGAGGCCTTTGGTCAAAGCTCCCATTTGCCCGACAGTCTGAGAGTTGCTCGCCGACGCCCGTCCTGCCCTGGGGTCCGTATGCCCGGGCTGCGAAGTGATTACCGTCGCACCAACGGCTAAGACACCGACCGTCGCAAGAGATACGATGCCCGTCGTGCTCGTCGCGAACCCGGCCAAACCGGCCGCCACGCCGACCTTGACACTGGCTGTCGAGACCATTACTTGGGCCGCCGCTTCGCTCCGGACCGTCATCTTTCCAAACAAAAGCAAAGCCGGCAGCAGCATACCCTTGCCGAATCCGAACCGGGAAAGCTGTTTTCGCAGTGACTTCTTCGCCCGGTAGAACAGCATCTTCGCCGCAAACTCACTGCACCCCATCGACTCGCCTATCTGCGAATACTCCATCTCCCGGTAGCACCGCATGGTTAGAATGGCCCGGTGTCGGGGCTTTAGCCGTCGCATCGCGCTAAGAACGATCTCCTTTAATTCTTTGCTTATTGCACTTGCCATTACATGCTCGCTGCTCTTCTGCGAATCCTTGTTCACCGCAGCAGAAGCAACTACCGCCCTTCGACGCTGCTCCGTCCTGTAATGGTGCCGTATCTTGTTAAGCGCTATCTTGTACAGCCACGGCCAGAACCGATGGGCCTCCCTTAGGTCTTTTAGTACCCGCAACATCTCGAACAAGCTCTCCTGTACAACTTCCCCTGTCAAATCTTCCTGCAGCGTAAGACGAAAAACGTCCACGCGCAGACGCTCTTCCGCCAACTCAGTTAACCTGTCAAGACTCTCCTTGTCACCGAGCTGGGCTCGTTTCACCAGTCTTACGTGATCAGCAGTCTTCTCCATTCAAATGTATTGTCAATATCTTTGATGCGCCACACACACCAAGAGTAACGCTTTTTCCCTCAATTTCGGCGTTTAGGCCCAAAAATATAACAAAATCCCCCCAATTCTCCTCCCAAATCATATTGCTCCGTGAACGGTCACGAATTTTTGGCTCATCCGGGAAATGGGTAGGTGAGATTGGCATATCGTACGACCGAGAAAAATCGCCTGGGACCCCAGATGCACAAATTTCCCCCCTCACGCCCCAAATTTGAGCATCTGCCCAAACGATTTTTCTCTTAACCATATTTGCCGGGCCAAGTTGTCTGATTCTGCCTTGATAAGCTGGGGGATAATTGTGGTGCACCTACGCATTAACCGGATGAGGCCAAATTTGTGCTGTTTTCAGGGCTGATAAGCCGAAGATAACTCTAATGTACAACCAGGTCGCTAATTCTATAGGTGCGGTTGTGGTTTTGCTGATGGCCATCGGTGCGGTATTTGTCTTCTCGGCCAGCGCCGACATCGGTCAGGAGCTTGACTTGCAGAAATTCTACGACTACCCCGGCCTGCGCCAAATCGTCTTTTTCCCCGTGGCCTGCCTTATCCTTTTCACCGCTGCGGCCGTCGATTATCGCCGGCTGCGCGTTCGCCGCGGCTGGCTGAAATCGCCGATCCTCTATTTGCTAATCCTTAGTATAGCGTTACTTATACTCGTATTGATTCCGGGTTTCGGCGCACGGATAAACTACGCCCGCCGATGGTTCAGGTTCGCCGTCGGCCCGTTCAAGGTCAGCTTTCAGCCCTCCGAGCTGGCAAAATGGGCGAGTGTTTTCTTCCTTGCTGCGTTTTGCGATAAGTACGGTAGGGGGATAAGGTTATTCTGGAAAAGGTTCGTCCCGGTCTGCTGTATCATCGGGGCGGTTGTCGGATTGATAATCATCGAGGACCTTGGCACGGCAGCATTTGTGGCAGTTCTGGCCTTTCTAATGCTGATAATCGCGGGCGCCAAATGGTGGCATGTCCTGGTGCCTCTGCCGTTCGGTGTTCTCGGCTTTGTTGGCGTGCTTGTCCGCTCGCCGGCGCGGATGCGGCGAATCGCGGCCTTTTTGGACCCGGAGAAATGGAGCGATTCGGTGGCCTACCAGGCCGACCAGTCGCTGATCGCCATCGGCTCGGGCGGACTGTTGGGTAAGGGATTGGGCGGCGGGATCTGCAAGTACGGGCATCTGCCCGAGGATACGACCGATTTCATTTTCGCAATTATCGGCGAAGAGCTCGGCTTTCTCGGAAACGCAGCGGTCATTGGATTGTTCATCATATTCCTTTGGCTGGGGATCCTGGTGGTCGTTCGGTGCAAGGACCGCTTCGGCCAGCTTTTGGCGGGCGGAATAGTCTTAGCAATCGGCATTCAGGCCGCACTAAATATCGGCGTGGTGACGGTCGTGCTCCCGACCAAAGGCATCCCTTTGCCTTTTGTAAGCGCCGGTGGAACAAGCATGCTCTTATCATCGGCCGCCGTAGGCGTCCTCCTGAACATCGCCCGCCAATCCGCGCGCAGACCAACCGAACTGGAATCGCAAGACGAGTCGTCAGCTACCTTTGGGCCGGTTGAATAACCTTTGGGCCGGACGTATTGCGGGATTTTGAGCGTTTCGCCGTCCTTGAGCGCCGAATCGTGAGCGACAATACCCGGCACAGTCATCGCGAGCGCCTCATAGACGTTGACCATAACCGTCAGCTACTTGTTTGGAGGTGCGCCGGTTTTATCCGGTTTTGGTTCGAATTGAAGAACAAAGACCCTTGAAATCGTAATCGCTGAGTGCATAATGGATTTTGAGCCGTTATTCGGCAGTACCAGAACAGGGATGCCGACAGAAGGATGCTGTCGGCGTCCAGAGAATATGTAGGAGTTAGCCATGCACGATCAGAAACATATTACAGCAAGCAGCGTTCTCAACCGGCGCGACTTTCTGGCCACGATGGGGATTACATACAGCGCGTTGACAGTTCCGTCGCTGGAGGCGGGTGCGGCTGAGAATAAGCAACCAATATCGCGAGCAAGGCAGGGCGCTACGGTACGGGCAGCGTTTATTTATCCTCCGTCGAGCAGCTTTGCCGATGATCCGGACGGTTGGTGGAGCTGGCCGGGCAATGAATTCGATGCTGAGGGGCGTCAAAAGAAGTATATGGCGGCACTGAGGGAGATTGAAAAGCGTCTTGGGATGAAGATTATCACGGAGGCGCGTTCAGTCGCCGGCAATGAGGATGCCCAACAATTAGTGAGGGAAATTGAGACTTCCGGTCCCGACGGTCTGCTCTTGATTATGTTCTATAACCGGAGTCTGCCACAGGCGGATATGCTTTTGAAAGCGGCCGCAAGGTTGAATATACCAGCGGTCTTTTTCATTGGGCTTGGCGTCAAGCACGGCCCGGTCGGTCACTATCGACGGCCGGGTATCTACTTCATCCAGTCGCTTGATAATCTCGAAGCCATAGAGTACGGCATGCGGATGATTAACACGCGAAAGCACTTGAAGCAATCTCTCATTTTGAGCATTACCGAAGCAGAGAAGCCGCGCGAGGGCTTAGAGCAGTTCCTGGGAATTAGGGTGCGGGTCGTACCATTCTCAGATTATGCCGACCAGTTTCACAAAACCAGGATTACCAATGCCTGTAAAGACTTGATGAAGAGGATCACGAAGAAGGCCAGCGAGGTCCGAGCGGTGAATCGCGAGAGCCTGGAAAGCGCGGTCAGGGCTCATTTTGCGCTGAAGGAGCTGTTGCGTCGCGAACGCGCCGACGGTGTTACGATGAACTGTCTGCGTCGGGGAATGCTCAAGCCATGCGTGAGCTTTTCCCTGCTCAACGACGAGCTAACGCCGGCCGCCTGTGAAAATGATTTGCCGGCGGCTTACACGCAGTTGCTCGGGCAACTACTCATTGGGCGACCGGGCTTTCAACATAATCCATGCTATGAAACCGAGAAAAACCACTACTACGCCTCGCACTGCACGTGCCCCACCAAAGTATATGGCCCAGCGGGGCCGGAACTGACGTATCTTTTGCGCCGGTTTGCACATACCAACGGCGGTAGCTGCGCGATTCAGGTCTTCTGGAAGCCGGGAGACCCGGTGACGATGGTTAGATACTATCCTGGCGGGAAGCCCAAATTGGACGTCTATGCCGGTCGTGTGGATAAGTCGCATTCGATGCCGCCGGCAGCCGGGTGCGCGACGAACGTGGAAATTGAAATCACGGACCGCTCCGACGCATGTATGGTCAAGGGGCACCATAATCTGTTGTTTTGCGGCGATTTTTCCCGGCAGTTCAGGCTGTTCGCTCAACTGTACAAAATGGAATTAGCGGACACGGGATACGAAGGTCCGCTGCCAATCTGATTTGGAATGTCGAACGGAGAATTCAGAATTACGAAGTTGAGAAGTGTTGCGGCAAAGTGCGGGGAAAAGACTTGCCTTGGTGGCGGGTTTGGGGGAGACTCTGACGACGGACGACAGATGACAGAAGTCAGAAGGCAGAGGGGAGAAGACGGAATACAGAAGACGGGATATTCGGGTTCGCAGGGAAGCTAAGCAATGGGCGATATGAGTTTTTTCTTTGCCGGTGGTGGGACGGGGGGGCATATCTATCCCGCTGTTGCTGTGGCCGAGCGGATAGCGGAACTTGATGTGGGGGCGAAGGTACATTTTTTTTGCAGCGGTCGGGCGATTGATTCGCAGATTCTTGGGCGGAGCGGCTTGGAATATACGAGGTTAGCCGCGAAGGGATATTCGGTTCGCTTGGGTAAGCTGGTTGGCTTTATCAGGTCGTTCATAAGAAGCTACCGGATTGCGAAGGCGGCTATTGGTGAGCGTAAGGACGCGGTTGTGATAGGGGCCGGGGGGTTTGTTGCAGGGCCGGTCTGCCTTGCGGCACACAGGCTGAAAGTGCCTATAGTGCTTTTGAACGTTGATATTGTGCCGGGGCGGGCGAATAAGATAATAGCACGGTGGGCGGATGAGATTTTTGTGCAGTTCGACCAGAGCCGCGGGTACTTTACGAGAGGCAAAGCGAGGGTGAACGTTGTAGGCTGTCCGCTGCGAAAGGGCTTTGCTGACCTGCGACCGGAGAAAGCGATAAAGCAGTTGGGGCTTGATATGGGTAAGAAGGTTCTGTTAGTAACGGGTGCATCGAGCGGGGCGGCGAATGTCAACGATGCGGTGTGCTCGCTCTTGGAGAAGCTCGACGGGTTCGCGGGCGAGTGGCAGATAGTGCATCTTGCGGGTCGGGCCAACTTTGCAAATGTCAAGAGCAGGTACGCCGGGGCGAAAATCCGCCACAACGTTTTAGCATATTACGACGATATGGCGGACCTGTTGGCTGCTGCGGATTTGGTGATCGGGCGCAGCGGCGCGGTGAGCGTGGCGGAATATGCCGCGGCTTCTGTGCCGAGTATCTGTATGCCGTATCCGTATCATAAGGACAGGCATCAGTATCTAAACGCGGGTAAGCTGGTCGAGGCCGGGGCGGCGGTCATTGTGGATGATCTGCCGGATGCGAAGGACCGGGCGGAGTGGCTGTGGGAGGAGTTAGAGGAACTGATGAGAGACGAAGGAAAACGACAAGAGATGGTGGAGAATTGCGCAGAGATTGCCAACGTTGATGCGGCTTCTAAAATTGCAGAGCGGCTGTTAGAATATTAGGCTCAACTGCGGAAAAGTTGATGGTCAGCACAAGGTTATGCTCTCCAAACTCTTGGAGTTTAACGCTTTAGTACCGCGGTTCATAAATCTCGCTACTATAGGGTAATGAGATTGCTTCGGTTCGGCTGCGCTCAGGGCAGGCTTGCTTCGCTGCTCGCAATGACAATAGTGGCCTTGTTACGCTTGTGAATGGGATTTTGACAAGGCTGAAATCCTTTGCCAGAAAATCCGGCCACACCCCGGGGTTTGATTTTTTGGAGGATTGGCTTGACGTAGCATCGTTATCAGGAGAGAATGCTTGTTTTGACCGTTGGTGAGGACGGGCTGAAGTGCTGCAATAAATGAGGCAATTATCCTTTTTCGGAAAGAGAGCAAGATGGAAGGAATCGGCAAGAGTCGCAGGGAGTTTATTAAGGATTCGATTTATTTGGGCGCCGCCGCGGTTGCGGCAGGTCCAGCCGGCAAGTTGTTGGCGATGAGGATGATAAGGCCCGGTTCGAGGATGAGACTGGGGCTGGTCACGTACCTGTGGGCCAAGGACTGGGATGTGCCGACGCTTATCGCCAATTGCGAAAAGAGCAAGGTGCTCGGTGTGGAGCTGCGGACCCAGCACGCGCACGGGGTCGAGTCGAGCCTCAATGCGCAGCAGCGCAGGGATGTGAAGAAGCGTTTTGGCGACAGCGCGGTGACGCTTGTTGGGTTGGGGACGAACTTTGCTTTTCATCACACGGATGCTGCAAAGCTCAAGGCGGATATCGAGGGAGCGAAGCAATACCTCAAACTTTCGGCGGACGTGGGCGGGTCGGGTGTGAAGGTCAAGCCGAACGACCTGCCGAAGGGTGTGTCGCGTGAAAAGACGATTGAGCAGATAGGCAAGTCGCTCAATGAGCTCGGGCGGTTCGGGGCCGGGCTGGGCCAGAAGATTCGCTTAGAGGTTCACGGCGGGTGCTCGCCGCTGCCGATTATCAAGGCGATTATGGACGTGGCCGACCATCCGAACGTGGGGGTGTGCTGGAACTGCAATTCGCAGGATTTGCAGGGCGAGGGGTTGGAGCATAACTTCAATCTGGTCAAGGGCCGATTTGGTGATACGGTCCATATTCGCGAGTTGAATATCGGCAGCTATCCTTATCAGGAGCTTATGAATCTGTTTGTGGGGATGGACTACGCCGGGTGGATTTTGCTTGAGGCGCGGACAAATCCGAAAGACAAGGTTGCGGCGCTCGCCGAGCAGAGAGAGGTCTTTAAGGATATGATTGCCAAGGCGCAAACGGGTGGGGCCAAACGCGGAGGCGGGGTAAAGATTGTCGAAGCGGACAAGAAGCTGCGGGTGGAGATCAACGGGAAGCTGTTTACGGAGTACAACTACCAGGATGTTCCGCGGCCGTACTTTTATCCGGTGATTGGGCCAACGGGTGTACCGGTTATTCGTCACTGGCCGATGAAGGATGGTAAGGACGAGGCGCAGGACCACGTGCACCATAAGAGCCTGTGGTTTACGCACGGGGAGGTGAACGGTCAGGATTTCTGGGGTGAGGGCAGCAGGAGCGGTAAGATTGTTCACGATGGTTTCGTTAAGGTCGAATCCGGTGCAAAAGTGGGCATTATCGAGTCGAACAATAAGTGGATTGCTAAAGACGGCAAAGTCGTCTGTACGGACACCCGGACGCACCGGTTCTATAATCGGGTCGGCGGACAGTTAATGGATTTTGAGATAACAATCCACGCGTCGGAGGGTAAGGTGGTCTTGGGCGATACGAAGGAGGGCTCGATGGCGATTCGCTTGGCTCCGACGATGCGGGTCGAAGGGAAGGTCGGCAAGGGACACATTATCAACAGCGAAGGTCACAAGGATAAATCCGCGTGGGGCAAGCGTGCGGCGTGGTGCGATTATTACGGGCCTGTAGAAGGCCAGACGGTGGGCGTTGCTATTTTCGATCATCCGCAGAATCCGAAGCATCCTACGTGGTGGCACGTTCGGACGTACGGGCTTTTTGCGGCGAATCCTTTCGGGGTGCATAACTTCGAGGGCGGACGCAAGAGGGTCGGGGATATTACTATCGCGAGCGGGAAGAGCCTTACGTTTAAGTATCGGTTTTATTTCCATAAGGGTGACGAAAAGCAGGGGCAGGTTGCAAAGTATTACCGCGAATACGCGGCAGCAAAATAAGCAGAATACTAACAGTTAAGTTTCGCACTTTTTTGAAATGTAAAGATAGGCAAAATGGCTCATGAGTTGCTTTTATGATTTTTTATCACTTACGGGGCTTTTTTCGAAAGTGGCATTAATTCATAATCGCCTCTTAGAGGTCATTATGGCCGATTTAGCAGCTGTGAAAAGTGCGAAAGTTTACTAACAAAGAACCTTACAAAATGAAGAATGGCATAAGAAAAGTTGGTTTAGTTGCTTTAGTAGGTGCAATAATAGGAGTTGGTGTGTATGGTTGTAAAAAGGAAGAGCCTGAAATTTGGTACTACCTCATGATATTGGTAAAGATTTATTACGTTTATAAACATCAAC
>CAYWOD010000106.1:0-11781 GCA_964459805.1 uncultured Pirellulales bacterium
GGACAAAATCTTCGGTATGCGCCAATGCCACAGCGGCTCCGTTGGGCGAGTAGGCGGTGTAGGTAATATACCATCGTTTCTCGGCTGGTAAATACGTAATGCGTGGGTCTTCACAACCCCACTGTTCGTACCGCCAGTTTGGCTCACCGTAGCGAAGTATCGGCTCCGACTCAAACCTCCAATCTGTTACGCCGTTGTTGCTGCGTGCGACATAGATATTCGAGTGGCCGGCATGGTCCTCAACGCGCAGCAGCAGCACAACCTCATCGCCCTGTTCGCAAACACCGGGATTTAGTACGGCTGCGGCCGGAAAAGGTAGATCCAAAGGCGAGATGATAGGGTTATGCGATGACCGCTCGAAAATTCTTGTCTTCATAACTGTTCCCTCAGATATTCACAAATACCATTTTCTACAATCGTTGTCTGCCAATATATGAATTATACCACCAAGTTCAACTATTGGCCATATCGAGTAAAAAAGCTATCCCTGTCAGGGAGCATCCCCAAGCCCTTGACAAGCTCGGGCGGGGCGCTGCGCTTGAGGGCGCCACCCGGTCGGCGTAGTATGAAGCTGTGGGTCGATGACCCCTCCCTGACGGTCGGGGCTTTGTTAGGTGAATTGCGGTCCGGAGTTTGAGGCTGCGGGTTTATTTTTTTGGCGGCGGCTCGTCGAACATTTTTTGCTCGACGAGGTCTCGCAGGGCTTCGATGAGCTCGTCTGCGTCGGGGCCTTCGGCCTTGATTTTGAGTTTTGTTCCGACTGTGGCGGCGAGCATGCTAATCTGCATGATACTCTTTCCATCGACGCTGGTCTCGCCGCTGCTGACGGCGAGGTCGGAATCGAACCGGTTTGCGACGTCGACGAACTGCATAGCCGGGCGCATATGGAGTCCATCAGCGTTTTTTATTTCGAGTTCCGTTTCGCGAACCAGTTTATCCAAGGCATTTTCCTGTTTTTGGGTCCTTAAGCCTGCGGGACCCGTGACATTTGCAAGGGTGCTCTTTTACATCGAGGGGTCTTCGTCGGCCTCTCTGAGCAGGTCTTCGATCTGCTCGGTCTTTTGGCACTGTCTGAGGAACTTTCGGAACTTTTCCTGCTGGATGTGCTTGAAGATTTTTCCCATGGCCTGCAAATGCTTGTCGGGGTCATCGGTGGGGCTTATCAAGAGAATGACCGAATAGACGGGCAGTTTGTCAAGGGCGGAGAAATCGATGCCTGCGCTGCTGCATCCGACGACGGCGACGACGTCTTTGACGGCGCGATGTTTGACGTGGGGGACGGCGACGCCTTTGCCCATACCGGTACTTGCCTCGTTTTCTCTGTCGATGACAGCCTTTGCAATCTTTTTAGCGTTGCCTTTTCCGAGCCTGGCGGCGTTATCAAGCGCCTGCACAAGCTCAGCGATGGCACCGTCGCGGTTGGCGGCGTTAAGTTCGGGAATTGACGCCTCGAAGCAGACAAAATCCATAAATTTCATTTTATCAACTCACAATCATTGGTTCCGGCCTGCGGGGCCAAATCAATAAAGCCAAGCGTGCCGTATGGGAAACTCAGAGCTTAGTCAGTCGGTCTCCGTCTGGGCCAGGCCCGGTCCTGCGTGCTTGTTGTCTCTTTCCTTGCCTTTCATTCGTCTTAGCTGCCGTTCGAGCTTGTGAGCGGCTATATCGATGCAGCGGTAAGCATCTTCGCCGCTTTCGGTAACAATGAAAACCTTGCTATGCTCGGCGCGGGCGATTATCTCGACGGCGACATTGCCGCGTTGGCTGCCGTCGATAATCACCTCGACCTGATTTATACTGTCGTAGTACCTTGGAAGCTTTGCGGTTTTTTCCTCTGCGTGTTTCTTCATAGCTTCGGTAATTTCAATGTGTTTGCCGCTAATTGTAATAAGCAAAGTCGTTCTCCTTAATATTGCTGTTGTGCCAAAATGCGCTGTCATTCCGGTTCATCGGTTTGGATCTGCGGCAAAGCGGGCATCTGCTGCTCTTTGCCCGGGGTTATGACTCCACCGCTGATGAAGAATCTGAAGGCCTCTTCAATTGTCATATCGATATCAATTGCCTGTTTTTGGGGGACCATAATAACAAACCCGGTGAATGGTGTCGGTGAAGTAGGTATCAGTACGGTCAGGAAGTCCCGTTTTACGTTTTCGGTTACCTTTTTGAGGCCTGAGCCGGTAACTAAGCCGAGCGACCATATACCTTTTCTGGGATATTCGACGGCGACGACTCTGGAGAAAGAGAGCCTCTTTTGCTGTTCCGGCGCCAGGAGGAAATCGGTGACCTGCTTAATATAAGGGTAGATTCTTCTGAGGCCGGGCATATTCAAAATGAATTTCTCGATCATTCTCCAGAGCGCCCTGCCGACGACGCTGGCCAATACTGCGCCGAGGATGCAAACAGCAATCACGGCGATGACAAATCCCGCAATAGACCTCGGGCCGTCGACCCAAATCTTCTCCAGTTGCAGTATTGCGACCTTTCGGCGTATATCGGGCATTTTCATGTACATCGCCAACTCCGCCTCGTTTCCTCTGAGCTCTTCGTACTCTTTGAGCAGATAAAGTCGTATTTCCTCATCGGGAACTTGGATGTGTGGTCCTGTGGCGAACACAATAAATCGGACGACTCCTCGATTTATGTGGATGCTGATATTTTCCTGGATGAATGTGTATGCGAGGACGAAGATCCAGATTGTCAGGATCGTGGGCAGTAAAACCGCCATTCCTCGGAGGAAGTAACCTTTGAGACGTCCTCTAACGGGCATATTCTTAACGCCAAGTCCTTTTCTACAGCAGGTGCATTTACGGCATCCGTGGCCGAGCGCCGTAAGTTACTTCATCGAATTGTCGGCGTCAAGAAAAAAAGTCGTTGGGTGTGACGGACAGGCGGCATTCTTTTTGTGCAGGCGGGTCTTAGATCCCTGTCTTTTCCTGGTCAGTTAGGTTGGAGATGCGGGGCAGATGGGCGCCGATGAGATGAATTACAGCGCCCGGTAGGGAAGCGAGAATCCAGATGAATCGCTGGCAGAGTGCGAGAGCGGCGGCGGCGGTTTCGTCAACTCCGGCGAACTTGACGAACAGGCCGGCAAGAATGACCTCCATTACGACGGCGCCGCCGATGCTGACGGGAATAGCACCAACCACCCAGACGATGGTGAAGAAGGTATAGTAGTATTCGATGCCGGCCTGGATTCCAAGATTTCGTCCGAGAAGCCAGAAACCGGTGATGGTCGCAATCTGCAAAATGACCGTAAGAGCAAATGCCGCGAGGATGGCCAGCGGCTTCGTGCGGTACAGGAGGGCGGCATTGGTCAGCTTTTTGAAGACTCCGGCGGCGTGTTTACGAACAGAGCAGCAGAGCTTTTGCAGGACCGCGCGGCCTTTGGCGTGGAGCAGGAGCGCTGCCAGAGGCGCTGCAACGGCGAGAGCGAGAGAGAGAAATAGCCACTTATAGCGGGCCAGAGAGCTGAGCAAGCCATTTTCGGTGGTGAATTCAATCTTCTGGCCCCGAGCGTGGATGAAGACGAGGTAGAAGAAAACGGCGATTATCAGGGTGCTGGCCAGACCGATTACCCTGTCCACGAGGACGCTCAGGCCAGCTTCGAACTTTTTTTCGGTGTGCTTTGTAACGTACCAGAGGCGAATCAAATCCCCTCCCACGGAACTTGGCATAACGTTGTTGTAGAACCAGCCGAGCAGATACAGTCTGACGGCGGCCCAAAAAGGTATGAAGATGGCCTGGGTTCTCAGCAACAGCCACCATCGCAGGCCTATAATTACTTGGCTGAAGACGAAAATAGCGAGGGTGCACGCAAAAATCCAGATATTCATCCGGCGGAAGATTTCTTTTAGATCGGTCCACCTGCGCTCGTTGGAGAGCCAGACTATTGCAAAAACGATGCCGGCGGCGACGAGCAAGATTCGCAGTAACAGGAAAATGCGTTTGGTCCTGTTGGGTTTGGAGTCGGGCATTTCGGGGCACTTTCTTTCAAATAGAAGGTTGTTTTTGTCGATACTAACAGGTGAAACCTGCGCTGGCAAGTAGCTAAGACTGACGATTCAGGAGGCCTTACGAGTGGGCGCAAAGGAAACCATCGAAGAGGGGCTGGAATTCAGGCCCAAATTCGACGAAAACGGACTGATAGCCGCCATAGCTCAGGATGCAGGGACCGGTCAGGTGCTGATGGTGGGCTATATGAATCAGCAGGCGCTTGATTTGACACTTCAAACCGGCTGCGCGACATATTTCAGCAGATCCCGGCAAAAACTATGGAAAAAAGGTGAGGAAAGCGGACACCTTCAGAAAGTGGAGCAGATATTAGTCGATTGCGACCAGGACTGCCTGCTTCTCAAAGTTAGAGTAGATGCCGGCCAATGCCATGTGGGTTATCAATCGTGCTTTTATCGGGCGATAAAGTCGGATGACGGCAAAGTGCTGGAGTTTGTCGCCGAGAAGGTCTATAACCCGAAGGAAACCTACAAGAAGAAAGGCCGAAACCCGGAGTTGTGAGGGCATATCTGCTTGAAATACGGGAAGTTAAGGCATTTATGTTGTGAGAGGAGTACAGGAAAGGGGCAGGGTCTTATAATTACTATTGATTTTGCTTATTGTGCTGAATTTTTTGGAAATCTTGTTTTTTTTTTGATTTTGGCGTGTGGAAATGATATACTGTATAATTAGATTATCGGGCATAAGAACGAGGAGCGGCAACGATGGTTTGCTTGTTCATTTTCGCTTTTCTTCCTCGGGCGAAACTCCTTACGGCCCGATCACACACATAAGCCAATCAAGGAGGAGAGTATCTGCGGTCGATGCCGCAGCATGATTCTTAACAGACAGACAATTATTTTCGGTTTGGAAGAAACGACCTTTTATTGGAGGAACTAACTATGAAGGCTGTGAAGTCGAAACTACTATTTGTTTGTGGTATTGTCTTATTGTTCGGCACCGTACCTGTCGCTCAGGGCCTGGTCGTCGGGAACAACATCGACATCCATATGGACATCCCCGGCGTAATAGCCAACGACTTCCACGTCGAGGGTCGCCTCGAGTCGGGCGACTGGAACGGGAACTGGTCGGATCCGCCAAAACTCGTGTTCCACGTCGATGATAGGTTTCCCTACTTTAAGTACTCTATCGACCCTGACCCCGCCGGGCCCGGGCAGAACTGGTACAAGTTTACGGCCGACTGGTCCGGCGCTGACTACAAGTTTTGCGATGTACTGCACCTGGGTTTGTTCTTTGACGTTACCTGTCACAATGTCGCTGTCGACCTGGTCGGCTGGTGGACGATAGATGGCCAGCCTATCCCCCCAGGTGGACCCGTCCCACCGCCGAACGGAGGGGCTGTGCCGATCCCCGGTTTTGAGGTACTGGATACGCCCCTTCAAGGCCCCCAGAAGGTTACGATGCACAACGATTCGCACCTCTTTGACGGGGCTCCGGGGGGTACTTCTCCCGGCATCGAGGTCGAGATCGTGGCGTTGAGCCTGGTCAGCGTGGATCCGATACAACTGGAGGAGCATCTTGGTCCGCTTCCGGAAGCACTCAGGGAGCTTCGACTTGGCGGATTGGAAGAGACGTTACCTTGGGTGGAGGTGGCGAATCAAAACGGGCCGATCAGCAAGCAGAATCCCCAGCACTTTCCGCCTGATAGCTTTTTTGACGTGTTCTTTGAGGTCGATGTCCCAGGAGCAGGCCTTTTTCCAGTAGAGCCCGTTACGGTCCAGCCGGGCGGATTCGTGATTGTCCGGGAGAGGCTCCAGTTCATAAACAACGCTGGTGAAATTGATTGGCGGTGGGCCTGGGAGATTCACCAAGCCCACGAAGCCGACCTCGGTGATGCCCCGGATAGCACTAATACCCACGGTGTGCCGATGACGGCCTACCCATTAACCGGAGTAGGGGCCAACTTCCCCACGGTCTACCGGGCTGGCTCGCCGCCGCACGGGCCGATCCACTGGGCTCCGCACGCGCTGGCCTATTTGGGCCCGTGGGTCAGCCTTGAGTTCGAGGCGGATATTTGGGCCGACCAGGACGGCATAAACAACCTGGATCCGCCGGCCGACGTGCCGGACCAAGACGGGTTTGATGATGGTGTGCAGGTGCCGCTATCTCTGCCGCATTGCCAGCAGACGCAATTTAGTTACGATGTAACAATTACGCCAATGCTGATTAACCCGCCGGATTTATACGTGAATGTGTGGTTTGACTGGATGCGTAACGGCGACTGGGACGACACTCCGCAGTGTCCCGATGGGACCACTGCTCCCGAATGGGCCGTGCAGAACCAGGTTATCAGCGGTTATGCGCCGGGGATGCACACGATCACTACCCCGCTGTTTACGTGCTGGCATCCTCCCGGAGCAGTCGACCCAAATCCTGTCTGGATGCGAATCACAATATCGGAGCAGAGGTGGAGCTCCACCGGAGGCACAGCAGGATATGGCGGCGCCGGACCGGCACCCGGTTATCTGTATGGCGAGACCGAGGATTACTACTTCGAGCCGATCCCAGAGGAGCCAGATGAATGGGACTTTGGTGACGCGCCTGAGCGGGGCCTGGCCTATCCGCCGTGTCCTACGAACGGGGTTTTCCCGACCTGTATAAATCCTTCACCTCCGGGGTGGATTCAGCACGCAATTTCCGACCCGCCTTCGTTATTCTTCGGGCAGAATGTGGATGCCGAGAACGAGGGCAATGCAGGGCTATGCCCGACTTGCTTCCCGCCCTATGATAAGGACGAGTGCTTCGCCGACGGTGACGCGGGGCTTATTCGCCCTCCATCCTACACGATCCAGGGCCCGCTTGCGGCGCTTGCGGTAGTTCCTTGCCTCGCCAGTCAGACGGGGTCACTTGGTGTTGTCTGCACACTCGCGAAATGGGGCCCGAATGTCGATATCGATGTTACGAACAAGACCAACGAGGAAGCGTACGTCAACGTCCTTATGGATTGGGACAAGAGCGGCAACTGGGGCGGTACATCTACGTGTGGGCCTTGTTCGCCAACTCCCGGTGCGGTTGCCCCCGAGCACGTTCTGATCAACTTCCCGGTACCTCCGGGCTACAACGGCCCGCTGTCGGGGCTTATGGGAGCCGCACCAGCGACGTTCATGATAGGGCCGAATCCGGGATACGTCTGGACACGGTTTACGGTAACTCCGAATCCGGTAGGAATGACGCACGAGTGGACCGGAGAGGGTGAATTCAGGGACGGCGAGACCGAAGACTATCTGCTTCACGTAAAGCCGGCGCCGGTAGTGAGCGACTGCGATTGGAACGAGGGCGACGAGCATAAGATGCACTGGCCGCAGTTGCCGGACCTTGAGCCGACCGGGGTTGATGTTGATATGTTCTGGGTGCCGCTGGCGGACGATTTCAAGTGCACCGAGGACGGTAAGATTACCGACATTCATTTCTGGGGTTCATTTGCGGACGACTGTCTGCCTGTGGGCGGTCCTGGGAGCCTGACGTTCCGGATTACGCTCTATTCCGACATTCCTGCCGCCGACAGCTCGACGGGCTACAGCATGCCCGGCGAGCCGCTGAGGAACTGGACGTTTGGTCCGTGTGACTACGTAGTTCGCCAGGTGGCGGACGACAGGATAGAGGACTGGTACGACCCGGCAACAGAGCAGTACTTCCCGGCGAATCACCAGAAGGCGTTCCAGTACAATATCTGCATCAATGAGGACGAGGCCTTCGAGCAAAAGGCAGGTACGATTTACTGGCTGGAAATCAAAGACATCATCGTCGATGATCCCGGTGTAGATCCTACCTATACGTTCGGGTGGAAGACTACGCAGGTGCAGCCGAACGACCTGCGATGGAACGACGATGCTGTGTGGTGGAACCCGGATATCGCGGTGGGATGGACGCCGCTGAAATATCCGCACGGACACCCCTATGCGGAGCTGGAGAACCCAACGCTGGACCTTGCATTTGTAATAACCGGCGAGGCGGCGCCGCCGCCACCTGTGGACTGGGGCGATGCGAATGACCCGACGTATCCGACGCTGGCCGCTAACTTTGGCGCCAGCCACGTGATCGTTCCGCGGATATATATGGGCAACACTGTTGATCCGGATCCTGACGGTCAGCCCAGTGTGGCGGCAGACGGCGATGATACGGATGCCGACGGTGACGATGAAGATGGTGTCACGTTCAACACGCCTCTGATACCGGGGCTGCCGGCGCAGATAACGGTGAATGCTTTCCAGGCCGGCCCGTTCATCAGTGTTTGGATTGACTACGATCGTGACGGAGGCTGGGGCGAGTTGCAGGACTACGTGGTTAAAAGCGTGCTGGCGGTGAATGCCGGCGACAACGTGTTCGGGTTCCAGGTCCCGGGTAGTGCGAAACCGGGCAGGACGTATGTACGCGTGCGTTTCACAACGAACCCGGGTATAGGTTTTGCCGGCCCTGCGACGAACGGCGAGGTTGAGGACCACGTTGTGGATATTAAAGAGCCTTATGTGCCGAAGGATCCGGTTAAGCACGTGAAGTGGTCACAGCCTCCGATTGAGATTGACCCTGTGGTGGGAAGAGTGCCTACGTACTGCGGCTGGGATGAGCCTTCCTGGAGTCAGATAGAAACGATGCCTCCGGTTACGTTCTGCCGACCGTTGGCAGCGGACGATTTCCGCTGTCTTGGTCGTATGCCGATAACGTCCGTTCACTGGTGGGGTTCATATTATGGCTGGCTCGAACGCGACTTGCCGCCTGTCCTGCCGCGTGAGTGGCGGATCGGTTTCTGGCGCAATATCCGGGCTGGCAGCGTTGATGATTTCAGTCAACCGGGTGAACTGCTCTGGGCAGTAGATGTGCAGGCGGACCAGGTTCAAATCGAGCTTGCAGGGATCGATACCGATCTGTTCCCTGACGTGCCGCCGGATACGTGCTTCCAATATCACGTCAAGCTTCCCGAGAGCGACTGGTTCTGGCAGGATCGCTATGTAGATGTCGCCGGAGCTGTGTCGGATACGGTGTTCTGGATCAGCATCCAGGCTGTTTACGACCAAGACGTTGAGATGGTGGCCTATCCGTGGGGCTGGAAGACTCGGCCGTGGGGCTTTGAGGACGATGCGGTGAGGAAAGTGCCGGATTATAGTGGTCAGTTTCCGGAGTGTCTCTGGCGGCCGATTGAGGCTGCTCCCGCATGCACGGAGCTGGTGAGCTTTGATTTGGCGTTTGAGCTTGATACCGACCCGAACTACATCAAGTGGGAGCAGGCATTTACAGGTTTTCGTCGCTGGCCGCACTACTGGGATGAGGAATCGATCGGTATAGAGAAGGAAGTAACACCCACCAAGTGGGAACAGCTTCCCGACCCATATTGGTCCGGCCTGCACTGTCACGACGGCCCTGCCGCAAGTCAGCAGATAACTATCGCTGACGATTGGGTTTGTGACGGCGGTGATGTGACCGACCTGCACTGGTACGGAAACTATGAAGTTGATTCGCACGGACAAGAGATGAGAGGTTCCGGCATCCGCATGTTCCACCTTAGCATTCACAGGATTGCACCGCACGCATGTATACCGGGCGACGAAGTCTGGTCGACGGGTGCCCCGTTTGCAGCGGTTTCGGAGACGGATACGGGCCTGATCAACAGCGAAGGGTGCAAGATCTACCTCTATAAGTATGATCTGCCCGATCCGTACCCCCAGGTAATGGGCAATAAGTACTGGCTTGACATTTCAGCGCGTGCAGTACAAAAGGCAAACCCACCTGTGTGGCGGTGGCAGGAAGCGGGCAGAAGCCCGAAGCCGATCGAGTGCGGTGCGGCCGAGCGCAATGACCCCCTACCGGGCAAATGGCGCACAATTGAGTGGGACAGGTCGCACATTATGCCGCCGGAACCAAATTGGTTCAGCGATATGGCCTTCGCGATTACAAGCGGGCCGGGAGAAAAAGAGGTCGAGATTAAGCATCTTGTTGCCGACGATTGGCCCTGCACGACAAGACAGCCTGTGACGGCTGTCGTATGGTGGGGCTCGTATATAGGGTATCGTTACAGGGCCTGTGACTGCCTCATGGCGGCCCCGCCCGTGAAGCCGAGCTACTTCCTCCTCTCGATGTGGACGGACGTGCGGCCAAATCCGGCAGATCCGGTGCCTTACAGCCATCCCGGAGTGAAGATCTGGGAGTATAGGGCGTATGAGCATGACTATGACGAGGTTCTGGTTGGGTTTGACAAGCATCCGGAAGATACCGAACCGGGTGTGCCGTTTGCTCGTGAGCCTGTCTTCCGTTATTCGGTGCGACTGCCGAGGGAGCGTTGGTTCCATCAGAAGGAAGAGGAAGCGATCTATTGGTTCAGCGTGGTGGCCGTCTACAAAGAAGGTACGGAAATTCCGTATCGGTGGGGCTGGACCAATCATAAATGTTCGCTCTGGGAACCCTCGGGTCTGATAGAGGCGGCGCACTGGAAGCTGGACGAGACAAGCGGGACAACGGCCAGCGACAGTTCCGGCAACGGCAACCACGGCACGCTCGTCGGCGACCCAACCTGGCAGCCCGGCTTAGGGGCGGTGTGTGGAGCGCTGGACCTCGACGGCAACGGGGATTATGTCAAGACCGGAGACACTACAACCGGCCTGGATTTCGCTCCAGGTTCTTTCTCCGCATCAGCATGGATAAATGCAAGAGAGGTGGCCAACGGTTGGAGAGCGATCTTAGAATATGATCGGTTCAGTGCTAGTGGTAATCGGTTCGGCCTCTGGCTGAGCGGCGCAGGTAAATTCCACTTTAGAGTTGGACGGGACACAAAGAACTCCGTCCAAACGCTGAACGCTAATACATGGTATTTAGTGAGCGCCACTTATGACGCTGTGAAGAAGGAGATGAACCTGTATATTGACGGGCAATTTGATAGTTCAGCAACCTACAGTACCGGTTTCGATTCTCCGGTTGTCTCAAAGGCAACGATAGGTGTTTGTGGCTCGGAAGATGCCGAGTACTTCGACGGCCTCATCGACGACGTTCGTATTTACGACTATGCGCTGAGTGCAGTTGAAATCCGGGCGCTGGCCGATATGAGTAAGAACGATGATGCCGTTACAGGGCAGCCGGATCCGACCGGCGCCACGGACGAATGGATATGGGAGCCGCTGTATGACCAAGCCGGTGCCAGCGAGGATATGTCGTTTATCCTGTTCACCGAGCCTGGCTGCTTCCCGTCGTGGTACTCGACGTATCCTGACTGGCTGGCTTACGGCAAGCCTAACTGCTGGTGCGGCATCTATGGCAATCCGCAGTGGCCGTATCAGTGCGACGGTGACGCCGACGGCAAAGACTCCGGCGTTCCCTTCAGGTTCCGTGTCTTCACCGGCGACCTGACAATGATTGTCAACAACTGGAGAAAGAAGATTGATACCGCTGATCCCTGCGCTGACGTTGACCATAAGGACTCCGGCGTTCCGTTCAGGTTCCGTGTCTTCACCGGCGACCTGACAATGATTGTCAACAACTGGCGGAAGAAAGATGGGGACCTGCCGGGCGACTGTCCGAGGCCGGAATAGTCGGTTTTGAGCAGATAAGGGTTGCGACAGGTAACCTGGAATCAAGCAAAGAGGCCGGTCAAATGACCGGCCTCTTTTTTGTACATACAGAAGGTGAGTTTTGCCGGTAAGACACGAAGTCACGAAGCTGCTTGACTTACTTGAGTTTTAGCAGTTGCATCGCAGCATCGAGTCTGTTATCGCTGCTCCGGCGGGTCATGTTTTTGTCTCTACTATTCAGTTTTTTGCCAGAAATTGCACAAGAAAGCGAAATTGA
>CAYWOD010000107.1:0-11685 GCA_964459805.1 uncultured Pirellulales bacterium
CATGTATCGGCAGAAATCGCGTTTTTGCTGAAGTTATTTCCTTACGAAGCCTTAGCTGCAATTTTCCGTCAATAATAGCTGCTACCCCTTTGTCATTCCCACGAATCCCTGTCATTCCCACGAATCCCTGTCATTCCCGCGAATCCCTGTCATTCCCGCGGAAGCGGGAATCCACGCTTTTGAGCAACTACCCAGACGTGAATAGGGCCAAATAAGCAGGTTTTGTACCTACAAAGATGACGTGCACCCGGTCGCCGGAAAGCGCCGGTCGCCTTCGCAGCCAAGATTGCGGATACTAAGCGCTGATTGTTGTCCACGGTTTCGTGCCGTCGTTACCCCGCAGGCTCTCGCTGGGAAGACAATTGCAGTCATTCAAAACAGGCTGCTCAGAAGGACCGTCGTCTTCTGCGCAGCACCACCGCACCCAGACCAAGCAGGAGAATTGTAGATGGTTCCACTATCACTATCACTATCGGCGGCTTGGGCGGTCGCAAGGGCAGCTGGGACGGACGGCCCGGGGGCGTAGGCTCTTGTGCCCTGCTGAGACCTCCTCCACCAAAACTTCCTCCGGAACCACCCGCTGACGGGCTCTCCGCCACAAACAGGAGCTCGTCGGAAATCCTTGCGAATACAGCGATAACGATTTTCGGCCTATCAAGATATGCAACAGCGCGGCTTGAAGTCGGATCAGTTACATCTCCCAGCCAGCAAACGAATTGGTAACCGGGCTTTGGAACTGCAATCAAGACAACTTCTGAATTCATCGCAAAATAATGAACACCAGTACTTGGAACTACTATCCCGCCTTTGGCAGGAGTTCGCTGAACAAGAAGTGCAACGCCCGACGTTTGGCAATGAGCAGGCGTGGGAAAGCCGCAGGAAATAAACGAAAGGGCCAATACCCAATTCCGCCATCCGACAACTGTTGATCGATTGCGTTTCATCAAATCCCTTTGACGCAGCAAGAACGTTAGTCGGCTGATTCTGTGTTCCTGCCAATACCATCCTTAGAACAACTAATCTTATAGGACCTATTTCCGGCCGGTCAAGAAAAATATGAAAAAATATCGATACGCGAAAATATGTCGGACCTTGACCCTAATCTCAGCGTTTTTTCACTGGAAATAAGGCCCAACACCCCAAAGTGGTGGAGGTGTAGCCGACTCTCAACCATCAGCCAAAAATGCCAAGAGAATCAACTACAGATCACCTGGCGAGCGATTAAGCACCACAGGGCACTCGCCATACAGCACAAGAGCCATAACTGCCTGCCTATCTTGACTCTGCACAAACCTGCCGCAATTACCTATTTTAATAGAGAGGGACAAAAAAAAAGCCAGATTCTACAACAACAGAATCTGGCTTCGGAGGAGGGTGATGAAAAGCTAATAATAGCACAAAGAACTACATCCAACCCCGTTCTTTCTTAGCACGTCGTATGGTACATATATCTAATCGACCCGACCCCTAAAATTTCTTTAGCAAAACTATTAAGAAAACACAATGGAAATCTACACTTTTTTTCATCACGAATCAAGCCTTTGATCGTGAAAATCTCAGTGTTTTTGTTCTTTTTTTCAAAATAGCAGATTTATCGTCCTGAAAACCCACATAGTTTACGCTTGATAAACAGATTTTGTTCTCATATTCTAACTGACAGGTTGTTATTTCTTTTGATAATACTTCTGAGAACGATTGGTTATGGAGACCAAGATCACAATTGCCGAGTTGCTGGCGGCTAAACATCAAAGCCGAAAGGTTGCCGCAGTCAGTTGCTACGATTACACCACAGCCAAGCTTGTTGCCCAGACCGAAGTACAGATGATACTGGTTGGTGACTCCGCCGCCCAGGTCATGCTCGGTTTCGATTCGACGTTGCCGGCAAAGATGGATTTCATGGTCGCCATAACCGCTGCGGTCAGGCGAGGAGCGCCAAATGTATTCCTCGTTGCCGATATGCCTTTCCTATCTTACCAGGTTACGACAGCCGAGGCCGTCAAGAACGCAGGCCGATTCGTCGTTGAAGCCGGGGCACAAATGGTCAAAATCGAAGCAGCCGGGGCACACTTGGACACGATCAAAACGGTCAGCAACGCAGGTATAGCTGTTATGGCGCATATCGGCATAAGGCCCCAGAGCATCACCAAGACCGGACGTTTCAAGGCTGAGGCCACAACCGCCGAGATGGCCGCCGAACTGGTAAGTCTCGCTGAACAAATGCTCAACAACGGGGCAAGCTCGCTGCTGATCGAAGGAACCGCCGCTGAGGTTGCCGAGATAATCACTCAACGCTCGGACGTGCCGGTGATCGGCTGCGGATCCGGGCCGGGCTGTGACGGACAGATACTTATCGCCCCTGATATCCTCGGCCTGACACAGGGGCCCCGCCCAAAATTCGCAAAGAGCTACGGCAATCTGGCAGATCAGACAATCGAAGCATTCGAGACCTACGGCAAAGAAGTGCAGAGCGGCAAATACCCCGACAAAGAGCACAGCTACCACATGAAGCCAGGTGAGCTTGAGAGATTGGAGAAACTGCTCAAGAACAAGCCTTAACCACGTTTCTCGCAGTCTTTTGGCTTTGAGCTCTCGAAATAGACAGCCGAAATGGCACCTGCTGATGCGCTGACGTGTGTGTGCCGGCACCTCCAGAGGCAAGGTATGCTCCCGGCACAACATGTTTGATCATGCAGCTAAATGGCGAACGAGGATCAGATTCTGCTCGTGAAACAGGACTACTTCTTCGAATGTTCCGGGATTGGCAGGCCGAGCTCGGCAAGGACCTTCTTCATATCCTCCCAGACCCTTCTGCGGTTCTCCGGGGAGTAGTTTCGCAGCAAATACGCAGTGTGATATGTGGGCATCAGCTTTATGGGCGCCCTGCCGAGCCCGGCGTAATACTCGTGGAACTGCCCCCGCAATTCGCCTATCGACTTAGTGGAGTTCAGCAACGTCCGGGCTGCGTGAGCGCCAAGAGCTACAATAATCTCGGGATTTATTACCTCGATCTGCCTTTGAAGGTAGGGCAGGCAGCTTATTATCTCGTCGGCCCGAGGGTCGCGGTTCTCCGGCGGACGACACTTCAAGATATTGCCTATGAAGATATCGCCGCGTTTTAGCCCGCAAGCCCCGATTACTTTATCCAACAACTGGCCCGCTCTTCCTACAAACGGTCGGCCCTGGGCATCTTCATCGGCGCCCGGCGCTTCTCCGACGAACATTATCCGGGCGTTCGGATTGCCCTCACCGGCGACCGCATTGGTCCGCAGCGACCCCAAATCGCACTTGCGGCACTGCCTGACCTCCTCGGCCATTTTTTCGAGCTCTCCTGCCTTCTCAGCAACAGCCATATTATCCTCCTGCTCCTGTGGTTCAACCGGGCCGGCTTCGCTCTTGACGGCAAAACCGGCGAAAAACTGCTCCATCTCAAGATGCTGGCGAACAACCTTGTCAATATCCACTTCCTTGTCCATCACGACAGATTCTAATGGCATCTCCAAGTTGAGGCAATAAAAAAGGACGCCCGTTAACAATGGGCGTCCTTTGGGCGGGCTTCTTCATACTGCGCCCCGCACCCGCATCGTATCTGCAACTCTGACAGAGCGCGCAACATCAACGCTGCGGTAAAATCGCAGGGACAGCACCAAGCCAACCCGCCGAAAAACCTATTTCTCAATTTCTGATAGAGTGTATTTGCGGCCAAATAAACGAAATCAAAAATCCGAATCCGTAAGTACCGTCTCCTAAACATCACCCATTATTCACTTAACTCCGAAGGCGCACCTCACGGGGGACTATTCACTCCGGACAAAGACTCTGATTCAACGCTCAGTTGCCCTTTGAAGGTACCGCAAAAAGCATCTCCATATTCTCAATCACCGTCGCATAACAGCTCTCAAAGTTTCTCACCATTTCATGGGAAACAATCTTTATTTTGGACTCTATGGATTTACAATGCTGACTGAAATAGTCTTGAAGGATAGAGATTTTTTCCTGGGAGAGCTGTCTCCTCTCGTCAATGGGGCGGCATCCCAATACTATGTAAACGCGTGTGTGTTCCGGCTCAAGTTTTCGCCTCAGGATATCCACTTCACACGTCTGGTCACATCCAGTACACATCATCAGGCCAACCAATTCATCAAACTTTGCCAAAGCACCGCACTTGATGCACTCCAGGTCAAAATGAAAAGATGGCTCACTTTCCATGAAATTCCAGAAATGCTCTCCCTCGTGACACGATTCGAGAGGCGGCTTGTTATCAAACGTAAAGCATGTAGATACCTTGATGCAATGAAAACATTTTTTCATTACGGCTAAACCACTGGCAACATTGACCATTTCCCACAAATGTAAGCATTTCTCTTCGGCCATAGCCCACTCTCTTTATACAAGACCCTGATTGAGCATTGCATCGGCTATTTTGACAAACCCTGCGATGTTCGCCCCCATTGCAAGGTTGCCCGGCCGACCATACTCTTGGGCGGCCTCGAAGCATTGCTTGTGGATGGCAATCATAATGTTGCCAAGCCGCTCATCCACCTCTTCTCGCGTCCAGGAAAGCCGCATCGAGTTCTGAGACATCTCCAAACCGGACGTGGCAACGCCGCCGGCGTTTGCCGCCTTAGCCGGACCATAGAGTATTCCCTCAGCGAGGTACTGTTCGATGGCCTCAGGCGTACTCGGCATGTTGGCCCCCTCTGCAACAACGTAGCAGCCGTTCTTGAGCAGGGTCTTCGCATCTTCGCCGTCTATCTCGTTCTGGGTTGCGCTCGGGAAGGCACAGTCGCACTTGATGCCCCAAGGCCGTTTTCCTTCGAGATACTCGACCCCGAACTTTTCGGCATATTCCTTGATTCGCCCGCGCCGCACGTTTTTAAGGTCCAGCACAAAAGCGAGTTTCTCATCGTCAACTCCGTCGGGGTCATAGATTGTACCGCTGGAGTCGGAGAGACTGACAACCTTTGCGCCGAGCTGGTTGAGTTTTTCTACGGTGTACTGCGCCACGTTTCCAGAGCCGGAGACGGTACAAACCTTGCCCTCGAAGCTCTCGCCGCGGGTCTTTAGCATCTCCTGGGCAAAGTACACGCATCCATATCCGGTCGCTTCCGGACGAATGAGTGAACCGCCCCAGTTCAGGCCTTTACCGGTGAAAACGCCGGTAAACTCGTTGCGAAGACGTTTGTATTGGCCGAACATAAACCCGATTTCGCGCCCACCGACACCAATATCGCCGGCGGGAACGTCAGTATCAGGACCAACATGGCGGAAAAGCTCGGTCATAAAGCTCTGGCAAAAACGCATGACTTCGTTGTCGCTCTTGCCTTTAGGGTCAAAGTCTGAGCCGCCTTTTCCGCCCCCCATCGGCAGAGTAGTCAGAGAATTCTTGAAAACCTGCTCAAATCCCAGGAATTTCAGGATGCTCGCATTGACCGTGGGATGGAATCGCAGACCACCCTTGTACGGGCCGAGTGCGCTGTTGAACTCAAACCGAAATCCACGGTTGACGTGAATGTTACCCTTATCATCCTGCCACGGAACCCGGAAGATTATCTGCCTCTCGGGTTCCACAATCCTGTCCAGGATCTTGGCATCTACGTACTCCGGGTGTTCTTCGAGTACGGGGCCCAGCGAATCCAGAACTTCATTGACAGCCTGCTGAAATTCGGTCTCGCCGGGATTCCGTCTGAGCACCTGTTCGTAAACGGCTTGGACAATAGTATTTGCTGCCACTTCAGTAATCTCCAATAATATATTGCAATTTCTGTCGTTTGCCTCTATAATGATAAGCATAACTAATGGTAAAATCACATAATCCCATTTTATGCCGTATGTTAATAGTATAGCACGGCGATGGTGAAGCACAAGGGGCTAACTAATAATAGGTTTCATTAGGACGGCTTATAATGCATATAGAAATGCTTAAGATATTCTGTGACTTGGCTGATTTGCAAAGCTTCTCAAAAACCGCCGAGAAACACTTTATAAGTCAATCAGCCGTCTCACAGCAGCTTGCACAACTGGAAGTCACACACAAATGCCAGTTGATCAACCGAAAGAAAAGACCCATCGAGCTTACCAAAGCGGGGCAGCTACTTTACAGCGCCGCCCGGGACATGCTCGACAGATATGGACAGCTAAAGAGTGAGCTAAATGCCCTGAAATCCTCGGCCGGCAGCAGAATAAACGTGGGCGCAATTTTCAGTATCGGGATGCACACTCTGCCGGACTACGTCAAGAAGTTCATGGTCGGCCATCCAAACGTGAACGTCCATATAGAATACTTCAGCGCCGCCAGGATTTATGAGCTGGTGCTTAGCGGCGATATCGATATTGGCCTTGTGGCAGTTCCCAAGAAGGACAAGCGACTTGACGTGTACGACTTTGAAAATGAGCCGTTGGTCCTGGCGTGCAGTCCGAAGCACCCCGTGTCACTCGAATCGCAGGTCGATATTCATAGGCTGCAGTTCGAGAGATTCATCGCCTTTGACAAAGATGTCCCTACACGCGTGTGGATAGACAATATCCTCGAACGTTATAATATCGTTGTCAGACCCGTGATGGAATTCGATAACATCGAGACTATCAAACGAGCCGTGGAAATAAATGCGGGCGTAAGCATACTGCCGCAAACCGCAATACTCCAGGAACTCGGCGCCGGAACAATAAAGGCCGTCCCATTTTCAAATGAAAAACTTGTCAGACCGACGGGAATTATTGTCCGTAAGGGTAAAATTCTTGGCCAGGCTGGACGATACTGTATCGAACTACTTCGGAAAAAAGCCAAATAGAAAAAACAGACATATACGCGCAGATTTCCCATATGAAGTCGTGCAAAAAACCAAGCACTTGATAGCAAGATCAAGGAGCCAGGATTATGAGTTTCCACTTAGTGCAACGGGTTTTCGTTTTGTTATTCGGCATTTTGATTGCATCGGCTGTCGCAGCCCAGGAAAAACATCCACTGACCGTCGAGCATTTGCTGGAGATGGAGAAGGTTGCCGATCCTCAGGTTTTCCCGGACACCAGGCATGCGGTGTTTGTGCGTTCCACGTTGGATTTGGAGGAGGACAAATATCGCAGTAATTTATGGACTGTAGAGGTGGACGGCGGCAATCTGCGACAGTTGACATCACATCCCGAAGACGATACCCACCCCCGCTGGGCGCCGGATGGAAAAACGGTCTATTTTCTCTCTCGCCGTTCCGAAACCAGCCAAATCTGGCAGATTGCAATCGACGGCGGCGAGTCCATCCAGGTCACCGACCAACCGCTGGATATTACACACTTCACCGTCTCTCGTGACGGCAAACACCTGGCGTTCACCATGGAAGTATTTCCCGAGTGTGAAACCATCGATGAAAGCAAGAAAAAACTGGACGAGATAGAAGAAAGCAAATCCACAGGTCGTATCTACGATAGGTTATTAGTCCGCCACTGGAACGTGTGGGCGGATGGCCGACGCTCCCATCTCTTTGTGATGCCGGTTGACAGCGGCGAGCCAATCGACGTCATGAAAGGGATGGATGCCGACTGTCCTTCCAAACCCTTTGGCGACTCTGCGGAATTTACCTTTAGCATCCATGCCCGCGAATTGATCTTTGCCTCCCGAAACGTAGGCGAAAAGGAAGCCTGGTCCACCAATTTTGACCTCTACCGAGTTCCTATTGATGGTTCTCGCGATCCGGAGAATATCACTGCCGCCAATCCCGCCTGGGATACCGCACCCACGTTTTCGCCCGACGGCAGGACCTTAGCCTATCTGGCAACCTCTCGGCTGGGTTATGAATCCGACAATGTACAAATTATCTTGCGTTCGTGGCCGATGGGAGAAGAGCGGGTGCTCGCTCCTGGTCGGGACCTTTCCATTTGGATGTGGTTCGGTTTCGCAGTGTTAAGATTCTCTCCTGATGGGCAGACAATCTATACCACCCCCGTCGATACCGGTCAGGTCGGTTTGTTTGGTCTCGACTGCAAAACCGATAAGGTCGAGATCTTGATCAAAAAGGGCTCGGTCGGTGCGCCGAGCGTGACCAAGAATCGTATCTTGTTCACCTGGAACGATCGCTCTCATCCTCCGGAACTATACTCGGTGAACCCCGATGGCAGTGATCGGCGGCAGCTCACGTATTTCAACCGGGAAAAACTGGCCGCCCTTCGCTTGGGCGAGGACGAACAATTTACGTTTCGCGGTTGGAATAACGAAACCGTCTATGGCTATGTCGTGAAACCAGTCGGTCTCGATGCAGAAAAAAAATACCCTGTGATTCTTAGCGTCCACGGCGGGCCGCAGGCATCTTCCTTGAACAGGTTCGCTGGACATCAGATCTTCGCCGGCAAGGGCTATGCCGTTGTCATGATTGACTATCATGGTTCGGCGGGGTATGGCCAGGCCTTCACCGATTCCATCAACAACGACTGGGGCGGCAAACCTCTCGAAGACCTGCAGAAAGGACTCGCGGCCGCCTTGAAAAAATATCCCTGGATGGATGGAAAACGAATCGGGGCCAGCGGCGGCTCCTACGGGGGCTACATGATGAATTGGATCGCCGGCAACTGGCCCGATCGCTTCCGCTGTCTCGTGAATATCTGTGGCCTTTTTGATCTGCCAAGCATGTATTATTCCACTGAGGAGTTGTGGTTTCCCGAATGGGATTTCAATGGAACTCCCTGGCAGCGGCCGGAAAATTACCAAAAGCATAATCCCGCCAACTACGTGCAAAATTGGAAGACTCCCACCCTGGTGGTCCACGGCGAGCACGACTTTCGTGTGCCCGATACACAGGGCATTGCGACGTTCACTGCCCTACAACGCCGCGGCATCGAAAGCAAACTGCTCTATTTCCCTGATGAAGGCCATGGCGTCCGAAAACCCCATAATCTGATCCAATTCTACAACACCCTCGTCGAGTGGTTCGATTATTGGCTCAAAGGCGAATCCGACGAAAAAGAACCAATATAAAGCATATATCCGAAACTTGAAATCCGAGGCACGAAACAAATTCAAACGACAAAAATACAAAACAATATGACCTGGAAATTGAACAGGAAAGGACTGGCAAAAGAAACCACCGAGCTTACAAGTATCTTTGGCTACATCCTGCGAAAGAGCAAGTGAAGTTTTGAGCATTTGGTATTTGGATTTTGAGCTTGTTTCGGATTCCGATATTCGAATTTCGGGCTTATATTATAGAACATATGTCAATTAAAGCTGTGATATTTGATCTGGACGGCACAATTACCCAGCCGTACTTTGACTTCGATGCCATTCGAGAGGAGATGGGCCTGGCCAGGGACTCCGGGCCGGTATTCGAGTCAATGGAAAAAATGTCCCTTCAAGAGCGCCGCCGGGCCGAAGAAATACTGCATCGTCACGAGCGAGAGGCGGTAACGCAGTCCAGGCTCAACGCCGGCGCTAGAGAGACGCTTTCGGCACTTCGCCGGGCGGGTATTCACATCGGAATACTGACGCGCAACAAGGCGAGCAATGCCCTGGCCATCGCCCGCAAGCACAACCTGCAGTTCGATGCGATTGTTGATAGAGAAGCCGGCCCCGTAAAACCCGATCCCTTTGGCGTGTTGCGATTATCTCGGCAGTTTGGCGTAGAGCCGCAGGAGACCCTGCTGGTGGGTGATTATCTCTTCGATCTGCTCTGCGCAAAGGCCGCCGGGGCCGTTGCAGTCCTGCTGGCTAATCACACCCAGGCCGACGAGTTCGCCGAACACGCGGATTTTTGTGTTGAAAACATCAGCCAGATACTCCAAATTGTCGAAGATAACAAATAAAGCACGGCTTTGGAACCCATAGAATAAGGAAGCAAAACAATGGACAAGAAGATTGTCGCTGTTATAGTTCTCACCTTTTTAGTGACGGTCGGCGCCTGCAGCGCCACAGAAAACGCAAAAACCTGCGGTCCCGACAAAAATCTCCAAGCCCCACCGCCCCGGCAGGTAAAAGCCGATCCCGTCGATGCAGTCCTCAAACAACTGAATAATAAAACCCTGCAGCTCAAGTCCTACCAGGCACAGCTCGAATACAAATTCACCCAGCCGTTGCTTGAATCAGAGGCCCTGAGAAAAGGGATTCTGTACTATACAAAGTCCGGCAAGAAATCGGAACTGAGGATAAACTTTCAAACACTCAAACAGGACGACGAAAAACAGCAGAAATACGTAGAGGACTATATCGTCCTTGACGGCAATCTGCTGACCGGCGCCGGCTACAAGTTCGAGGGCTTCTGGCTTGTGCACATCAATCATCAAATAGAAGAAATCAAGTACTACCAGTTGACCAAGCCGCATGAGCCGAACAAACCTGCGGACGTGTTTGAGCTCGCCAGTAAGAAGCTGCCTTTAATAGGCTTTACAAAAATAGAAAATCTGAAAAAACAGTTCGAGGTAACACTCGTCGAGCAGAAAAAAGACAAACCAACAAGTTTTATTCAACTACATCTGAAGGTTAAGCCGAATTCGACTTATAAGGATGATTACGTCTCTCTCGATTTCTGGATCGATAAGAAGCTGGGGCTTCCGACAAAAGTTGTAGCCGTCTCAACCGAAGAGGATGTTTATGAAATAAAATTTCTCAAGCCGAAGGTTAATAAAAAGATAGACAAGAGAGTCTTCGAACTCAAGATCCCCAAAGGTTTCGGCGAGCCGGAAATAATCCCCCTGAAGAAAAAGAATACGTGAAAACGGTTTACCATTTCCACTTTGATTCAAGACAGTTGGCGAGCGACGCAGGAGCGGGTCAATGGATCCACTGACAATCTCCGATAGAGGTTTTCAGGAGTTGATAGCAAAACGTGCCCGGACGCTGCTCGGCCTTGCGAGCTATCTGTCCCGGTGCGAATCGATCAATGAAGTCCTAACGCGTCCGTTCCTGGGCGAGTTTCTTTCGCAATCCATGCAGATCGAGGAGCTTCTCGACGCCTACGATGCACGCAACAACTGCCAGTGGTGTGTGTTCGGGTCGCTGACGGCGGCAATCAAGCTCTTTTCCGACGTCGGTTACGAATTGCTCCACATCCAGCACGCACTGCCGGCCTATCGCCTGCTGCCGATTGAGCACGATTTTGTCAAGGCCACAGAAAATGCGCTCGATTTCACCGGCGACGTGCTTTCACGGACGGCCAGGCAAATGCTCACTAAGGCCGAGCAGCTCGAACTCTCGGTTCCACCGGAAAGCTTGCGTGAGAGATCTTACTCCGAAGAGCTTCCTCCAGGCCGATTGCCCCACGACTGCACCGCACGCAGAACCGAAACGGTCTCCGAGACGGTCACTCTGCTGGCGACCGCCTTTTTGAACTTAGCCGCCGACAGCCAAAGAGTCCGTGCCGCCGGCAAAGCAAAGCCCAAAGAATACGCCTCCTACGCATCCG
Organism: uncultured Pirellulales bacterium; assembly: GCA_964459805.1. Classification (GTDB taxonomy): domain Bacteria; phylum Planctomycetota; class Phycisphaerae; order Sedimentisphaerales; family Anaerobacaceae; genus DAOVRL01. The sequence continues at coordinate 11,379 of CAYWOD010000107.1, forward strand.
ACTCCGTAACCGAGGAAAGTCTGCGGAGTCTCGAACTTCGATTCCACAACCTTCAGTCACTTTATGATACGTTCGTCTCAGGCACCGAAGTAGAGGACCTGGATACGGACCTGCCTGTTCTAAGAGGGCACATAAGCGTCGTTTTTCATCTTCTCAGAACAGCCACGCTATTGGCGCATTACTATGAACGGCACGTAAACAAGGAGCTTTGTGCCCTGGCTGCCCTGCAAGAACCGCTGGTAACAGCCGAGTCGCTGCTGTCGCAACTGATGAATTACTCTGTCACCCACATCGGCCTCTACATTGG
>CAYWOD010000108.1:0-11612 GCA_964459805.1 uncultured Pirellulales bacterium
GATTTTTTCTTTTCTAAGTAGGCCTAACCTCCAATTTTGCAAAACTCTTTTTTTTAAGTCTGAGTCGTTCTCTGGGGCAGTGCTTGAAACATCGGCCGCAGGCCAGGCAGCCGGCCCTATCGGCTTCGTAATCCGTCCTCTGACGCCAGACGGAGACGGCGGCGAGCTTAACGCCGATCACGAGTCCCATAAATCCGCCGAGAAGCCAGCCGCCAACTGCGAACCGCCCGCGGATGCCTGAAGCCTCTTCGTAAAGGTCCTTGACTTCTCGGCCTGTTGCTCTGAAAGCCAAGCCGGCATCCGTAGTCCCCTCAACTTCGCCCGCTTCCTCCAAGTAGATGCGTTCGGCCAATCGGACCGTGGCATGCATCCGGGACATCACGTTTTTGAACCGGGCGCCGGCCCACCCACAAAAAAGTATCAGAACAGGCAACAGAAGAATCAACAACGCCAGTCTCTTTTTGCCCCTGGCATAGTCGCCGGCAGACCATTCGTCCGCAGGCTTTCTGATAGCGCCAAAAGGACAGGCATCCTCACACAACCGGCACCCAATGCACTCATCGGGCGTGATAGTTACGCGCCATCTCGAGAGGCGTGAAAGCTGCCTGAGAATCACACCATAGGGACAGAAGAACCGGCAGTAAGGACGCCCTATGAACAGGCCCACCACGAGGAAGCAGGCCCCGATTATCAGGATGTTCAGGTTTCCACTTACCCTGAAAAATGCAACAAACGGGTCATATCTGCATATCAAAAACGCGCTGCCGGTGGCGGCAAAGAGGATCGCCAGGCCCAGGTAGAGGTAGGCAAAGACCCGCAGACCGCCGGCCAGCCAGTCGGGCACCGAGACCGGACGCAGCAGAACCAAATCCTGGATCGCGCCGAGGGGACAAACGGCCGAACAAAAGACCCTGCCGAAGAAAAGCGTGAATATAAGCGGCAGCAGGAAAAAGGCCGAAACCGTAATCGGCGCCGCATAGTCGCGGTCAAAAATCGACAGAACAATGTTTTGAGTCGCTCCTATGGGGCAGACACAGCCTTTGCGCCAAAAGCCGAAGTAAATCAAAGAGAACACCATCAGCACAAATATCGCTCGGCGGCTGCGTCTCTTTAGAACCAGATACGAGGCCAGGGTGAGCGCTGCCAAAAGGACCGCAACATCTATATATTCGTAGATGCCCTGGCGTGGATGAGGGGCAGCAGGGCTGGGCGGCATCTCATAGCCGCTTTCAAATTCGGGCGGCGGAAAACGTTGCGGCACGGCGATCTTGGCCGTGTTTTCACGGGCTGGAAGCCCGTGCTGCCCTGATACAACCGCGCACAGGCTCACAACGACGGCTGTGGCGATTATGATATGGCCGAAGCGTATCATCAAGCGTGGTCCACCTTCTTAAGTATGTAAGGCGTCTCTGCGGGAACCCGCTTGAATGCCCCTGAAGGACAAGCTGCGGCAATGGAACACTCATTGCAATTCAAGCAGCGGTCGTGACGCACCTGAAGAAACAGCGCGCCGTTGCCGAAAGTCATGCAGCCTTTGACGCATTTGCCGCAGCCGATACATAATGATTCGTCAATCGTGTACTCGTAATAGGGGTCCTCGATATACTTTCGCTTTATCGCGCCGGTAGGACAGCTTTGATTCTCCGCTCCCTCGGTGATGTCATAGGGTTCGGGCTCGAAGAAACCGAAACATATCTCGCAGTATCCGCAGATTTCAAAATCGTGCGTACACTTAACGGCGGACTCTTCCAACACACAACGTGTCGCACAGTTGCCGCAGGCGATGCATATATTCGGATCAATCTGCCAAAGAGTACGGGTTTTTCTAAGCCTGCCTGCCAATAAGCCTGCCAATCCACCGAGGCCGGCCAAACAGGTCCCCCAGAAACCATTTGTTAGTAAATCACGTCTGGAGATATTGTTCTTATTCTCAGCCATCGTTTATTCTTTCAAAGCCTTCTTTGCAGACGAAGCCCGCGGCAGACAGCACGTCTCGAAAAGCTCGCAGCCCTTACAAAGTCCGTCATTGATGCAAATACCTTCCCGCATTAACCTGTATCTTTTGGCAAGAAGTGAGGCTGCGCCAACACACAAGAGCGCCAAAGAGGCGCACCTCAGCACGCCGGTAAACAACTGCCGACGGCTCGCTGTGGCATCGGCATCCTGCCGATGATTTCGAAAACACGGGCAGGATGCCCCTGCTACATCTTCAAAACGGTTACTCATTAGCCTGCCTTTTTCCTGCTATAGATTCTGACGATGTTCTTAACGGTATCCAGCACGAAGACGCGGCCTTTGGCATCGACGGCGACGTCAAAAGCTACGGCCTGACCCTGGGCGGGGAATTTGCAAACGGCGGCGGCGCCGCCTTCGACTAATTGCTCGGGCCCGGCCACGACACCGACGAAAACACCCTCCACATCGTAAATCTTGACCCTTATCAGGCCCTTTTCACAGGTGACAAAACTTTCATCTTCAAGTATGGCGAAATTCACCGGATTGCAGCACCCGCAGAACCCTTCCACACTCCGTGAGAACTGGCCCCAGTAAAACTCAAGATCACCATCGAACGTGTAGGCTTCAATACGATGGCGTCCGGGATTGACCACTCGCAGCAGTCCATCTCGGGCAACTGCAAGGTCGAAATAAGGACTCCGTATCACAAAACCCGGGATATTCCTATCCTCATCTTTGCCGCCGATGCGGTTGATTAACTTTCCCGCGGTATCATAGTGCAGGACAATGCGATTGCCGGCATCGGCGACAAACACATCATTTTTCGAGACGGCTATACCTGTCAAAACAGCCTTTTCACCAAGACTGTCCCAGGCTGCCAGTTGATTGCCTTGTCTTTCATAGACTTCGACGTGGTTTTTCATCCCAACATATATCTCGCCGGCCTGCGAGACGGCCAGAGATCTCGGCGTATCGGCGAGCTCGACCTTACCGACCAGATTGCCGGTTTCTCCGAACATGTGAACGGCCTTGTCTCCGGCCACGTAAAGGGACCCCTCCGGGCCCACTACAATAGCGCTTGAACCGGCAAAGCCGGTACCGATTGGCCGGCCCGATTCTTCGTACAGAATCAGGTTCGGGTCAATCTTCGCCAGGTCTTTAATATCGTAGGTGAACTGTTTTCCAAGACCGCTGCCGCTTTCGCCGGTCACGTCAAGCCGCCACACGGCCACAACGCAAATGACAATAGCCGCTCCAACAAGCAGCCCCACCAATACGTTTTGCGTTGTCGCTCCGGGCGGCATGGCCTTCCAGGCGGTGTTCTTCTCATTTCTTACCATTTCTGTACTCAAAATCACACAAAACCCAACTACGTCGCGGGCAAGGCGATGCCGCAGCTCACATTCAACCCGACGAGGCTGTCACTGCGCGATGTCAAGACATATCATCCGCTTTAGATCGCGCACAATCAGTCTGCCAGCGGCGATTGCCATAGGTCCCCAGGAATCCGGCCCTTCGAGGACTTTGGCCTGAGCAAGCTGCACATAACCCGAAGGGTCGGCCTGCGCCAAAGTCAGCAGTCCGGAGTCATTCATAACATAGATTAGTCCGTTGACGATAGTATATGGTCCGAGTCCAAATCTGTGCGCGCTCGTGCTGGTCCATACGACCTTGCCGTCCAGATCGAGACAGGTCAACTGCCCGTCGGGGCGGACCCCGTAAATATGGCCGTTATAGAAGATAGGCGTATGCTGAGCGGAGCCGAATACTTCCGGCTCAAGCCGAAAGGCCGGCTGCGCGATTATCTCATCGCCCTGCTCAGTTAATCGCAGCATCATACTTCCGGCATTGTATCCTCCGGAGAGAAAAATCAGGCCATCGCCCACCACCACTGGTGTCGGAGCGTTTGCGATGCGGATTTTCCATTCGGTGGTCTCCCACAAGATGCTCCCGTCGCTTGGCGAGATGCCGGCCACTCCTCCGCTGGCGCAACAAACGTACATAGGCTTACCGGCGAATTCGGTGGGTATTATCGACGAATGCGTCATCGTCCAGCGACGAGGGTTGGGGCTCTGCCAGACGATCTCGCCGCTCTCGCAATCGACCGCGATCATCAATGGTTCTCCGCCGACGGCAATTATCGCCTTTCCGTGGTCAATGAGCGGGCACTGTCCGGCGTACCAGGGGGGCACTTTGGCGTTGAACTGCCCGACCAAATTCAGCATCCAGCGAAACTCGCCCGTAGTCGAATCGAGGCACGTAACGTGACACTTGGGCCCCAGTGCCAGGAGGTATTTCTCGGTGACCGCCGGTACGGTCCGGCTCATGCCGTGATTACGTTTGATCTTGACGGGATAAGAATACCGCCAGATTTCTTTGCCATCCGCAAGCGAGAGGCATCGAATGGCATCGGCCAGGTTCTCCTGGTCATAATCGACGACATACACGCGCCCTGCCAAGACAGCGGCCCCGGCGTAACCTTCCCCCAGCTCAACGGACCACAGGGCCTTTGGGCCCTGCTGTGGCCAGCTCCTCTCGACGGTGAACTCTTCGCTGCTTATTGCGTCGAAGTTCGCACCCCTAAACCGCGGCCAGGCGCCCGGCAAATCAGCGGGGACACCATCGGACTTGAGCAATGTGCCGCTTATCTTTGCTGGCTCGTCCTCACCGACAAGCTTTTTCGGCCTATTGTCGGCGCCCGGCAATCGCAGAGCAAGTTCCGGCCCCGCATCCCGGTTGAACCAAACGTACATCGATATTAGTGCGGCAATCGCTAATGCAACCGGTATTGTCCCGGCAAGAAGCTTCATGGCATCCTCGTCACTTGCTTTTGCGGAGCTACTCATTTCTCAACGCATCCAACATCTTTCCGCTAAGCGCAAATACCGTGGCAATCCGTATCCACACCATACCGCTGAAAGCTATGGCGGCAACCATCAGCGCCAGCGCAAGATAGGACACCGGCGCTCCGGGTGATTTTAGAGCGGGTCCGGCCGCGACCAGCGCCGCGGCAACTCCGCATACTAAGCCGGCCAGCACAAGCCCCAAATGCTCATAAAAAACCATCCGTTTTAGCGACACTTTATTAAACCCTACTGCTCGCAACATTGCAAGCTCATTTCGCCTATCGAGCATGTTGCGAAGCACAACGAGCCCCAGCCCCACACTGCCGAGAATGAGCCCCAAACCACCCAATATCTGAAATATCGTAAGATACGTGTTTTCAACTTCACTAAAGGCCGCCAAACGCTGCCTGGCAGATGTAAGCGCCAATCCAAAATCCGTCAATCGCAAAGAAAGGTGGTCGGCCACCGCCTCGACCTTATCGGCCGGTGTGTCGATAAGCAGCACGCGGTATCCATCCTCCGATGGGAAACGCTTTACGAATTGATCTTCGGCAATAATCAGACTGCCCTGTAGGATTGAGTTTTTCAGCATTCCAACCAGGCGAAGCCGAAACTTTCGCCCTTTCTCATCGCTGTACTCGATCTCGTCCCCTATAGACTTGCCCAGCGCCCACTTAACTGTCGGGTAATCACCAACGGCCGGAACGACGTCTTCGTCCTCGTGGTCATTAAGCAAGTCCCAGGCGGTTTCCTTGTCGGCACCGGCCTTGGCATCGGCGAAACTAAAAGAGCCGCGATTGAGCAGTTGCTCCGGCTGAACGCCCAACAAACGCGGCGTCTGCGCACGGTTGAGGTTGAAGCAGCTCGCATCGTCTCCATCGCGAACGCGCAACTGGACTATCTCAACGCCCTCAAGGACATCGCTATCGACAACCATTGATTCGCGCCCGGAATCGGTGTTCAAGTCGTGCAGAATCCCTATGGCGGATTCACCAAATAATGCAAATCCCCCCGTACCCGAGTCGCGTCTCTCGGCGCCGGCCAGCGGATCGTGCCTGAAGACCTCCACCGCTATAAGCAGAAAGATGCCACAGGCGAGCAAGGTCACAACCGCCAGGCTCCGCCCGCTTCGTCTTGTGGAATTGCGCAGCCCCAGACCGGCCAACGATGAGACAGGCTTTTTCCAACCGCCGGCGAGCGTTTTGAGTAACGCCCCGGTCAGCGCAAGCCCGGCAGTCAAGAGCAAGGCGCCGGCCGCGAAAAACGCCCCGGCAACCGCGCCGCTGTCACCACCGGCCACCACGGCAAGCAGCACCAGCGCCCCCAGAGTCGCGACCGCCGCAACCGCCAGCCCAATCCGCCCCCGGGAGAAGCGCTTAGCAGAGCGAAATTGCCACTGGGCCGCACCGGCCAGAAGCTCGCGCGCGGGCCTCGAGACCTGTTTGCGCAAAGCCAGCCATACCGCGACCAAGGAAATAACGATCGCCAACAACGCCCCGGCAATCAGGGTGAGTGCTTTGGCGTGGAGATACATAGCCGAGCCGCTTATCGCAGCCGAAAGTGCGTACATCATAGCTTTCGTATAAAGCAGTGCCGCCGCCGTCCCTGCAATTGCGCCGGCCAGCGCCACAAGCCCGCCTTCGATAAACAGCAGCCGTCTGACCAGCTTCGGCAAGAATCCCACCGCTAACAGCATTCCGACCTGCTCGCCGCGGCTCTCGACGCCGAACACAAACAAAAGGCCCGTCAAGACTACCGCCGCGACGATAAGAAACATACTCATGCCGAGAAAAAGCCAGCCGAAATAACTCGATCCGCCTCCGGCCTTTGCGCCGCGCTGACGTACCGGCTGGAAGAACAATCCCACCGAGGCAGGATCGACGGCACTGAGCAGCTTGCGTGCAATGTCTTGCCCCGGTCCGCTGCCGAGCGGGTAGCGTATGGCTGTTATGTTTCCATACCTGTTGGCCCACATAGCCTGGCCGGCCTTGAGCGTAACGAACGCCTTGGGCGTGCCACGATATTTGTCCCAGTATGTCTCGTCTTTGTCGCGTATCTTATCGAGGTCGATAGGAATACCAGGCTCCCAGTCCCTGCAATTACTGACATCGGCCAGGCCGGGGAAATCCGGCATCAAATCACGGTCCGCAGTGGGTCCGTCCATAGGCAGTATTTTGCGAATTTTGAAACCGGATTTTTGCTCGTGGAGTTTCCGCATCGGCCCAACGACGAAATACGCAAGCTCTATCGAATCTCCCACTTCGGCCCCGAGGTCTTCGGCAAGCCACTGGTTAATCAGGATTTCGTCATCCTTCATATCCCGGCCAATAAGGCCATTTGCCTCCGGCACCATAGCGGCCACCATAGAATACGGAGCGGCCTTCTCGCCAAGACGCAATTCGTTTACAAAATATGTCAGGATTCCAACCGCGCGGTCGCCGGCTCCGGTCGCGGCCTCAGCGAGGGGCCGGTCAATGAATATCCGCCTGCTGCGTATTTCAAGTGCCCGCTGCCTGTCCAGCTTGCGAAGCTCAAGGGCGGCGTCGCCAAGCCGCCATTGCTTGCCGATTGCCGCATTGGCCTTTTCAACAATTATGCCGTCCTTATGACCGGCTGCTACCAAAAGCATGTTGGCCTGAGCACTGTGACCGAGATTCTCCTGCAGCCATTGAATCGGCACAAAGACGTTCAACGGAGCAGCTTGATTGGCCTGCAGGCTGAAGCGACCGAATTGTGATTTGCCGGCAACCGCCCTTACTGTGGGGCGAAAAAGGGCCGACAAATCCGAGTCCGGCGTCAGAGGCACTTCGCGCGGCATCAGTCCCGGTTTTTCTATGCGCAGCTTGACTTGATCGCCTGGTTCGACGCCCAGCCTCTCGGCCAACGGCTCGTTCAAAACAACGCCCCCGCTCCAATCGGCGCCAAACGGCTCGCCATCGGCATTTGCTCCAATCTCGAAGAAACGCTCGTCAACACCGAGCACCTCCACTCTGTTTGCCAGCCTCGTGCCGTCGCTGTTGGCAATCAGGCCGCGCAACTGTAACACCGGAGCGACGGTCAGATTCAGCTCCGCCGCCAGCTCATTGGCCAATTCAGCCCTGAAGAATCTGTTCTGTGAAACAAGGGCAAGCTGTGTCGCGCCCAATCGAGCTTCGGCCATCATCATTAGACTGTGACGCACCGAATCGCCCACAACCAAAGCACCCGTCAGCACAGCCGTACTGACCATAACGGCAAGCATGACTCCCAGGTTCGTCCTCCAATAGAAGCGAAGACTTCTTTTGACAAGTCCCCACAAGCTCATGTCCCGCTCCTATTTTTCAACAGGCCATTGCTCAATTCCATAACCTGCCCGATGCGCTCGGCGAGGCCCAGCGAATGTGTCACCACAATCAACGTAACCTGCTCGCTGCGGTTGAGCTCCACCAGCAGCTCGGCTATATTCCGCGAAGAATCCTCATCCAGCGAGCCGGTCGGCTCATCGGCAAGCAGCAGCCTCGGCTTATTTATCAAAGCCCTCACAACCGCCACCCGCTGGCGCTCTCCTCCGGAGAGCTCGCCCGGACGATGCAGCAGATGCCCGCCAAGCCCCACACGCTCCAGCAGGCTAACCGCCCTTTGGTGAACTTCTCTTTTTGAAACCCGGCCCTTATCGACAAGCGTCGGCACTAAAACATTTTCGAGCACGGTGCACTGGCCCAGCAGATGATGCAACTGAAAAACGAAGCCGATATCCCGATTGCGAATCCGGGCAAGCTCCGTATCGTCCAGCTCGGCAAGATCCCTGCCGTCAAACAATACCCGCCCCGCCGACGGACGGTCAAGCGTCCCTATGATATTGAGCAGTGTGCTCTTGCCGCTGCCCGATGGCCCGACTATCACCAGGGCTTGACCCTGTTCGAGCTTGATGGTGATATCCTTCAGGACACAAAGGTCCTCTCTGTCACCCAGGGACTCATAACTTTTCGCCACGCTAACAAGTTCGAGCATGATTAACCTCGCCGAAATTGCTCTACGATTCCTTCGTATATACGCACCATCTCCTGCGCAGTTTGCTCAATGTTGAATTTTTCAAATACGGCTTTTCGGCCCTCTCGGCCTAATTGCCCGGCATAATCCGGGTCGAGCAACAACGGCTCCATCGCAGAGGCCAGGGCAGGTGCATTATTGGGCTCGCAGAGCACACCTCCCCCGGTCATCTTTAGCAGCTCGCCAAAGGCGCCGCTTTTCGGCTGCACCACCGGCACGCCCGCCGCAAGGGCCTCAAGCACATACAACCCGTAAGCAGCAGGCTGCTTCTCCGGCACGGTCAGCACCGAAAGGCTGCTCAGGAATGCGAGCTTGGCGTCCCGGTCGAAATCGACTAAGAACTCGACATCATCAATCAGCCCGCAAGAGCTTAACTGCCGTCGAATCCGGCTTAGAAACGCCCTGTCATTTGCGCTGTGCCCCCCGGCCATCCGCAGCCTCGCATTTTTCAATTTATCATTCTTTTTGAGTATGATGAATGCTTCAACCAGAGTATCCAGGCCCTTACTGGAGCACATCCGGGAAAGAAAACCGATGGTGGGTGTTTGGGGCTGCGTGTTCCGCGGCTTGTATCCATCTAATGAAACGCCCACGTACCCAACGCGCATGCGGGCCGCGTCAAGCTCCAGCCTTTGCTGCATAAAACCGGCGTAGTATTTGCTCACCGCAATAAACGCATCCATGTCCCTCGACCGCTGGGCAAGTATTTCCCACGCCTTTTCCGCGTAGGGCGAGGCCAATCCGTCAAGAAAGCCGTGCTCGTCTTGAAGGAGGCACACAATCGGCACGCCGAGCTTGTCTTTGATACGCCTTGCCAGCCCCGCCAGAAGAATGTTGGACAAGCAGACTACATCAGCTTTGTTTCCTTCAGCGCCCAACCATTGGACGAGCCTGTCCAACTCTTTTATCTGTCGGCCCTGCTCGCCCTGCAGCATCGATATTGTGATCCGGCCAAGGTCTCGCGCACCGGTCATTTCCGCCTTGCGGGCGACCCAGCCCAAGAGCCTGGGCGAATCGAACAGGCGGTCGATCCAGCGGGGGGTCTTTCTAAAAAGAGCGGACTTCTGCTGCAGGTACACGTTGATACCACCGAAAAAAATCGGCGAACAACGGACGGTCTCGCTCTTGTCAACGCTCAGCGGCAGATACAACGGGACCATGAGGACATCGTGCCCCAACTTGCGCATCGCAGTAACCAGGGCCGCATCGCGCAGACAATTCTCACAATAGAAGCTGTCACCTGAGCCCGGTGTTATCTGCACAATTCTCATAGGTCCGGGGCCCCGACTCTACTGCTTTGCCTTAAAAGCATACAAACAGCCATCGTCACTGCCGACAACAATCATCCCCTTGGCCACCGCGGGCGAAGAGGTAACAGGCCGACCGATCTCATACGACCAAACCCCGCCGCCGTCCGACAGCCTTATCATATAAAGCCTCCCGTCTTCGGAGCCGACAACCACCTTATCACCACAGATGACGGGCGAGCTGTCAACTTCGCCCAATGTCTGAAATGTCCAGACCATCTTGCCGTTGTCCCGGCCGATACAGTGCACCAGCTTGTCTCTTGCGCCAAAGACAACGACATCATCCCCGACCGCAGGCGAAGAGAAAATCGCATCTTCGCAGGCATACTTCCAGAGGATCTCGCCGGCGGCGATGTCGGCCTTGATGAACTCGTTGTCGTAATTTCCGACGTACACCTGCCCTTCGAGAATAGCCGCCGAGGCCGCGATATAGGCCCCCGTATCGATTTGCTTGACCTCGCTGCCGTCGGCCACAGAGACAACGTGAATCAGAGCGTCACAGCCCCCGAAGACCGCCCAGCCGGCATCGACGGCGGGCGAGCCATTCACATAGTTGCCCGTTTCATAGGTCCATACAACGTTACCATCGGCCGAATTCAGGCAATATACTACGTTGTCGTAGCTGCCCACCAGCACCCAAATGCTCCGCCCGTCCGGTGAGCGGGTCCAATTGGCGGCGCCCGATATCTGCGAATCCGTCTGAAACTTCCATTTGAAAGAGCCGCTGTTGGCGTCAAGGGCGTATAGATAACCGTCCAATGTCCCTATGAAAACCGAACCGTCAACCACGCAAGGCGCGGCCTCGATCTCATCGCTCGTTTGGTATTCCCAAACCTGGTCCCCGGTCTCCAAATCGACCGCATAGACATTTGCATCGGCCGAGCCTATAAAGACAAGCCCATCGGCGATTGCCGGCGACGACTTGATCCGGCGGGCCGTCTTGAATCTCCAGGCAAGTGACATAGAATCCGGCAAAGTCCCCGACGCCCCGCCCAAAAGCCTCTGCCCGCCGCGAAACATAGGCCAGCTATCCTGGCTTTGAACAACCACTTTCGGCTGCACAGGGCCTGTGGTGCCTTCGGTGTCCGCAGCTTCCGGCCGGCGGAGTGTCAGTACCGCAAGAATTATGCAGACTCCAACCAGAGCAGCAACCACCAGAATTGTCCTAATCGCGGCACCCATAGTAATTCCCATCGTAACCAATCATAACATTGCAATAAGGCTGGAATCCATAATAACGCATTGACTGACCACAGGCAATAACTGTCCTGTCGTCGAATACCGGGAGAAATGGCGCATCAAGTCAGGCAGTCGATAGCAGCTTCTATCAAAGGAGACTCATTGTGCCGTACCGCACGAGGCGCCTGGATGCGGGCAGGTCGAAGCGCGTCATCGGGTTTTTCATTGGCTGCTGCAATTTCGTTATGGCGTGCCGGGGCTGGGGGGTGCTGGTCGCCAGCTCTCGGCGTCGTTC
>CAYWOD010000109.1:0-11588 GCA_964459805.1 uncultured Pirellulales bacterium
CGGCCGAATATTATTTTGATTATGGCCGATGATTTGGGCTATGGCGAGGTCGGATGCTACGGCCATAGGAAAATCAAGACGCCGAATATCGATGCACTGGCAAAAGGCGGGATGCGGTTCACGGATTATCATTCCAACGGCCCGGTGTGCAGTCCGACGCGCGCGGCGCTTTTGACCGGACGCTATCAGCAGAGATGCGGCATCGATGAAGTCGTCTATGCCAAGGGGCCGGCACGTGAGACTGGGATGCCGCTCGGCGAGATTACGTTTGCCGAAGTGCTCAAAAAGGCAGGATACGTCACCGGAATCTTCGGGAAGTGGCACTTGGGTTATAACGTCGAGTTCAATCCTGCCAAGCAGGGGTTCGACGAGTTTCGCGGGTACGTCAGCGGCAACGTCGATTATCATTCGCACTTCGACGGCGCGGGCATCGAGGACTGGTGGGAGAACCTTCAGAAGGTCCCGGAGCAAGGCTATGTCACCGACCTTATCACAAAGCACGGGATAGATTTTATCGAACGGCATAAGGATCGGGCGTTCTGTCTGTATCTGCCCCACGAGGCGCCGCACTATCCTTATCAAGGCCGAAAGGACCCGCCCGAACGGCTTGGCGGCGGCAAGATCGGCAAAAAGACCCCTCGTTCCGATATTGCCCGTGCCTACAAGGAGATGGTCGAGGTGATGGACGAGGGCATCGGGCGGATTGTCGAGACGGTCCGGCGCCTGGGCTTAGAGCGAGAGGCGTTTATCTTTTTCTGCTCGGACAATGGCGCCAGCAAGAACGGTACAAACGTGCCTTTGAACGGTTTCAAGGGCAGTCTCTGGGAGGGCGGACACCGGGTCCCCGCGGTTGCGTACTGGCGTGGACGGATAAAGGCCGGGGCGGTTATCGACCAGACGGTTTTAGGGATGGACCTATTTCCCACGATGGTCTCCCTTGCCCGTGCAAAGCTGCCGACGGGTCTCGAGCTCGACGGCGTGGATCTGACCGGGATGCTCTTCGAAGGCAGGACGCTGCCCAAGCGGACACTGTTCTGGCGCTACCGAACGCAAAGGGCCGTGCGCAAAGGACCCTGGAAACTCTTGGTGCAGGGCAAGAATAGAAAACTCTTTAACCTCGACGACGATCTCGGCGAGAAGAACGACCTTGCGCCGAGCAGGCGGGACATTGTCAAGTCACTGCAGGACGAGCTTGCCGCCTGGGAAGCGGAGGTTGAATTGATTATTTTGGAAATTGAGGGCCTTTGAAAAGCGCGACAAAGACGGCGGGGTAGTTAAATTGCAATATGAATAACACGAAAAAGATTAGATAAGAAAGGCGCAAATTTTTTACGCAGATTAACAGGGAGGAAAATGAAAATTTTTAAAATTGGGGGAAATTGGGTTTTTTCAGGATTTTTTGGGTTCATTTCCATGGGGATATTGATTTTTGAGCTAAAAACGAGGCCAGCACTGTTGAGTTGGGCGGGTTGGCTATGATAGGCAAGAAAAAAGGGGTGAAAAATGGTGAGAAAATGAGCAGAAATTGGCGGAAATTTGTCAAAGTGCGCGCGTTTTTAACGGAAATTAGTAAGAAATCAGCACTTTTTTGAAATTAACATTGTGTTAAATTGGAGAACATAGGGAAGTTTAATCCGCGCTAAAATGTTATAGGACGTTGCGTCGTATTGGTGTGGTTCGGGAATTGAGAGTGTAGAATTCGGAATGAACAATGGAGAGGCTCGTGCTCCCTTGATTGTGGCTCGTAGGTAGAGTTAGAGGCAACAATGGATTGGAGAATTTTGGGGACAGAAAAAAAGCTGCAGAAAAGCATTGAGGTAGAGTTGGAAAATTGTATAATTCAAAAATAAAGCTGCCTTAATAGGATTTTGGTTTTGGGGATTGAGTGGCTAACTGTTTTTTTCATGTTCCTTTGCAAAGTTGTCCTATAAATATTGTTAAATCATGTCGTGTTTTTGGGTTAATGGAGAGAGATTAAATGAGCGAGCCTTGGAAAGAGTGGATTCCGGGTGTTCTGTCTAAGAGGCAGGTGAAACAACTGTGCTCGGATGATTATATTGAGAATGTAGCTAATTGGGGCGTTGACAAGAAAGGTCCGGTCGGCTATTCGTCTATTGATTTAACACTATCAGATGAAGGTTACGAGATGCTCAGTGGTTCAATAAAACCTGCCGGAATCGAATACAGGAGAACAATTCTTGAGAATCGGGATTATGCAAAGAAATTACCTGACGGTCAGGTGGGTATATTCAATCTAAGTAAAGGTAAAACCTATGTGTTTCGTCTAAACGAGAAGCTTGACAAGTTACGTAAGACTTCCATTTATGGCCAAGCTACTGCTAAGAGTTCCATCGGTAGAGTGGACGTGCTTGCGCGTCTGATTGTGGACGGGATGTATCATTATGAGTATTTCGATCCGGAGAAGTTGTCTGAAAGGCATGTTGAGATGTTTTTAGAGATAAGTCCTATCACTTTTGACGTAAGGGTGAAAGAGGGAATATCTCTCTCACAACTTCGTTTGTTTTATGGTCATCCTGGGGATTCGCAGAAGGGAGGTAAGGAGCTATGCAAATCTCTATTGTTTCATGAAGAAGGACCAGTAGAAGACCCCATGATATCGGTTGATTTGTCGGAAACACAGATTTGCAGCACAGGTGTTTGCGCTTCCGCATTCGGTGCCAAGAAACAAGAAAATCCTATAGATTTATGGAAGCATGAGAAAGAAGCGGATAGACCCGATCCTGTGGACTACTGGGAGTGTTTACAGGTCGATGAGAGAAAAAGATTATTTATAGAAGAAACTCGTTTTTATATTATCAGATCTAAAGAGAGGCTCTGCCTACCAAAAGGGATAGCAGTTTATGCCAGAGCCATCGATGAAACGATTGGCGAAATGCGCGTACACTATGCCGGGTTTGCGCATCCTTTCTTTGGTAAGGACCGGAGAGACGGGAAAAAAGGGACACCGCTTATGTTTGAAGTTCGCGAACACAGTTTTCCCGTTAGCTTAAGAGATGAGGAAAAGCTGGCGAGACTTGAGTTTTATCGCATGTCGGAGGATTACGAACCACCAGAGTCAGAAGATCGACGGGAAGAGGAAAGTGATGAAGAAGATGATTATAACGAACAAGAGCTGCTATTGTCGAAATTCTTCTCGCCTTGGAGAAGTTAAAATTAGTTAAAGGCGTGCTTGTTGTATAGTAGGTGGATGAGAAAAATGGAACACTTGTTTTCGCAAAAAGGTGATTTTAGTATTGTTAGGCTATCTGAAGCAGATGCGCGCGATGATACCGACCATTTGAAGAGATTGCGGGAGTTGGTATTAGAAAACGAGCCGATGTATCCGAATATTAAGAAGTGGTTTGACGAGAAAGTTATGGCGGGCTTGAAGGCTTCAGAAAGAATCGGGTATGTTGGCTATATTGATGAGAAACCGGCTGTTTCTGCAATAGTAAAGCGAGGGGAGGCTGCTAAATTCTGCCATCTTAAAATAAAGGAAAATCTACAAAACTTTAATCTAGGCGAAGCATTTTTCGCCTTAATGGGATTAGAAATAAGAGATTTTTCGAAGGAAGTTCACTTTACACTTCCAGAAAGTATTTGGGAGAAAAAGAATAGGTTCTTTGAGTCGTTTGGATTTACAAAAGCTGTCAAAGCGGGACATCAATATAGGCTGTTCGAGGATGAGCTTAGGTGCTCATCAGATTTTGATAAAGTGTGGGCGGCCATTTTGGAAAAACTTCCGAAGATTGCGCGTGCCTTTTTTATGGATGGACATTCGCTCGATAGCGGACTTGTAATGAGTATTAAAGCGGAATATGCAAGGAAGGTCGTGTCGGGAACGAAAAAGGTCGAGATAAGGAGAAGTTTCTCCAAAAAGTGGACGGGGTGTAAAATTAGTATATACGCGTCAGGACGTGAACGTTCTCTTGTGGGTGAAGCATCGATAAAAAGAGTAGTTGTTGATAAACCTGAAAATGTTTGGGAGAGATTTCACGATCAAATCGGGTGTACGAGAGAAGAGTTTGATAAGTACACTAGATGTAAAAGCCAGATTTATGCCGTTGTGTTAGAAAATGCCATACCATATCGAAAAAGCATATCCCTACGAGAAGTGTCAAGTTTAACGAAAGAGAATTTGCGTCCACCTCAAACTTATTATAACCTTAACGCCAATATAAAATGGGCAGAGGCCGTTTCAATGGGGGCTTTGTTGCAAAGTAGTTTCGGAACGAGAGAGCCCATTTTAGTATAAAGATAAACTGGATATTCTAAGAAGGTTTGATTGAGAGGAACCTCTTAGTCGAATATCACTTCCAAGCGGTACACAGGTACATCTTTGTATATTTATTCCATTACTTCGAATCATTCACGCACTTTCTAAACAAATCTTGTAGGTTTAGGTGGAATGGTAATAACCTGGACGACGATCTCGGCGAGAAGAACGACCTCGCGCCGAGCAGGCGGGATATTGTCACGGCGCTGCAGGAGGAACTGGCCGTGTGGGAGCGGGGGTTGGATTGAGTATTTTGGAAATTGAGGGGCTTTGAAAAGTGCACCAAAGGACCCGTGGGTAGTCGAGTGGGAGTATGAGCGGGCGGGGCTTGACAATCGGCCGGCGGCGGCTATGATGTGGGCTGCGATTGGCTATCTTTTGGGGAACGATATAGCAGGGATGGCCTGTGGGGCAGGGATGCCCCGTTTTTCACAAAATAATGGAATTTGAATCTTCGGTGAAGGAAAGGGACAGGTAAATGGCGCTTTTGTTGGGGTATGACGTTGGCAGCTCGTCGATCAAGGCGACGCTGATGGATGCACAGACGGGCAAGGTCTTGGCCAGTGCTACTTCGCCGGAGAAGGAGCTGGAGATTATCGCCAAAGAGTTGGGCTGGGCCGAGCAGCATCCGCAGACCTGGTGGGAGCATGTCAAAACGGCCACGAGCAAGATAAAGGCCCACGCCGAGTTTGCCCCGGGAGATGTTGGGGCGATTGGAATCTCGTATCAGATGCACGGGTTGGTTGTCGTTGATGAGAATAAGGAGGTGCTCAGGCCCTCTATTATCTGGTGCGACAGCAGGGCCGTGGAGATCGGCGAGCAGGCGGCGAAAGATATCGGGCCCGATATGTGCCTCAAGAGGCTGTTCAATCTGCCCGGCAACTTTACCGCATCCAAGCTCAAGTGGGTCAAGGAAAATGAGCCTCAGGTTTTCGCGAAGATTCATAAGATGATGCTGCCCGGCGATTATGTCGCAATGAAAATGACCGGCGAGATAAAGACCACCCCATCCGGGCTTTCAGAAGGGATTATGTGGGATTTTGAAAGTGACGAATTAGCGGAATTCGTCCTCGATAACTACGGCGTCTCGGCGGAACTTATTGCCGAGAGAGTTCCGACGTTCTCGGTGCAGGGCGAATTGACGCCTGGCGCCGCCGACGAACTCGGACTCGCCGCCGGTACGAAAGTCAGCTATCGGGCGGGCGACCAGCCCAATAACGCCCTGTCGCTCAGTGTCTTAGAGCCGGGAGAGATTGCCGTTACGGCGGGCACTTCGGGAGTGGTTTATGGGGTAGGCGATAGGAAAAATTACGACCAGAAGTCACGGGTGAACGTCTTTGTGCACGTCAATCATTCCAAAGACGAACCACGCTACGGCGTCCTGCTGTGCCTCAACGGCACCGGGATACTCAATAGCTGGCTCAAGCACAACTTTGTCGGCGAAGGCCTGGACTATCCGCAGATGAACGAGTTGGCGGCCGAGGTCCCGGTCGGCTCGGACGGCCTGGTGATACTGCCCTACGGCAACGGCGCCGAGAGGACCCTGGAGAATAGAAACATCGGCGCATCGGTCCACGGCTGGAGCTTCAACGTGCACAAAAAACCGCACTTCCTGCGTGCCGCCCAGGAAGGAATCGTCTTCGCACTCAATTACGGCCTTGGGATAATGCGCGATATGGGGATCGAACTAAAGACCGTCAAGGCCGGCAACGCCAATATGTTCCTAAGCCCTCTATTCGCCGAGGCATTCGCAACCGTAACCGGCGCTTCAGTGCAATTGTTCAATACGGATGGCTCTCAGGGAGCAGCTCGGGGCGCCGGGATAGGCACAGGAATCTACAAAGGCCCAAAAGAAGCATTCACAGGCCTAAAACCCGTCAAAACAATCAACCCCAACGAGAAATTAGCAGCGGCATACAAGCAAGCATACGAGAAATGGGAAGACGTGTTGAAAAAGCAGTTGTGATGCGTGGTGTCGGAGGAGACAGAGAAAATCTGAATCAGCCCACGGCGGTTAACCCCTTTGCTGTGTTTCACCCATGGGTTGGGGATGCTTCCCAGGCTCATATTTGCGTCTTTTTGAATTCATATAGAAAACAAAGTCCTTTAAGAATATTCTTCTCCAGTGGGTGCCCAGAAGCTCGTAGGGGACATTTCGGACATCGATTCTAATAAGGTTCTCTCTCGAACGGCGTGATGGGTCAGTAACACTAACTCCTTCCTCCAGCCCGATTTTCTTTAGTAGCGTCTTGAAGTCTCTCAGCAGTTCCGCAGCATCATGTGGTATACTAATACCCATTCGTAGCGAACTGAAAACCTTTTTACCACGCTGTGTTTTGTATATGCCGTCGCTTGCACTTATCCTGCTTTTTAGGTCACAGTATCCTTTCACAAATGATCTTATGATGTCTGCATCGTTGGAGCGTAGAATCTTCTTCGGAATGAAGGGGACGACCTTATTCCGGCTTGTTTCGATGCGTAATCTTCTCATTTCCTCAAAGATAACCGAGTTCTTCGCGAATGTGACTGCGATGCGAAAATGATATCCATCAACGTGTTCTGTGGATATTTTGTCATTGCTGTCCAGGTGCAGAAAGAGGGCCGTAAGGTTCTCCGTGATTCTCTCAACATCTTTTCTGTGCGCTTCAATTTGGGAGATTTTGTAGTCGCTTATGTCGGGGTTGTAGTAGTATCCTTCATGTTTATTTCCCCGGTTTGCAAGTCCCCTTTTCAAGTCGATTACGAGCCTTGGCTTCTTGAGGTCAATCTTGCTGTTAGCGCTTGTGAGTCCAAGGAGATAGGCGAAATCAGGGCTGAAGACATCCCTTTTTGTTTTAATTATGCTGGATGCTTCCTTGCCTATGGCTTTCCTTAGTTTTTGCAGTTTTTTGTTCTTGGCAGTATTGTGTTTGACACTTGCCAAGAACGCGTCCCCATAAGCATCCAGAAGTTGCGAGTTATTCAGGACATTGATCGAGTACTCAGCATTCCACAGATCACTGAAGAAGGCGCGAAATTTCCTGAAGAGCGCATCGGGCTTACCAGAGAGGCTCAGATTGCACTCTATATTGTTTTTGATGCCCCCAATAGTGAAATTCGACGATGCAATAATCACACGATAGGATTTGCTGTTGTGGAAAAGATAGAACTTCGGATGGTAATGGCCCGGTACCCGTTGACGCGACACATCCGGCTTGATAAAGACTTTAGACTCCGAATCCCCTGGAATAGTAGCAAGTTCTTCTATTAGCCTCTTTTCTGTGACGAATTCCTCTATGTCAAAGAGTGCCCTCAATCTCCCATTTCTTCTCAGGAACAATTCAAATGGATTCCTGAGCATCGTGAATGCGCCATAGGTTCCGTAGGCCGTTCCGATACAGACGCTATCCGCCGAAGCTAAAGCCTGCTCAATTGCCTTAAAGAAGCTCGCGTCGGAATTTTGGAGAATATCAACTCTCATTTCTTGAATATTAGAATGAACTCGTGCACTTTATTCACCCTGAATACATATGGATACCCCAAAGGGCGAAGATTGTTGTATTCCTGTCTCCTATCCCAAATAATAATGTCGTCCAAAACAAAACCTATGTCGGACATGAATTCTATTGTATCTACGTGAAAAGGATAGAACCTATCCTTCTTCCGCAAATCCATCAGCACAACGCAGCAGACACCGTTCGCTTTCGTAACATAGTAAACTTGCGCAAAAACATTCTTCAAGGCATCCAAGAAAGCCGTATACGACTTGATGTTCCCCAAATCGACATCGGAATTCCCGTAGTTTCTTATTTCTTTGTAATCAGCGGTCCTTCTTTGGTTCAGTATATCCCAATAAGGCGGAGATGTGACGGTTAGTTGGACTGACTCCTCGTCTGCCCACTTTCGCAATTCTCTGGCATCGCCCTTGACTAAGTTGGGCGCATATTTGTTGTCATCGAACAGATTTGAGTTATCCATCCTCCTTTCGTAGGTCTCGATGAACTCATGAGAAAGCTCAATTCCCAGGCTTTGTCGCCTCAAATTCTTGGCAGCAATCAGCGTGGAGCCGCTCCCCGCAAAAGGGTCGAGGATAAGGTCTTCTTCCTGGCTGAAAATGGATATCAGTCTCTCCGGCAACATAGTGGGGAAGATGGCGGGATGTCCCAACCCGTTTTCGGCCGTTGACTTACGTATATCTGACCAGATTGATATAGAATATTGTAGCCATGTCTTGCCATCAAGTTGGATCTGTGTTTTAGGCACGAGTTGTCTCCATTCCTTCGCTGTTGTTAAGCAGTATATTCTGTTTCAGAGCAGGCTAATTGGCCCGCAAAACCCATTTTACGTCTCACACCCTGGAAGTCAAGCTTTTCAAAATAATGTTATCGTACTCCAGACAAGGGACTGTTGTCGGTGACTTGTAATTGGGCTGTTTCTCCGCATACAAGAAGAAGGCCTCCGAGGGGTGCTCAGTGCCCAGAGTTTTGTTTGGCGCGATATAACCCGCGTGAATTTCAACATAGTCAAACATACTGAAAGATGTTATAATCCACGTGTTGACAGCGCTTGGATTCCGGTGTGGGAGTGGAATTATGGGTGCTGGTGCTGTTCCTATTGTTGTTTGTTGCGATGGCGCTTGGGTCTGTGAAATGGAATTATCAAAAATCGGTTGAATAAGGAGTAGTTTAAGATGGCAGAGAAATCTTTGCACAGTATATGCAGGTGGACGTTTAATGCTGGTAAGGGCGGGTTTGTGCCCGGTGATATGCGGCCGGAATGGGGCGGGGCGTTTGGGACGCCGGAGATGATCAAGCTGGTGGCGGATAAGGTCAAGCCGAGGCTCCCGGATAACGTTCTGTTGGGCATCGAGATGCACTACGACGCCGAGGTCGACGACGATAACGCCGCGGCGGTGGCCGATGCGCTCGTCGATAACAAGCTATATCTGGCGATGATAACGCCCGGGGCGCACTGCCACTTTGCCTACGGCGGGGTCACCTCGCTGGACCCAGGCGAGAGAAAGGCCGCCGAAGACTTAGGCACACGGGCGGTCGATCTGGCGTACGGGGCCTTGAAGAAGACCTGGCATCCGGATGAGGACAAGGCACCGGCGCTGATTATCTGGAACGGATCGTTCGGATACGACATAGCAACGGTCGGGATTAAGCAGATGTACCAGAACCTCAAGGAGAGCATTGCGGGACTTTGCAAGTACGAGGCCAAACTGGGCGGCAGCTTATACACGTGCTTCGAGCCCAAGCCCAACGAAGGCCATCCGGCGATGCTGATCCCGACGGTCGCAAGCGCGCTATTGTTCTGGCGGAGGATCGAGGAAGAGTTCGGCGTCTCGCGTGCGAAAAAGGGCGTGAATAAAGAGTTCGGCCATTCGGAGATGATCGGCCTCGACCACGTCTATGACACGGTCGAGGAGCTTGACAACAATATGATGGTGCACATGCACCTGAACAGCCAGGGCTACAACGACGGGATCATCCTCGGCGGACCCGGAAAATACGACATTGACCACGGCGCTCGGATCAACGGTATGAACGTCGCCATCGCCGGGCTAATCCAGCAGGCCGGGTTTGCCCGCTGGAAGGGCCACGATATGCAAACGCGGGCATACGACAACACCGAGCAGGGTATCGACCGCGTGGTCAGAAGCGTACTGAGCTGGGAGGCCTGCGAGAAAGCCGCCAAAGAGCTGGACACAAAGGCGCTGATGGACACCCTTGCGAAGCGCGAAACCGCCAAGGCTGAAGATATGATGCGAGGTGCCGTGGTCGATGCGCATAAGAACTTCGACAAAATGTACTCGTAATCGCCTTGCAAGGTACATGCAGGTTGGGTGTTGCGGGCCGTTGGTTTTCAGATAATCATCATTGCGTCGCCGTAGGAATAGAAACGGTACCGCCGCGCGACGGCGTGGCTGTAAGCGGCGAGGATGTTCTCCAGGCCCGCGAATGCGGCGACCAGCGCCAGCAGTGTAGTTTTGGGCAGGTGGAAATTTGTTATCATCGCGTCGATGAATTTGAATTTGTAGCCGGGGGTTATGAACAGCTCCGTTGTGCCGGTCACGGCCTCGATCCGCGAAGCGCCCATCGTCTCGAGCGCCCTGCTTGAAGTCGTGCCGACGGCGACTATCCGTCGCCCGGCGTCTTTGGCGTTGTTTATCTTTGCGGCGTTTTCGGCGTCAATTGTAAATCTCTCGGCGTGTATCCGGTGGTCTTCGAGGTTTTCCGTGGCGACGGGCTTGAACGTGCCGGTTCCCACGTGCAGAGTTACGTGCGCAAAGTCGATGCCGCCCTGCTGCAACTGCTCGATCAGCCGATTGGTAAAATGCAGACCGGCGGTGGGCGCCGCAACAGCGCCGGAGACTCGCGCATACACCGTTTGATATCGCAGCTTATCTTCTTGTGCAGCAGCAGGGTCGTCGTCTCGTTTGATATACGGCGGCAGCGGTGGAAAACCTATTCTCTCGAGAATACTCTCTGCATTCGCGTTGGTTTCTATCTTCAATAAGCATCGGCCCCGCCCTGTTTTTTCGAGCAACACGGCTTTGCTGAAATTATTTTTTCGTTTGTCTTTTAGATACAATGTCTCGCCCGGTTTCAACTTGCGTGTGCCTTTTAGCATTACGTCCCAGGCGCCGCCGGTGCTCTCGGCGAGGAACAATCCTTCCAGTTTCCCACCGGTAGCGCGGCGGGCGAAAAACCGCGCGGGCAAAACCTTCGTATTATTGAGTATAAGGCAGTCGCCCGGTGACAGGAAGTCACCCAGGTTCCTGAATCGGCTGTCAATAATATCGCCTGTCCCGCGGTTAAGAACGAGCAGGCGGGAATCGCTGCGGTCAGGCACCGGATGCTGGGCGATCAGTTCCCCCGGCAGGTCGTAATCCAACTTTTCTGTCTTCATAACGAAACGTTATCAGACGGTCCTTAAGATGACAAAAAAAATTTGGCCCAATAATAAGCCAATTTAGGCGTTCGGCAGGCCAAATGCAATTTCGCACAGAACCTGCCCCACGCAAAGGACGATACTAAAAATGCGAATCCAACTGACACGAACCGTTGCTCGATAGGGGCCGACGATGGCTTCGAGAAGATATTTTGAACAAACCGCCACTTCGATAGCTGCTTTAGAAAGAAACGAGATCAAGAAGCGAATCAGGAGTTTTAGAGGCCGATTCAAGTTGGATTTTACCGAAGACTACCTCAACAAACTCAGCATCGACAGACTCAGACACATCCTCCTCGCCGCACAGATAAATACACAGCGCTAACCCAAGTTACGCAGTTAGCAAGCCAGATCGCCTCTTTTGAGGCGTTAGGGC
>CAYWOD010000110.1:0-11475 GCA_964459805.1 uncultured Pirellulales bacterium
GTCATCGGCTGGTTGCCTAAGTTTTCTTGAGCCTTTGTAGCGTAGTAGTACTAGCAAGAGGCAGTGGCATCACAGGGACAATCGACATCTCTGACCTGAGTTCGGGTACAGTTTATGTTATTTGCGGTGGGTTAAAAAACGATCTTTCCTTAACTTTGGCTATGAGCGGTGCAGGTCAAACAGATATTCAGGCTGAATACTCGATAGCTCTTCCTTCTGCCAGTCCTTTTAACAAGAACTATTTTTGGGTAGCAAGCTTTGACTTTTCCGATGCCGGGGGCTATGATACGATCACCTATACTTATACCTTCAGTACCGCCAGGCGCGGCAGATTTGTGGGTGTTATCATAGATAATGTCGTTTCTGATGCGAACGTTCCTGATGTGGATGCCGGCGAAAATATGATTAGCTGGTCGGGTGCACTGGTAGCAATGGATCCGAACGTTGTTGAAGCGCCCGGGTCGGACTGGACGAACTTGACATATCTCTGGACTGCCGCCCCTGACGGTATCGGCGATCCTAACCTTGATGTTGCAATCACCGGTGCTAATACGGAAAATGCTTCGGTTACGGTTACCAAAGCCGAGCCTACCGGCGATGCGACTGTCGTTACGATGACACTTGCGGTTAACAACGAAGGTAGGATCGAACCGCCTATAACAGATACTATGACGATTGACGTCTATGACGATTCCTGCCAAGCGGCGAAAGCGGCCGGTCTGGTGGAGTTTGACATAACAGATGTTGACCAGGATTGTATTACAGCCTTCCCGGATTTTGCCGTAATGGCCATCACATGGCTTGTTGATTATACGTTGACAGCACCGGAAGCTAAATAATAAGTAGGCCCTGATAATGTTGGTAAAATAACAATAGCCCAATAGGGCTTTTTAAGCGCAGATGAATCAGTCTGATACTCATAACCGGCTCCTTTCGGTTGTATGCGGCTCTGTTACCGCAAGGTGGTAATCCGCGATTATCAGTGGGAACATCCCACTTCATCGCATATGCTTTATCGGCATATGACGATCTCTGCAACGCCGGGGGCCGGTCGTTCCATATATTCTAAATATGGGTGGCAGTTGGGGTGGGATTGCTCCCCGCCAAAGACGCGCCAGGGACAGGGATTGGCACAGTCGGCCCCTGGGGTCAGGGCCTTCGGCCTCCTTCGGAATGACAGCGGACAATTTCATTTTTAAGGGCCTCAATTTTCCGCTTACGGGCAAAACAATGTGGTGAGGGGCAAAATCGGCTAAAGCATTAGTACTAACAGCGGGGTTGGTGGGATTTAGATTGTCTATCAAATCTTTGATGGTACAATGGCGGATTGTTGCGACTTTCTTTGGGGAACAGTCTCAACATTCATGTCAATACCTGGTGCAAAGTAGCTCGTTGGGCTGAGATAAGTCTCGAAGATATGGAGGTAATGAATATGGCTGGTTTTGAAAATGGTATGAATAGGCGGCGGTTTTTGCAGGTTACGTCCGGGTCGATGGCGGCGATGCTGCTGCCGGAGATTTGCTTTGCCGGGGACGAGAAGGCTGCGAGGCCGAATATTCTGTGGGTCAGTTGCGAGGATATAAGTCCGGACTTGGGCTGTTACGGCGATAAGTATTCGGTGAGTCCAAATATCGACAAGCTGGCGTCCGAGGGTGTTCGTTACGACAACGTGTATTCGCATTCGGGCGTTTGTGCTCCGACGCGGTCGGGCATTATTACCGGGATGTACCCGACGACTATTGGGACGCATCAGATGCGGTGTAAGGGCGTGCCGCCGGCCTACGTTAAGTGTTTTCCAGAGTATCTAAGGGCGGCAGGTTATTACTGCACGAACAACTCCAAGACCGACTATCAGTTTAACGCGCCTTTTACTGCGTGGGATGAGAACGGCAGGAGCGCGCACTGGCG
Organism: uncultured Pirellulales bacterium; assembly: GCA_964459805.1. GTDB lineage: Bacteria > Planctomycetota > Phycisphaerae > Sedimentisphaerales > Anaerobacaceae > DAOVRL01. The sequence goes on from CAYWOD010000110.1 coordinate 1,909, forward strand.
CAAGCGTGCCGAGGGGCAGCCGTTCTTTGCGGTCTTCAATTATACGACTTCGCACGAAAGCCAGATTCGCAACAGGAGCAAAGGCATGCTGGGGCGGATAGCGAATCTGGGGCCGAAGGAAAAGCACGACCCCGCCAAGGCGAAGCTAGCGCCCTACTATCCGGATACGCCGATTGTGCGGAAAGACTGGGCGCAGTATTACGATGTGATTACGCTGATGGACAAGGAGGTGGGCGATATCCTCAAGCAGCTCGCCGACGACGGGCTGGCGGACGATACGATAGTATGGTTCTGGGGTGATCACGGACGCGGGCTGCCGCGGGGCAAGCGCTGGATTTACGATTCGGGTATCAGGGTTCCGTTGATTATTCGGGTGCCGAAGAAGTGGCGAGAACTCGCGCTGCCGGGCAGTCCCGATGCGCTCAAAGCGGGGGCGGTGAATGATGATTTGATTGCGTTTATCGATTTTGCACCGACGATGCTTTCGCTTGCAGGGGTGAAGATACGTCAGCACATACAGGGCCGGGCGTTCTTAGGCGAGCAGAAGGGCGAGCCGCGCGAGTACATTTACGCTGCGCGCGACCGGATGGATGAGGCTTACGATCTTATCCGGGCGGTGCGTGACAAGCGGTACAAGTATATTCGCAACTATATGTGGCACGTTACTCGCGGCCAGGACATCGAGTATATGAACCAGATGCCGGCGATGCAGGAGATGCGCCGGCTCAACGCCGAGGGCAAGCTCAAGAAGGGCGCTCAGATGCAGTACTTCGAGCCGACCAAGCCGGTTGAGGAGCTTTACGATTGCGCCAAGGACCCGCACGAGGTCAAGAACCTGGCCGGTCAGAGGAAGTATAGCAAAGTGCTCGAGCGGATGCGAGAAGCGCACGTCCAGTGGGCCAAAGAGACCGGTGATATCGGGCTGATTCCGGAATCCGAATTCGATGAAATCAAACGACCGGGCGGCCAATACGAAAAGACGGCTGAACCGGTATTCTGGACGGCCAACTGGCCGGTAGGCGGGGGAGCGGACAAAGCACACCGCGTGACAATTGCCTGCCCGACGCCCGGCGCTTCAATCGCTTATCGCATTGAAGGCGGCGACAAGAAAGCCGGCTGGAGACTCTACACCAAGAGCGTATGGCTGCGGGCCGGCCAGGTATTGCGCGCCAAGGCCTGTCGCATCGGCTTTAAGGACAGCGGCGAAGTGACATTCAAGGTCGGTGACAAGACACCCGCCAAGCGCCCACAGACGCCCCAAGTCGATGAGGGGCACTGGCGCAAGAAAGTTGCCCCCGACATGCTGGAACGATTGCGGAAGATAAAAGAGCTGGACGGCCAGGGCGAAAAGGCGATACCAAAATATACCGAAGCCTTGGCTGACAAGTGCGCCTCGGTTCGCTACTGGGCGGTCGTGGGTTTGCACAATAGCTGTAAGTCGTCAAAGCACGAGAATTCGGCTACACCGGCGCTTCAAAAAATGCTCAAAGACTCCTCAACGGTCGTTCGGGTCGCCTCTGCCCAGGCCCTCTGCGATTGGGGTGACGATGAAGAGGGGCTGGGCGTTCTGACCGAGGCGCTAGCCGACAAGACGGCCAAGGCCAGACTTTATGCAATAACCGCCCTGAAGATGATCGGCGAGAAGGCACGACCCGCACTGCCAGAGATAAAGGCAGCGCTGAAAGACCCTGAAAGATACGTACAAAACGTAGCCAAGGCAACAGTCAAACGACTGGAAAGCAACTGAACTGTAACTCGGAACGTTTCACCGCCGAGAAGACAGAGAAAAAATCAAAATAGCCAATAGCAACCAGCAAGGTTGCAGGTCGAAATCAGGGAAGCCAAACAGACCACTAACCACTAAATAGCATCTGTTGCGGAAAGCCAAAACTGGCGATCTCACCCCTGCGAAAGCAGGGGTCCATATCGAAAAACCTGGATTCCTGCTTTCGCAGGAATGACAAATGTTGTTTCCGCAACAGGAACTAAATAGATCTGTTTGTGTGAAGGAGTATGAAATTGGCGGGCAGTTAATGCGTTGCATTTTGTGTATCGTTTGTCTCGTGTGCGGTGGGTTTGGAGGGGGCTGATAAGGCCAACGAGCTTGTTGTGAATCCGACGTTCGAATCATCCGAGAAGCCGAAGGAGGCGGCAGGCGAAGCCATTTATTCTTTGCGGCGATGTTGTGGATTTTTCTTTTGTCTTTGATGTACTTTTGTTCGTAGTTCGTACCGGTGATTTCGGCGGGGAGAAATGTGGAAGTGTGTTGTTCCGGCGCGGAGCGAGCAGATGGAGCCCGGGTCCGAGGGGGCGATACTCTGATACCGGCCGATATGTCAAATCGGGGCGCGCCGAATGCAGGCTTTTGAATTTCCTATAGCAATACCGGAGCTTGCTCGGCGTCTTCGGGCGCCTGATTGGATATTCTCGTGCGCTCGGCCATAGGCATCTCGCGTTTTGCGGGATCCTCGCGGTCGTCCATAGGAGACCACCTGTCTTTGGCTTTGTTTACTATCTCGATCAGGCGATTGATGACGATTTCGGCGGTGTCATCAAATGGGTCAACGACCAAACCTTTGAGTTTTTCGTATAGTTCATCTGAGATTTCTATGTTCTTCATAATCGCGCCTGGTATGATGAACCTTGTTTGTTTGCGTTGGTTTTAGGACTATGCGATATTTCGAGGCCACCTTACAAAATATAATATTCAGTTCATAGGCCGGCCAAATGATATGAGCAATATTCGCCGAAATAATCTGCGTTTTTTAGATGATCAGATTAAGTATGGCGACAAGGCCGATAATTTCGAGCCGGCCAGCCAGCCCTGACGGCGCCGATGAGAAGCCTTTGGACATGTAACGGGATTCTCTTATGGCGTTCCTGCGGGTCGTGTGGACTGCTGCAGCTTTGCCCGAAGGGTATAGTGGTGTGTAACGCAATAAATGCGTGGCGGTTCTCGGTAGCTGCTCTGAGCCATCCCCAAGCTCGTCCCGATTTCTCGGGACTCGCTTGAGGCTGCCACCCACCAAACCAGATGGTAACCATTCAGGATGTACAAACTGAGTCTCTGTGTCATTGCGAGGCCTTTTTCAAAGGCCGTGGCAATCTCAAACACTCGAAAATCGAGATTGCTTCCCTTCGGCTGCGCTCAGGGCAGGCTTGCTTCGCTCCTCGCAATGACGAAAAACGGCCAAAATTCAACATATTACCCGGTGAACGGCTACACCAGATCTTACAGAGCGGGAAGTAGTACTCCGTCAGACGCGCTTTGAGGAGTTGTCACGCTGATCCGATTGCCGGAGTCCCTGTGTGGCAGGTTGGGTCATTGGGTTTGTGGTTCGAGGACGGTGCGTATTTCGGAGGGGAGAACACCGACGGTCTCTGCAATGGCGCGGATGGTCATATCGGGGGTGGCTTCAAAGCCGGCCTTCTTGAGCTTGTCAACGGAGGCATTAATGTCCATGCCTATCTGGTCGCAGTACTGCTTGAGTGTAAGTCGGCCCAAGCCGCGGCCGGGGCCGGGCCCGGCCTGGACATGGTTGGCATCGGCGAACTGACCGGCTTGGCCGCGGCCTTGTCCGTGCCCTCGGCCTCCCTGTCCGGCGCGGCCTCTGCTGTGGCCGCTCTGGCCGAGCGCAAGGTCATAGAGTTGCATAGGTGTCATTTTGGAGGCCTCGGCGAGCTCGCCGATCACAACATCCGGCGAGCCGGCTTCAATCCCTTTTGCCTTGAGGTTTGCGAGCATAGTTTCGAGATTCACGTCCTGGACCTGCTCAGCCAGCTCGGTGAAGGTCAGGAGTTCGGCGTGTGGGATGGGGGCACGTTGACGCGGCGTGTCCCAACTGTACTTTATGGCCTCGTTCCATTCGAGAAGGGAGGAGAAAGGCGCAACGTTTCCGAGCGTGCATACGAAAACGACGGCGGAAATTACCAGAGCGAGCACCCATTCGGGGCGCAAGGCGAACGCATGGCTGGCTTTGCTCTTGAAATACCTGACGAGCGGATTCCAGTTGAGGTACACATGGAAGCCGGATGCAATCATAAATATCAGACTAAACCAGACATGGAGGCCGACCCACTGGTGCTTTGTCAGAGCGATCATAGTCCAGCCGGTCCAGTTTGCGATGCGTCCGGGCGGAACCACGAAGAGAATGACGCCGGTGAAGGTCATTGCAATAAAAGAGAGTGTCGTTAAAACGGAAACGAATGCCCGCCAATTGAACTGCTTGTTTGTGTCCTTGCCCATTGTCCTTCCTTTCCGTAATAAATCCTTCAATGGAGTATTCTACCAGAATTGGTCCAGAGCCTCACTTCTTTTTCCACTTTTCTTAGTGTGAGGAATTCCTGGTCCTGTGATCGGGCTTGGGGAGGGAATTTTTCCGACCTGGGCGTATTCTGGAATTCACGCTCAGAGGTGTAGATAGGTCCATATTCGAGGAGTCACAGCGGGCGATGGGCGGCATTGGCTCTGCGACTACTGTTGATTTGCCGAGTGATAGAATTGCAAGAAACCGCCCTTGAGGTCGAGCATGGGAGAGCCGTCAAAGGCATCTATATCTTTCACCTCTATGACATTCTCTTTGACCGAGATTATGTCACAATTGCTTATGGCGACTTGAGGTCGAGCACGGGAGAGCCGTCAAAGGCATCTATATCTCTTACCTCTATGACATTCTCTTTGACCGAGATTATGCCGCAATTGCTTATGGCGATAAGATTCGGCCGGACCGGGGAATGAGTTGCAAAGACTCCGGTCAGCGGATTATTCCTATCACCTCTCGGATGAACCTGCAAAATAGCCCTTTTCTCCGGCGTATCATTCCTGTCGAACCAATATACAACAGTCACGTAAGAGTGTTTTTCAAGCCCCAATAGCCCCGGCTGGTATTTCTTATCCAGGACTATGAGCGTTTTGCCTGCTTTTTTGACTACCTTGCCAATAGGATAGAGAGTAAATTGTTTCTGCCGGATCTGGCCTCTTTGTGAATTTGCCGGGCCCTGGCAGCCTCCGACGGCAGCGATGACAAGAGCTAAGGGCAAAAGATGTAAATGCTTCATGGAAAGTCCCTTTCAAAAAGCCTCACCTAAAACGGAGCAGGAGGGATTCGAACCCCCGGTGCCTTTCGGCACAACGGTTTTCAAGACCGTCGCCTTAAACCGCTCGGCCACTGCTCCAAACCCTTCATTGACAACACTTTAGGCTCATTTTGGCAAGCTTCAATTTCATACTGTGGCGTAAGCCGTCCTGAAGTAAATCAGCCGACCGATGGTATTGAACTTATAGCAGGTCTCGGCAGCTCTGTCAATGCCCCGGTGTAGTAGATAGCTGAACCGACAATACCTGCAGCAAAAAGCGTTCCTGAATTTGACGGCAGTATCTGAGCCATTCATATTACGGATGTACCTCCGGGAACTGCTCGACATCGAGACCAACATCACGCAGGCTGCCCTATTTTGCCTAAAGCGCCCAGTTTCTCGCAATATCCGAGTCAACAACTAATCGGTCAACCGCCCTATCGCCGATTAAAGGCTCTTATAGACATAATGAGCGTCCAGGACCTTCTTGATCTGTGTACCGGCGTCTCTCAAATGAGCTTTCGTGTATGGATCAAGATTCTTCTCGTGCTCCTGGACAATTCCATCAACGTTGCCTTGTATCCGGCGAAGCTTCTCCATCACCAGATTTGAAATCGCCTTGTAGGCCGAAGTGCTCCCATAGTCAGTCTTGCTCAAATCAATCAAAAGCTCTAAGTGCTCACGCTGGAGGTTTCGCCGCAGGCTCGATATCATCGGCTTGCGGGCGGTGTATTCCTTCTGCGGTTCCTGCTCCAGCTCCTTCCATATCTCCTGGCTAATGGCATCCAGCAGTTCGGGAAGGGTCAGAGCATCCTTATCAGCGGGCACCAAGAACTCATTGTCGTAAATCCGGCGGAGAGTCGTCGGATACATCAGCCTTGCCAGCGTGGATGCCTGAATACCCATGATCCGATCGTGTATCGGCCAAGTCGCGTCATTCATAACCGACGGCATATCGTCCCACCACTTGTCAACGGTCATCCGCACCAGAAGATCACCCGTCAGACCAAAGGCTTCGTCTCTAAACGTATTGGCCATCACGAAGCTCAGCGCATCGCGCTGCTTCTTTGCCGGCACCACTTCTATCGGCAGACGAGCGTTCTTGTCGCCCTTCTTGTCACGATGAACGAAGGCGCCGCCCAGCCAGTTACTCATTATGCTGACCGCACGAAGCTGCATAGAAAGGGTCATTTCATAGCCCCGGCGAACCTTCGCCCAACTGTCACCATCCTTCACGAGCTTATCGATAATCCGCTCTCGATTATGCCTGGCGATGCGTATCTGGTTCCTGGCATAGTCCAGCGGATCCTTGCTGAAATCGTATCGACGGGCCAATGGGTCCGGACCCAACGTGTCCTCGTCCGTCGCATATTGCAGCTCCGGCTCTGCCACGCGGTCCAGTATGCCTTTGAGGTCCTTGTCATCCTGTGTGTAGCCGTACTCGATCACCCAAGTGTCGTAAGGACCAATTCCAATCATAGTATAGTCACCCTGGACTTCGCCGTCTTCGAAATTCATATTGACGGGCAAATAGTCCATCACCGAAGCGGCATGCGGCTTCTTTTCTTTCAGTTTCTTGCTGTTAATCTCAGCCATCGTATAAAGACTCGAAGCCTTGAAATTGTGTCTCAATCCAAGCGTGTGCCCGACCTCGTGGCACACCAGGTCAGCCAGCATCGGCCCGATAAAGGACTCCGGCATCCCGTCGATCATTGGCTCCTTCGGTTCTTCCTTTTTATCATCCTCTTTTTCCTTGTTGCCGTCGTCTTTCTTCTCTTTTGCTTCGTCTTCCGCCTCGCTCATCAGAGCCAGATTCATCCTGAACATTGCCACGTCGAAGGCCTTGCCCTGAGTTAGTGTGCACATCCCGTTGACCTGAGAGACTCTGCCTCCCAGCCCGTCATACTCATCGTCGCCGATGAGATCAGTCCCGACCTGGGCCATCGGATGTCCCCCGTAGGGAAGATTGGCACTCTCGGCAATCTCCTGCTTTATGTGCTCGCGCTGGTCCGGGCGAGCCAACCGAATACGCGGGTCCCAACGCGGGTGGTCCCGAAGCCATGTAAGAGTCTCGGCACTGACGGCCTCCATAACTATCTCGGGCATGACTTCGTTGTACGTAGTCCAGTAATGGCGAATCCACCCGTCCGTCAGAATGACGTCCGCATCGAGAATCTGCCCGGTCTCAGGATGGACTCGGCTCGGCCCGATAGCCGTCCCCTTATTGTTACTCAGCCAGCGAATAAAGTTGTACCTAACATCCTCCGGGTCCTTCTCCATGTGCGCACCGGACCGCTTGTCCTGATAATGAACCTCTATGGCGCTCGAAATGCCGACCTTCTCAAACGCCTGGTTCCAGTACAAAATACCTTGCCTTATCCACCGGCGGTAGCGAACCGGAGTAGTATGTTCGATATAAAAGACGATCGGCTCCTTCGGCGGACTGACCTGAAGCGAAGGGTCTCCCTTGGCCAAATTCCACCGATTGATATAGCGGACCCTCGTCTCGGGGTCCTTGAACTGCCCATAATCCCTGTAGCTCGTGGTAAAATAACCCACACGCTCATCCGCCTTGCGCGGCTTATAGCCGGTGCTCCCGGAAATCTCGCTGATCGAATAGTGCAGAGTCTGGAGCCTGCCGCTGCCTGTGGGAACCTCAAACGCCAGCTCAACGTTCTTCGGAAAGGCCTTGGCCTTCTTTATCGTGACCAGTTTCGTATTCGAGATGCGCACACGCGAACCAAAAAACTTGCTCGCCTGGCCGACCAGCAAGGCATCCATATCTATTACCGGAGAGCTGCCCGACATAGTAACAATCGGAACATCCAGAATCACCTTGTCTGTAAACAGCCGCTTAATCGAGCTCTTCGACTCCTGGTCCCCCGTTGACCTGATCCGTATGTTCGGCTCAATCAAGGCCAGACGTTTGTCGTATCGCTTCCAATACACGTACATATCGCCCGCCTGCAAACCGGCGTAATCCTCTCCGCTCGCAATGGTAACAGCCACAAAAAACTTCTTGCCCTCATAGCCGCTGGGCAGCGCCGCCAGCATCTGACTGTCTTTCTGGCGCGTCCAGATAGTGTAAAAACTCTTTGCTCCGTCCGCAGTGGACACCACTTTTTGATAGTCCTTGATCACTTCAGCCAAAGGTGGAAACTCAGGCTTCTCCGCCCCTCTGGCCGGCGCCGACAGACCAACAAATGTTACTGCCAACACAATCAAGACATTCACTGATTTTGACATTGAATTACTCATCTGAATAACCTCCCATAAGTAAACCTTGACATCCTGTTCAAGCTTGCTCGGCAATGCCGCTGAGCCTGCATCAGTCGAAACGCAATATGCTATTGTCTGGGGTCAATGATGTCAAGCGCTGCAAATGCACCGCCCAAGAATAACCGGAAAATTCCTCCAGTCCAAGACGAACAACTCTGCTAACATTGCCCAACGAAGCAATCGCTCCGGCCAAACAGGTGGTTTCATCCGGCTATTATGGGACCCGCCCCAATCCGCGGATTTGACTCAGATTATTCGGAACAGAAAAAATATGGTAGTAGCCTATCCATATTCTGATTGCTCCTAACCTGCCTGAAGGCGAATCGTAGTTATCCCAAACGCTCCAACACGCACCGTAACACTGTGCTCGGTAGAATTCAGCTCGGCCTTATTCTCCTCCACCAGATCCGTTCGGTACGCCTTGCTTATCGTCAGGCCAGGCAGTGACAGTCTCGCCTCGACCTCTTGGCCCTCGGTCTCGATCAGGCGGATTATGATACCATTGCCGTCCTCAGCCCGTTTTAGCGTCAATAGAAAGACATTTGGTTTATCCACCAGGCAGAAGCTCATTTTTTTATCAAGCGTTCCTTCCTTTCTGCCGTTCACGTGCACGGCAACGGGAATGAGCGGATTGCCTATCGACCAGCCAAAATTGCGGCAGCGCCCTTCTTTCCATCCTCCTTTATGTGTGGTTATGGAATATCGGAACAGCATATCATCTTGCTGGACAGGCTGAAAGTTAGTGCCGAAGTTGCTGTTTAAAATAGAAGAGTACATATAACCCTTCGTAAGCTCACTCGGCTCGAAAAATTCTCGCCCGAAATCGCGCGGTGTCACGCCGTGATGAGCTTGGGAAACATAGCAGGGCCACAGTCCGCCAAACTCCAAAAGGTCTGACTTGATGGGAGACAATGTTATGCCAATTTTCCCGTCAGAAACGTCCGCCCAGTGCTGGACAGTATAGTAGTTGGTATTTGAACCGGGGAACTGGTCGCGGAAGGGTTTGATAACAGAGTTGGAACCTTCAAATCGGAAATCAGCATTGTTTATCTTAAACGGGAAGGCAAAATAAATCTCCAGAAGCGGTGTGGGGTCTTTCAGGACCCGATTCGCCAAATCGATTCGCTTAATCTTATCATACAGAATAATCTCCTGCGTTAGCCCAAGTTACGCAGTTAGCAAGCCAGATCGCCTCTTTTGAGGCGTTAGGGC
>CAYWOD010000111.1:0-11425 GCA_964459805.1 uncultured Pirellulales bacterium
GAAAAAATGAAAAAACGATTTTTTCTTTTCTAAGTAGGCCTAACCTGCAATTTTGAAGAAGCCTTTTTAGGACAAGAAAGGAGAACAAATGAAGAGACTGACGTGTTGGGCAAATCTGATTGTAATTGCTGTTTCGCTGGTTTTTGCTTCGGCGGATTCGGTGAATGGGGCGGCGCGGGGGCAAAGGGCGTTGAATGTCCCGCCAAAGAGGTTCAAGGCGCTTTTCAACGGCAGGGACCTGACCGGCTGGAAAGGGCTGGTCGGCAATCCCAAGACCCGGGCCAAGATGAGCAAAGCCGAACTGGCTGCGAAACAGGCTGCTGCGGACGAGAATATGCGAGCGCACTGGGATGTCGCCGACGGCGCGCTGGTCTTTGACGGCAGGGGGCACAGCCTTTGCACGGCGAAGGATTACGGCGATTTCGAGATGTTCGTGGATTGGAAGATTGAGAAGGGGGGCGACAGCGGGATTTATTTGCGCGGCACGCCGCAGGTCCAGATTTGGGATACGGCGAGAACGGGTTCCGGTGCGCAGGTGGGTTCGGGCGGCTTGTACAACAATAAGAAAGGGCCGAGCAAGCCGAAGAGCAAGGCCGACAAACCGGTGGGACAGTGGAATACCTTTCGGATTATCATGGCCGGCGACGTGGTTACGGTCTTCTTGAACGATGTGTTAGTGGTTGACCGCGTGGTGATGGAAAACTACTGGCAGCGCGATAAGCCTATCTACCCCAACGGCCAGATTGAGCTTCAGTCGCACGGAAGCAACCTCTATTTCAGGAATATATTTATCCGTGAGATAAAGAACAAGCTGACCGAGCGCGAGAAGGCCGACGGCTTTAAGCCGCTCTTCAACGGCGAGGACCTGACCGGCTGGACCGACAAAGACGGCCTTGAACACAAGGGCTATCTCGTCAAGGACGGCATGATCATTGTCGAGCCCAAGCTCGGCGGCGGAGACCTTTACACCGCCCAGGAGTATGGTAACTTCATTATGCGATTCGAGTTCAAGCTGACCCCCGGCGCCAACAACGGCCTGGGGATTCGCACGCCCAGAGGCGTCAATGCCGCGTACGAGGGGATGGAGCTGCAGATACTGGATAACACGTCACCCCGGTACAAAAACCTGAGGCCTTATCAGTATCATGGGTCGATTTACGATGTAGTCCCGGCCGACCCGGACAAAAAAGGCTGTCTAAAGCCCGGCGTTAAGTGGGATTCAGACGATTGGAGTTGCGGAGACTGGAACTACGAGGAAGTCACAGCAAACGGAAAGCAGATAACCATCAACCTAAACGGCGCAACTATCGTCGATGCCGACATTTCAAAAGTCACTGACCCTAAAGTAATCGAAAGACATCCCGGTCTAAAGAACAAGAAGGGCTATATCGGCTTTTGCGGTCACGGCGACAAGCTTGCGTTTCGCAATTTGAGAATAAAGGTCCTTGATTAGACAAATCAGAAGGAAAGACATAATGGATAAAAAAAGAATCGCAAAGCCAAAAACAGTTAGTCGCAGGCAGTTCTTGAGAAACTCGGCCCTTACAGCGGGGGCGGCGCTGGCGTGGCCGACGATTGTTCCTTCTTCGGTATTCGGCGCAAATGCTCCGAGCAACCGGATTACGGTCGGCTGCATAGGCGTTGGAGGCCAGGGTAGAGGCAATATGGGCAACTTCAAGGGCAATCGGGGCTCCGAGGTCGTGGCCGTATGCGATGTGGACGCCGCCCACAGGGAAAAGGCCCGTCAGTCCGTGGGCTTGAGTGGCGAGTCATCATATACTGATTTTCGCGATCTGCTGGCGCGGGACGATATTGACGCGGTCTCGGTGGCGACTCCCGACCATTGGCATGTCCCGGCTTCCACTGCTGCGGTCAGAGCGGGCATGGACGTTTATTGTGAGAAACCGCTGACCTTGACGATAGCCGAGGGACGTGTGCTTGCCGACGAGGTCAAGCGCTACGGCCGCGTCTTCCAGACCGGCTCTCAGCAGCGCTCCGGCAGGGAGTTTCGCAGGGGCTGCGAGCTGGTGGTCAATGGGCGGATAGGCAAACTGCATACGATGAGGGTTGGGATTCCCGGAAACAACAAGAAGTGCGGGCCGACCTGGACGCCTGAGCCGGTGCCAGCGGGCATGGACTATGATTTGTGGCTTGGGGGCGCTCCGTGGGAGCCATACCACACTCAGCGATGTCACTATCAGTTCCGCTTCATATTGGAGTATTCCGGGGGCCAAATCACCAACTGGGGCGCCCACCATCTGGATATCGCGCAGTGGGGCAACCAGGCAGATAATACCGGGCCGGTCAAAATCATCGGCAAGGGCGAGTTTCCCAAGACCGGGCTGTTCACGACGGCAACCAAAGTCGATGTCGAGTACACCTACGCCAACGGCGTTAAACTGTTTCTCAAGACCGGAGGGGGTGGTACGCGTTTTGAGGGCAGCAAAGGATGGGTCTATGTGAACCGGGGCAAAATAGACGCTGAGCCGAAGTCGATTCTGGACTCGGTAATAGGGCCGAACGAAATTCATCTCTACGAGAGTCGCAGCCATACTCAGAACTTCCTCGATTGCATAAAGAGCCGCAAGGACCCAATCTGCAATGCCGAGGTCGGGCATCGCTCGAGCACGCTCTGTCATTTGGCCAATATCGCAATGTTGCTTGACCGGCCGCTCAAGTGGGACCCGCAAAAAGAGCAGTTCATAGGAGATCCCGAGGCCAATCACATGACCTGGCGGCCCAGGCGTGCACCCTATCTGCTGTAAACCTGTTGTAGTTTTGCCGGCGGGTATTTGTAATCGTTGCCGTTGCGTGAGGGCGCTTTAGCTCTTGAGGTTGCAGAGTTTGTCGATGATATTACCGTGCGAACATACAGGAGGTAATTCGCAGTAGGATATTAGCTGCTTTTGAACCTGTCTATCATCTGCTGCACTTCTTCGGCGCCTTCGTCGTAGAATTTTTCTTCATCGGGGGCGAGGTGCTTCAACAGACGAAGGAACTCGCCGGCGTGTACGCGCTCTTCGTCGGCTATGTCTTTTAGGACTTCCCGGGCTAATTCGTCGTCGGTGGATTCAGCAAGCTGCATATAGAGTTGAACGGCTTCGTATTCGGCAGCGATCTGAAACCTTATGGCGCGAACCAACTCTGAATGAGTTAGCTTTCTGTCGTGCGCCAGACCGGCAAAAGACGATCCAAAATCAGGCATAGTTAAGCTCCTTCTTCAAAACCACCATAATTTTCCTGCAACGGTCTTAGATATGTACGACCTTTATTCCTGCGAGCTGGCAGTATGCTTTGAACGGAAGCTCCAGGTCTCCGTATATGAACAGTTGATGGAAGCCCTTTGTGTCTCGGCAGTCGGGCACATCGTCGAGTTCGAGCTCGACGGAGGTCCGGCAGCCGCCCGCCGGTGGCGTCTCGATGTTGCGAAGCACTCGCCCGGTGCCCAGTATAATCGAGCCGGGGCCCTGGAACTTCATAATGGTAACCTTTTGGCCCTTGCGCCAGAGCACCTGCATTGCGACGCCCGTGTTGGACTCAGAGTGCGTGCGGAGGATAAATGGCTCGGGCCCCTTCTCGAAGCCGTCGAGTTTGGTCGCGCAGGTGCAGTGCGCGCCCATCAGCGTATTGTTGACGGTGTTTGGCGCCGGGTCCTGCATGAATCCGGGCCGGTCGAACAGGAGATTCGTCAGCCGGGTGGAAATGGCGGCGTTCCAGTCCGCCTCGCACGTCCCCAGCCCGCCCTCGTCGCGAAGCCGTGAAAAGGCAAGACAGGGTGGCTGTATCAGGCGACTACTAACCGGACCCAGGCAATCCATCGAGAAGCCCTGGCAATTCTCAGCCGCCATAAGACGTCGGCAGACAAAGTAGTTCTTGGCGGCCGCGAGTATGTCTTTCTTCGTGGGCTCAACAATTTTCTTGGCATTCTTGGCATAATAGTCGGCCATTGCTCGTACCTCATCGCTTTCCTGGACCTTCTTGAACTCATCCAGGAATCGCTTGGTTGGAATGTAACGAAGCGTGGTGCCGATGACGTCGAGCTTTTTGTCCTCGGTCTTGTTGCCTCTGCAGATGCAGATGCGGGTATTTTTCATTTGCCGGATCGTGTTGAGCATTCTCAGGCCGAATTCAAGCCAACTGAGATCCTGCGTTGCGGCGACAAAGACGCCGGGGATATTTCGCGTCGCCTGCAGATCTCCGGTGAACGAAGTCCCCATCGGACTGAACACTATCGTCGGGATGTTGCCGCGATTCTTCGCGATATTGTTCGTATGGCCCCATGAGTTGAAGCCGGGGTGGTGAAGGCACATACTGATAACCATCAGGCCGTCCGGCGGAGATTTCTTCAGGTTCTCGAGGAGGGTATTTTCCACATTAGAATTGTGGATCGGCTCAGCCATAACCTCCAGGTTGACGCCAAATTTCTTGGCGGCGTCTTTGAGGATTTTGGTGTATTGGGCCTGCCGTTCCGCGATATTGTAGGCCGCGCCAGGCCAGCCCATCCAGTACCCTTTGACGTTTGGCCGCACGAATACCGCCTTAACCCGGGCCTTTTTGGCGGGGCTCGCCTCGGCTGCCAACACAGACGAGGCGAAATCAAGCAGCCCCACCTGATTGGCCGCGGCGATGGCCCCGGCGGTCGCCATAAAACTTCGACGGTTCAACATTAGCGGACAACCGGATTTTGCGTGGGTTCCGTTAGTTTGCATTGTGGTGTCTCCTTAACTTAATGCACTGTCTCGTATTCGCCGTTTCTGCGAAACTCATAAATCCATAGAATTCTCTATCGGCTGGACGAAATAATCAAGCAAAAAATCCTTTGGGGTTGCCGAGGCAGGCGGCTGCGGGTATATTCTTGACTGCTAACATGGACTTCAGGGGTCAAAATATGAATACCAAACTTGTAATTGTCGGTGCGGCGGGACGAATGGGCAGGCGGATTGTGTCGCTGGCCGTTGAATCGGGCGAGTTCCAGGTTGTCGGTGCGGTGGAGAGGCGGGGGCATCCCGATATCGGCAAAGACGCCGGTGTTGTAGCCGGGGCCGGGCCGATAGATGTTAAGCTGGCCGATGTTTTTCCAGAGCGCGCCGATGTGGCAATTGATTTTTCATTGCCGCAAGCAATGGCTGCAACGGTTGACTACTGCGCCGAGAGCAGGGTCGCTCTGGTTTCGGGAACTACGGGACTTACGGACGACCAGCGTGCGAAGATTGAGGCCGCTGCCCAAAAAATAGCCGTGATATACGGGACTAATATGAGCGTGGGGATGAATGTGCTGTTCGACCTTGTCGGCAAGGTCGCTGCGATGCTCGGCGACCAATACGACATCGAGATAGTAGAGCAGCATCACCGCTTCAAAAAGGATGCGCCCAGCGGAACCGCCCTTACTTTAGCCGAGAATATCTGCAAGGCGACCGACCGAGAGTTTCCGGCCGCTGTTACTCACGGCAGGAGCGGCAAGGACGCGCTGCGGGAAAAGGGGACTATCGGGGTGCACGCGGTGCGGGCCGGCGATATCACAGGCGTTCATTCGGTAATATTCGGGACCTTGGGCGAGACGGTGACTATCGGCCATACCGCCAACAGCAGAGATACCTTCGCCCGCGGCGCACTGCAAGCGGCAAAATGGCTGGCCGACAAAAAGCCGGGCCTCTACTCAATAGCCCACGTCCTGGGTATAGAGTAAGCTGCGAGCCTGTTCGATCCACCCCAAGACAAGAACCGACTCCGCTGCCTGCGATATCTGCGGCTTCGCCACAGAGAATACCCTCTCACCCCAGCCTCTCGTCAATTTCACCATTTGGCAGCATATTATCAGGATGGTAGATACCCTGGGCCTCCAGCTTGTACCGCTCACACTCTCTCCAGCCATCCTCGCACTGACAATACTTCGCAGACCAACCGGAGTCTATCTTTTTTTCTCTCTCGTACCTTCGCAGGGGACAAACATGATACCACTTGCAGCACATTTTCCTCGACACCATTAGCCGACTATCGATTCGTAGTTTCTCAAATACCTCTGTCGCTTCTCGTGCGGCTTTGGTTATGACTAAATAGTTCCTGTTGCGGAAACAGCATTTGTCATTCCTGCGAAAGCAGGAATCCAGGTTTTTCGATATGGACCCCTGCTTTCGCAGGGGTAACATCGTCAGTTTTGGCTTTCCGCAACAGATATTAAATAGACATATTCTGCGTAAGGGCTACTTTGAAATAGCTTGAATCTTCAGAACGCGGCCCACGCCCATCTTTACAAAATCCGATCCGTATGCCTGCCTGAACAAACCAATTGCCGTATCGCCTGTGCAGTGGGTCGGCCCTACCTTCTTAACACCAAAGCGTTTGAACTCCTTCACGATGTTCTTGATTTCGGGTTCCGACTTGCCGATAAGGTGAAATCCTCCAAAAACCAGGTAGATGTCTTTGGGTAGTATCGCTTTGGCTTTCCGCACTATCTCGACTATTCCGGGATGTGAACAGCCCGCCACTACGACCGACCCCTCAG
Organism: uncultured Pirellulales bacterium; assembly: GCA_964459805.1. Lineage (GTDB taxonomy): Bacteria > Planctomycetota > Phycisphaerae > Sedimentisphaerales > Anaerobacaceae > DAOVRL01. The sequence goes on from CAYWOD010000111.1 coordinate 6,503, forward strand.
CCGTATCGATTATCACGGACTGCTCTATAATGCGGCGACCCATTTGCCCTGTTAGGTGTACGCCTCTGCATATCTCAATAGGAACCTTGGCAGTAGCTACCCGGGCTCCCATCTGCTTAACCTTCCGGACAAAGGTTTCAGGGCATGAGACAGGCAGATATACCAAGACATCGCTGTTCTTGCCCAGAAACGAAAGCAAGCCTCCGAAATGGTCTCTGTGGTTGTGCGAGATTACAACTATCTCAACATCCTTTGGCTCGACTCCCAGCTTCCCGATATTGTAAAGCAAAAGCTCGCCCTTCATTCCTGTATCGAAAAGAATGTTCTTTTCCGTGCCGGTCACCAGACACGAGAAACCCCAGTCCGGCTTCAACCCCTTGGCAAAAACATAGTTGTCATAAAGAACCGTTACGGTTATCTGCTTTTTTTCTTTCTTGGCGCTCTTCCTGCTTCCAGAGGCGCCTTGGTATGTTGAGCCGACCAGAACCAAACAGAATATGCACAAAATTATAAGATTCTTCATCTTTTCACCTCGCGAATAACGTTCCTTCTTCAGCCGTTCTATACTCTATGGACTGCGATCCGGGCACTTTTGGCTCAACGCAATCAACTCAATCTCAGCGGTCTTTAACCAAGTGCCACACACGGCACTATACCGGATTTCCAAAGAACCGGCAAGTTTTGCCCATCTTCCTGGCGGGAGGCTCTGGAACGCGAGCGGGGATTTGCAGCGGGATTCCCGCGGCGGCGCGCAGCGGAGCGTTATGGCGGGTAATCGGTGCCTTTTATGCCTCGATGGGTGAGGTTTGCATCCGGCAGGCCGTCGCGGGCGGCGCGGATTTGTCTGGCCTTGAGAAAACGGACCTGACCGTCGGCGAAGAGATAGTTGCGGGTGCCGTCCCAGCTCCACCATCCTTTCTCATCTTCTATGCGTTCGTGATTGCTGAACCATTCTGCGATGAGGACTTTGCCGGACGGATCGGCCACATCGAAGCATTTCTGCCGGATTGAGGGCTGCGAATTTGTGTAGGTCTCTTCAACTGTATTCATAGTGTCAATTTGCTGGGGGCTGTGATAGAAGGCCATCGAGTAGGCGTAGCTGGTGGACTCGTATTTCTCCGGCTCGGTTGAGTCGGCGGGGCAGAGCAAGACGGACGGATTATTGACGTCGATATTGCCGTCCAGGTACGGCTCGACAAAGGACCGCCACCCGCGTCCCATCCAGAGATAGTAGAAGGGCGTCGTGGAGACGGGGTCCTGCGCGCAGGGATAGGTGTTGTCGTAGGCGTCGAGGTAGAGGTTGACGCCCAGGTAGATTTGCCGGAGATTCCCCGTGCATTCGAGACGCCTGGCCAGGGCCTTGGCCTTCATAAGCGACGGGATGAGTATGGAAAGCAGAAGGGCAATGATCGCGATGACGACGAGCAGCTCGACGAGCGTAAACCCGAATCGAAGTCTCTTGTGCATTCCTGTAATGCTCCGGCCAATCCTTGCACGCTTATGGGGCATTGTAATCTCCTGCTGCTGCCGCTTCGCCCAAACAGCAAGCTAAGAATAGCATTTGGACCAACGGCTTTCAAATTATTTTGCCCGCGCCACTGGAAAATAGCCCCCCGCACCCGTGCCGCGGGCCGTTTACCCCCCTCAACCGACCGCCATTCCCCACAGTCCCTGGGTCTATCCGGAATTCTCTGGACAAAATTCGCACTTTATGGTATAATACCGCCCCGGGATAGAGGTATGAGCTAAAAACTCACTCCCAGCCATTACCTCTGACATATCTCAGCCTAAGCAGGAGGGTCTCTAATGCCCATCGAAAAAATCCGCAGGATGGCCAAACCCAGATGTGACAACTGCTCCTTCTCAACCTTTGCTACCGGCCCCGGACGACCCGTTCTCATCTGCTGCCAGAAAAAAGGCTCCGAAGGCCGATGGAAAACATGCCCCCTGGTCCACAAATGCCAAAACTTCCACCCTTCACGGGCCGCCAACCCCAAAAACCACGCGCCACGCCTCATACCGCTCACCCGCGCGCTGTTCGCAATCGTGGACGCCGAGGACTATCCCTCCCTCAGCCGATACACCTGGTTCGCCGAGGGCGGCCCTAAAACATACTACGCCGTGCGAAAAGAAAACGGAAAAAGCATCAAAATGCACCGCCAGATACTCAACGCCTCCGACCATCTCGTAGTTGACCACATCGACCACAACGGCCTGAACAACCGCAAGACCAACCTCCGCCTCGCAACCTTCACACAAAACTGCCAGAACCAGCGACGACTTTCAAAGAAGACCTCGATATACAAAGGAGTTTACTGGAATAAAGCACAAAAAAAATGGGCCGCAAAAATAACAGCAAACAAAAAAACACACCACCTCGGATACTTCAAAAACCAAACCGCCGCCGCCAAAGCCTACGACCGCGCCGCAAAAAAACTCCACGGCGAGTACGCATCACTAAATCTCGAATCGTGAATCGCACATCCGCCCGCGCCTGATTTAGCCCCCACCCCACGCGAGGAATACCTTTTGTTAGCCCCTTGCACTGCAAGGGGTTCTCTTTTACCAAATTTATTTGGGGGTTCTCTTTACCCTCAGTTTATTCCGGATCGTTTAGCCGCCGCCGGAACGGCGGCGCTTGTTTAGCCCCCCCAACCCCCAAGGGCGTTGGGGGGTTACCGCCCCGCACGATTCCCCACCAATTCATAAATCATCAATCCAAAATACCTTCCCTCTTCCCAATTATCAATAATCACTTATCTCACCCCCGCCGATTCTACCTCCGCCTTAACAACCGCCGGCTTAACCCTCAACCGCCTTGCCATCTCCGCGCACCTCGCCGCATCCGGCGGCCTTTTAGCTTTCTTCAATCCTCAGCCATTCACGTAGCAGTTCCTCCTCCGTCGGGATCATCCCGTTAGCACGCCATTTTGCCAAATTCGTAAGGTTGACCATGAGAGGAATCGACCCATCATCTTCCTTTACCCAAATGACAGCCTCGTCCTGGTCGCTGAAGATGACTTCTTCTGGCGTGTTGCGGAAACCATAGTGGCTCCGGATCAGCTCCAGAATCGCCAATTCTCCGTCCGACAGTTTTCTACGATCCATGTGTTGTACCCACGTAGCAGTGCTTACTTCCACCCGCGCCTGTCCTGAGTCCCGCCGCGCCGGGATCGAACCGCACGACAACGCATATTTAGCCCGCAGGCCTCATCCTGCGGCAGGCACTCATGCAAAGGCGGATCCAACAGCCGAATACTCACCGGCAGCACCGCCAACACTCGCCCCCTAAACAGTTGCCCTTACAATCTTGAGAAGAACTCATCTATACTGTCAGTATCTCCCACGTAGCACACTTGAGTTTTGTATAGAAGGTCAAGCTTTTGTTGTTTAATAACGTTCTTCATTGCTTTGTCAGTTATGAACAAATCCGCATACGGCATCATTGTGGAGATATGATCAATATCGGTTGAATCGCCCGCCTTTATCGGTTCTCCCTTAGTCACCGTATATGCTATAAGCCTGCAAGTCACATTTGCATAAGGCATCGCCCGATAGTATGCAGACCTGTAGAAATCTACCAATCCGTCAATCCCTTCAGGACGACCACCAAACGCGTTCCACCATTGTAGTCGTCTGGTCAGATTGAGCAGTAACGCAAGTGCAGTTGATGCAATGCTAAAAGAGAAAGAATATACGGATGGTTCATTGTATGACCGAATTGATAAGGCCGCTAAGAAGCACTTAATCACGGATGAAATGGCTAAGTGGGCTCATCAAATTAGATTAGATGCAAACGACCAAAGACATGCAGAGAAATACGCTGAGTTGCCAACAGAAGAAGAAGGTAGATTGGTGTTTGATTTTGCAATTGCTTTTGCAGAATATTTATTTGTACTTCCATCAAAAGTATCTCGTGGAATTGCCGATACTACTGCGAGTTAAAAATTCAATATACACCACCAAATCCCCAGCGTAAATGCGCCTCAAATTGCCGAACTCAGGCGAATCCATAGTAACGGTACTTATTTTTGAGTTCGTATGCGAGAGCGTGTCCTACGGGCGTTTTACTTTTTGAGGCGAGTTAGTATGTTAAATCAATACCTACTTAAATACTTCAGGGTACTATTCTAATTCGTGTTTTTCCTCCTCTTCTGCTGGGATATGTCAAGAGATAACCACTATTAAGAGCATCAGCAAATTGTTCTTTGGTCAAAGGTTCGTAGAATGATTTGAAAATACGAAAGCTTTGAATTGTCCTCTTTGCCCCAAGAGTATCAGTATATTCAAAGGTTCCTGTAGAAATAAGAGGGCCTTTATAATCAATAGCCTGTCCGTCAATTAACTGCCTTTCGTACCCGCTCAAGTGAAACAGAATCTCTGGCGTCCTCTGCATCATTCGTACTGCTACGCCATCTGAGTATGTAAAAGAGGAACCCTTCCGCCAAATTAAGGCTTCCCCATGCCCCAGAACTTGTTTGACTTTACATCCAGAGGGAACCTTCGCGACAGTTCCCTTCGGCAATAACTTATTATCTAATATACGTTGAAATTCCAAAAGACCTTTATCAAAATATTTACCATTAATACAAACAATATTGCCACAAAACCGCTTGTACATTTCATCAAACCATTCTTTGCTGCGTTTTTTCTCTTGGTATATAACCTCGCCGGGTTGAGTGTCAACTTTGATACGGACATCTATCCCGGCTTTTTTACATAATTCTAATAATCTCACTTTCTCCTTGCTTTCATTGGCCAAATCTTCCTTCAGTTGTAAAATCTTTTTTTGCAAAGACGCTATGGTTGTCTGTAGCTGTTTAACTTCTGCTTTTAGCCGTTCGATTTCTTGCGGTGGAGAATTTTCCGACTTAATTATTGTTGCCGTACACAATACTACAAATACCGTGCAAACAAGAATTA
>CAYWOD010000112.1:0-11417 GCA_964459805.1 uncultured Pirellulales bacterium
ATCTGCCCAATTTTGTTGTTATTCCTTACCAATATCATGAGTGAGTACCAAATATCTAAACAACTTAATTTGAAGAATCATATAGTTTATTTACCAGAATAAAGAGTGGTGTAAGAAAATTACGTACAAAGGTTAAAGGAAAAAAGAATTATGAGCAAGTTTAGTCGTCGAGATTTTATGAAGACAACGATGGCGGCCGGTGCGGCAATGGTCCTGGCGGCGCCTAATTCGCGGGTCCGCGGTGCGAATAACGACCTTCGTTTTGCGGTGGTCGGCACCGGGGGTCAGGGCGGCAATCACATCAAGTACTTCAACGGGAAGGAAGGCGTCCGTGTGGTGGCGATTTGCGATGCTGATAAGGACCACGTAGAAAAGCGGGCGCGGGATTTCGAGAAGAAATACGGGCAGAAGGTAAAGACCTACATTGATGTTCGCGAGTTGTTAGAGGACAAGAGTATCGATGCGATCACGTCGGCGACGCCGAACCACTGGCACTCGTTAGTGACGATTTGGGCGTGCCAGGCAGGCAAGGATGTCTATATTGAAAAGCCCATCTCGCACAACATCTGGGAAGGCCGAAAAACGGTCGAGGCGGCGCGTAAGTACAACCGCATCGTGCAGACCGGTACGCAGAAACGCTCGGACGGGGGATTGATAGCGGCCTTCAAGTACATACAGGAAGGCAAGATGGGTGCGATAAAGTGGTCGCGAGGTTTCTGCTATAAGCCGAGATTCAGCGGGAACGGGATTGTCAACGGGACGAACGGACCAATTTCGCCTCCGGCGACTGTAGATTATAATCTGTGGTGCGGTCCGGCGGATATGACGCCTCTGCGGCGCAAACAGTTGCACTACAAATGGCATTGGGTCTGGAACACGGGCAACGGCGACTTAGGCAATCAGGGTATTCACGAGATGGACTTAGCTCGTTGGGCTTTGGGCGGCCCGGAGAAGCTGGCGCCGCGCGTTATGAGTATCGGCGGCAGGTTGGGAGTTAACGATGCGGGCGAGACGGCCAATACGCAGATTATTCTCTTAGATTACAAGCCTGCTCCGTTGATTTTCGAGGTTCGTGGTCTGCCGCGCAAGAAGGGCGACTCGTCGATGGACAACTTCCGCGGGACTCGGATCGGGATTTGCGTGCAGTGCGAGGACGGCTATTTTGTCGGCGGAGGCGGAGGCGGCTGGGCCTATACCAACGACGGCGAGAAGATCAAGCAGTTCAAGGGTGGCGGTGGCGGCGGCCATCACCAGAACTTTATCGACGCGGTCCGCAGCCATAAGGTCAGCGATCTCAACGCGGACATCGAGAAGGGGCATATCTCCAGCGCCCTTTGCCACATGGGCAACGTGTCCCATCTGGTGGGCAAGAAGGCGTCGGTGGAGCAGATAAAGGAGGCTATCGGCGATAATGAGTACTTTATGGACTCGTTCGACCGTATGGTGAGCCATCTCAATGCGAACGAAGTCGATCTGAAGGGGACGCCGTTGACTGTGGGGCCGATGCTTACGATGGATCCAAAGACCGAGAAGTTTGTCGGCGAGTACAGCGACTGGGCTAATATGCTCGTTAAGCGGAACTACCGCGAGCCGTTTGTTGTTCCGGATAAGGTCTGATGAAGTTTGCTCTTTGTAACGAGATGTTCGAGGGCCGGTCGATGGCCGAGGTCTGCTCGACGGCGAAGCGATTAGGCTATCACGGGATTGAGATAGCGCCGTTTACCTTGGCAGGCTCGGCCGAAGACGTCTCTGCGGACCAGAGAAAAGAATTCCGGCGGATCGTCGAAGACAGCGGCCTGGAGATCGTGGGCTTACACTGGCTCTTTGCGGGCCCCTCGGGCCTGCATATTACTACTACGGATGATGCGATGTGGGGCAGGACAAGGGATTACTTGTCCTGCCTCCTTGATTTGTGCAGTGATCTTGGCGGGAAGGTGCTTGTTCTGGGTTCTCCGAAGCAGCGAAGCCTTGTGTCCGGGCAGACGAAGGAAGGGGCCTGGAAAAGGGCGGTTGATTTGCTCAGCAGTGTTCTGGACAAGGCCGAGGACTTAGGGGCGAAGATATGTCTTGAGCCGCTCTCGCCGGTTGAGACGGATTTTATCAATACGGTGGCCGAGGGGATGAAGATGGTTCGTCAGATCAATCATCCGAACCTTCGGATTCATTTGGACGTCAAGGCGATGTGCTCGGAGGAGACGGCTGTGGCCGATATCATTCGTTCGGTCCGGGCAGAGGACATCGGGCATTTCCACGTCAATGACGCTAATCTTTACGGCCCGGGGATGGGAGATGTGGATTACGGTCCTATCGCCGAGGCGATTAAGGACATCGGGTGGGACAGGTGGCTGAGCGTGGAGGTGTTCAAGTACGATCCAGCCCCGGAGACCATCGCGCAAAAGAGCATCGAATATTTGCGGAAATTCTGGGCCTGAGATTCGTCGCCTTGTGGGGCATCAAAATGCCAAGTTGCGTGGAGCACAAACATAGCTGTTTTGTCGATGGCGATTTTGTGGGTCAAAACCTGCGTTAAGACCGCAGGTTAAATGCAGATTGCTTCGTCCCGATGAATCGGGACTCGCAATAGCCGTTTTGATCGGTTGGGTGATAGGGCAGGAGATTATTCTTGTTTTTTCTTTGCGCGGATCAGGGAGTTCATAAATTCATCGCGGTGGACGAGTGTTATGTCGGTGAAGCCGGCGCGTGTGAGGTCTTCGGCGTATTCATCGAAGGTGTAGGTTCCACCGGCGGGCGTTGCGACGAGCATATTGATTGCGAACAGGGCCCCTGCCAGGGGGCTGGTATGTGAGGGGTCCATAACGACATCGCGTATGACTATGAGGCCGTCTTCGGCCAAAGCGGCGTGGACTTTGACGAAAAGCGCGCGGTTCTGCTCCCGCGAGTTCTGATGAGCGATTGCGCCGAGCCAGGCCAAATCTGCGCCGGTCGGCAGGTCGTTTTCGTAGAAGTCGCCAGCAAGCAGGGTAACGCGGTCGGATAGTCCGGCTTCGGTGAGGCGTTTTTCGGCCATCGGTATTGCGTGCGGCAGGTCGAAGAGGGTTGCTTTGGCCTGGGAGGCGGCTTGAAGGAAGGCCATTGTCCAGGTGCCGGATGCTCCGCCGACGTCGAGCAGGTGGGTAAAGTTCAAGGGCTGTAAGCGGTTGATAACCTCGGCGGCTGCGGGGGCGGAGAAGTTGTGCATAGCTCCGATGAATGCGGCGTTGTCGGCGGCTTCTCCTCGGATGCTGGGTTTGCGTTCGGGCGGCTTTCCGGTCTGCGTTATGCGAGCCAGTTGGACCCAGCGGGGTAGCACGTTGGCGTGATGGCGGAGCATCGGAAGTACATTTTTGGGGCTTGATTCGGCAAGCAGCTCGGCCACTTCCGAAGGGACGCTGTAGGTGTTGTTCTGCTTTGTCAAGAGCTCCAGGGCGGTAAGGGCATCGAGCAGGACGGCTGTTGCGCGGGGGTCGGTGTGAAGCTCGGCGGCCAAAGCCTGAGCGGTCATCGGGCTGTTGTGCAGCGCGCTGAAAATATCCAAATCGGCTGCCGCAGTCAGGACACAGGCCGGCTGAAACGCCCGGGCCGCATTGGCGATCTCGTCCACAGTCCACTGCTTTGCCATTGTCGAGGTCCTTTCGTAATAAGCGATGCCTGTGAGACAACGGCAACAGTATATCGGCTGACGGTGCGGGATGTAAGGCAAATTTCGGAAGAAACCGGGCGAGGGCGGCGCAAAACGGCAATTATTAGGGGCGCTGCCCGGGATATCGATGGAATTTGCCGCCGGCTGTGCAGTGTGGGCGTGGCTGAATTATTTGGTTCATCCGGGAAATGGATAGGTGAGATTGGCGTATCGTATGACCGAGAAAAATCGTTCGGGGCCCCAGAGGCACAAATTTCCCCCCTGTGCCCCAAATTTGAGCCTCTGCCCAAACGATTTTTCTCTCCAGCCAAGTCCGAGCGTCTGGTTTGTTAGGCCACCTACGCATTAACCGGATGAACCAATTATTTTTGGATGTTTGTTCTTGACGAGTCGGCGGCACAGTTGATAATTGATGGTTGATAATTTGGGCAGAGGGCGTATAGTGTAGGTATGTATAGAGTTCTCTGATTGTTAGTTGGACGGTTATTGCGAAGCCGCCGGATCAGGTTAAGAGTTGAAAGGAGGCCATTATGGCAAGGATAGTTCTGACGACAGCACTCATAGTCCTGTTGAACGTATTGGTTGGCTGCAATAGTGCCGACAAAGGGCGGGGCCAGCTCAAGGCGCCGCGTATCGCGGCAGCACCGTTCGTTGAGGTCGGCAGCGCCGCTGAAGCCGACATCATCGAGCAGGTGGCGATTAACCGGCAGGCGTACCAACGGGCCCTTGAGATGCTGGCTGGGCACTATAGAAAGACGGGCAACAATATGAAGCTCCGGTGGGCGAATAAGGAGTTGGCTGCGCTGAGCGCTATGCCGCAATATAACTACATAATCGAGGCGAGTATAGCCGGTGCAGACCTCAAGGCCAGTGCGTCGATTCCGGAGGCGGATGAGCTGTATAAAGAGGCGGTGGGCCTTCATAAGAAAGCCAATAAGCTGGTCCTTGTCAAAAACAACCGCCTGCTGCGTCTGGCGCTGGATAAGTACAATCAGGTGATAGGGAAGCATCCTGCCAGTGACAAGATCGACGATGCGGCATTCAAGGCCGGCGAGATTTATGAATACTTCAATGACTACTCGATAGCAGTTGTGTACTTCCAGAGGGCGTATCAGTGGGACGCAGCGACGCCTTATCCTGCGAGATTCCGTGCGGCAATGATTCTCGACCGGCATCTGCACCGCAGGAGCGAGGCACTGGAGCTTTATCAGCGGGCCGTCGAGACCGAAGGCAAGCAGGGGAAGTACAGCAACTGGAAGCAGTGGGCGGAAAAACGGATAGGCGAGCTGACCAAGACGGCTAAGCCGGGGAAGCAACGCTGAAAAAAGATGATGTAGAGATTTTCAGGAATTGAATCGCGGGCCTGGCTGGAAATCAGGCCCGTTTTTTATGTTAAGAGTTTTGCAAAATTGCAGGTTAGGCCTATATTGTTGAAGAAAATCCTCTTTATGATTTTCTTCAATAATTACCTAACCATTTATGGCGCAATAGATTGCCGTTAGAAAGAAAAAATCAAGAAACGATTTTTTCTTGTCTAAGTAGGCCTAACCTGCAATTTTGCAATAATCTTATAACAACGAAAGCGATGCTGTCGGGATTTGAAAAAAACGTTGGTGATTTCATAAAGGCGAACGAGCTTCTTGGCTCGGCGGAGAGGGTGTTGTTGGCTATTTCCGGTGGGGCTGATTCGACGGCGCTTCTATATACGATGCAGGTGCTGAAGGCCGGGGGCTTTGTCGGTGCCGAGCTGATTTGTGCCCATATAAATCACGGGTTGAGAGGTGCTGCGGCGGATGAGGATGAGGGTTTTGTCGTCGAGCAAGCGCGGGAATTAGGGTTGGAGGTAAGGACCAGGAGGCTGGACGTGCGCGGGTTTGCGCGGAGCGAGAAGGTATCGCTTGAGACTTCGGCGCGGCAGTTACGGATTGAAAGTCTGCTTGAGATTGCAAGGGACTGTGGTTGCGATTTGATAGCGACGGCGCATCAGAAGGACGACAACACCGAGACGGTTGTGCAGCGGATGCTCCGAGGTACGGGGATTCGCGGGCTGGGTGGCATTTGGCCGGTGCGTGTTTTTGCGGAGAAGTATAAGTTTGTAAGGCCGATGCTGTGCGTCAGGCGTAGCGAGATTGTTGAATACTTGAGGGGGCGGAATCTGAAATGGCGCGAGGACGATACCAATGCCGACTGCACATACACGCGAAACTACATTCGGCATCGGCTGCTGCCGGTGCTGCAGGAGGGTTGTAGCGGCTCGCTCGTGGAGCAATTGTCCGATCTGTCGCAATCGGCGCGGAGGTATTATAGCTTGGTTTGCAGTCGCGCGGATGAGGTTTGGCCGGGGTCGGCTGATTCTGAGGGCCGAAGGATTGTGCTGGATTGCAAGAGGCTTTCGGCTGAACCGGCGCCGGTGAAGGTTGAGCTTATCCGGCGAGGTCTGACGGGCCTCGGCAGCGGTGAGAGAGACCTGGCGCAGGTGCACTATGAGCGGATATTGGGGTTGGTGGAAGAAGGCGCCGGGGGGAAAAGGGTCGAGCTGCCTGGCGGGTTTGTGGTTCGGCGCGAATACGGGAGGCTGATTTTCGAGAGGACACAAACCAAGCCTGAAAAACCGCCGGGCGAAGCCGTTGAGGTGAAGATTCCCGGGCGGACCGTGTTCGGGCGGTACGTGATAGAGGCAAGCGTTATCGAGACACAAGAGGACGCAGAAAAAGAGACAGCCACAAAGACACGAAGGCATGAAAAAAGTGAAGTGGATTCCCGCTTGCGCGGGAATGACATTGGGATAGTCAGCCGCGAAAAGGCACAAAAGGACGCAAAAAGGTTGGTGGATTCCTGCTGGAGTTTACCCCGCACTTCGGGGCGGGGCGGGAATGACAGGGGGGCTGGCAAGTTTGTTGAGCGGTTTGATCTGGATAGTGTGAAGCCACCGGTGGTGGTTCGGTTTCGGCGGGCCGGGGACAGGTTTGTTCCTTTAGGGTTAGGGGCTCGGAAGAAGGTGGGCAAGTTCCTGAGTGATGCACGAGTGCCGCAAGATATGCGGAGAAAAACACTTGTTGTTGCGGACAGTGAGAAAGTAATATGGGTTTGGCCGATCCGGATGAGTGGGCAGGTCAAGGTCACCGGTCAGACCCGGAAGGTTCTTCAAATAGGAATTACGGGCAGGCCGGGGTCAGCCGAAGGAAAGGAAACGGAGAGATGATAGATAAAGAACAATTATTGGAGCACGCCAAGTCCCAGCAGGCTACCGACGTACATATCTGTGCCGGCGCGCCCATTCTCTTTAGAGTCGGAGGGGACCTGGTTCCTATTACAAAGGAGAAGCTGACTGCTGAGCAGAGCAGAGAGATATCCTTGGGCTTGCTGACCGAAGATCAAATAGCTGAGTTTGAAAAGAATCTGGACTACGATTTAATGCTGGCAGACGAAGGGGGCAGGTACCGGATAAATATCGGCTATTTTGACGGTAAGGTTGGAGCAACAATCAGAGTCCTTCCAACGACCGTCAAGACGATTGAGCAGTTGCTTCTGCCGGATATCGTCAAGAAATTGGCTCGCTGCAGAAAGGGACTGGTTCTGATAACCGGAAGCACCAGTCAGGGCAAGACTACGACGATGGCGGCGATGATAGATGAGATAAACACGACCTCCAAGAAGCACATAATCACTATTGAAGACCCGATTGAGTACGTTCATACAAACAAAGCCGGGGTTGTCCGGCAAAGGGAGGTTGGCACGGACACCAAATCATTCTATACGGGTCTGCGGGCGGCTTTGAGGCAGGACCCTGATGTAATTGCGATTGGTGAGATGAGGGACTATGAGACAATTAAGATTGCTTTGTCGGCGGCGGAGACGGGCGTTCTGGTTCTTTCGACGCTGCACGTCATATCAATCGACAAGATTATGGAACGGCTTTTGAGTTATGCGCCAGCCACGGACGGAAGCCAGTTGAGGTTCCTGTTGGCCGAGTCTCTGCAGGGAATGATTCATCAGGAGCTGATCCCGACGGTTGACGGCGGGCAGAGGGTGGCGTGTGAAGTGATGGTTGTCACCGGCGCCGCCAAGAATATAATCAGAAGAAAAGGCGGATTCTTCCTGAGGAGTGTAATCGAAACAGGCAAGAAGCATGGTATGATTACGATGGTCTCATCCGTGGAGGCTCTACTCAAGCAGAAGCTTATAAGCGAAGGCGTTGCAAAGAGTATCCTGGCCAATTATACATAACCTTTTCAAACACGAAGCAAGAAGGCCGGGATAATGTGTGAAACTGCTGAAAAACGGGTTCTGGAATGGAGGGGGACACCGATGGTCTGCCAATACAGTGGCAAGAAGTGGGTTCTTCATGCAAATACGTTGCTTTGTTGGTGTTTGATGCGATGTGGCGTGCTGAATTTGTCGGAAAGTTATTGAAATCGCGATGTAGTTATGGAACTATAGAGCTTGAATTTCGTAGGAGTGTCTCAGGAAAAGTGTGAAAACGTGCAGAAATGTTGTTTATGAAGTTAAATGGGAAATGTCAGCCAAAAAAAGGAGTACCTAATGAAGAAGAGAGTTGCTGTCGTTATTGCAATTTTTGCTATCCTGCTGTTGGTGGCGGGTGCGTGGGCATGGCGATGGTCGCGCAATGTGCTCGTGCTGGAGAATGAATCGGGCGGGATGGCCAAGGTCGTGACAGTGACCGTATGTGGTAAAAGTTACCGAGTGGAGAATCTGCATTCCGGCGATGCGAAACGGATCATCTTTGATGTGACAGGGGATAGCGGATTTCAGGTTGATGTTTCACTGGAAGACGGCACCGAACTTGCAGAGAACTTCGGCTATGTCACCGACGGCTTCTTCGGCTACCACAACAGAGCCACCGTCCAGATTCATAAGAACGGCATCGAAGGTAAACAAGAATAGTGAATTCGAACAAGCCCCATGCCGCCAACGGACTTTGCTGCGGCTTATTCTCCGAGACAAAGATACCGGCAGAGGAGCTGGAGGCAGTAAAGGTGCGGTTTCTCCTCCAATTATCACTACTGTAGCTCTGGCACTGCCAAAAACCTTGGTTGCCGGTTCGCCGGAATAGTCCATTTGGCTTAAAAAGGCATGAGAAAGGATAATGGGTATGACTTATTTTGGCCGTCGCGAGTTTTTGAAGGTAATGGGGTCGAGCGCTGCGGCGATTGCTGTGCCGGGATGCGTGGGCGCAGCCGAGCGAGTTTCGCCGAAGGCATCGGCGAATAAGCCGAACATTGTTTTTATCCTTGCCGACGATCTGGGCTGGGCTGAATTGGGGTGCTATGGCAACAAATTCAACGAGACGCCAAATCTCGATAAGCTGGCGCGCGAGGGTATGCGGTTTACGGATGCTTATGCGGCGGCGCCGGTGTGCTCGCCTTTTCGGGCGGCGCTGATGACGGGGCAATATCCGGCGAGGGTTGGGATTACGGATTACCTTCGGCCGAACGACGCCAAGCATCTTTCGCCCGATTATGTCACCATCGCCGAGGCTCTCAAGCGGGTGGGTTACGCGACCGGTATGATCGGCAAGTGGCACCTGACCGGTTACGCCAACCACGGTGCGAAGGAATTCTCGCCTGATCTTCACGGCTTTGACGAAGTGATGGTCTCGGAGAACCGCGGGATAGGCGGCGGGAGCTACTTTCATCCTTATCACTTCAACCGCGAGATCAAGCAGCGCATAGCGGGCAAGGAATATCTCGTGGACCGGTGTAATCTCGAAGCGGTTGAATTCATCGAGCGGCACAAGGACGGGCCTTTCTTTCTCTTCCTGAGCCATTATGCCGTTCACACGAGGCTTCTGGGCAAGGACGAGCCGGTTGCCAAGTACGAGAAGAAGCCGGGCGCGGGCAAAGGAGACAGGGCCAAACGAAACAATCCACATTTAGCTGCGCAGCTCGAGAGCATCGATGAAGGCGTGGGGATGATTATGGGCAAGCTCGCCGAATTGGGGCTGGCCGGGAACACCGTGTTGATTTTCACAAGCGATAACGGCGGCGAGGACCGTGTGACTTCCAACGCTCCGCTGCGGGCGGGCAAATCTACTCTTTACGAGGGCGGCATCCGTGAGCCGTTGATCGTTCGCTGGCCGGGGGTGGTTGAGGCGGGCAGTGTGTGTAAGACGGCGATGAGCACGGTTGACTTTTACCCGACGTTTCTTCAGATTGCAGGGCAAAGGGCCGAGCGGAGCCGGATTCGCGACGGCGTTTCACTTCTGCCGCTGCTAAAGGGCGCCAAGGCCGAGCTCGGGCGCGATATGCTCTATTGGCACTATCCTCTGAAGAAGCGGCATTTTCTCGGCGGCCGGTCGGCCGGGGCAATCCGTCAGGGCAACTGGAAGCTCATAGAATTCTTCGATGACGGGAAGGTTGAGCTTTACAACCTTGCTGAGGATATTTCGGAAGAGCACAACCTAGCTGAGAAGATGTCGGGTAAAGCAGCCGAGCTGCGAAGGCGATTAGCGAAATGGCGGGGCGAAGTCGGGGCTAAGGGTGCCGGGTGATGCAGAAGACAGGAGCAACGAATATGGGTGCAATCAAATACAGTCGTCGTGATTCCTGGACAAAATGGCGGCGGAAGGGAGAAAGTTTACGGACTTTTACGTGGCGGTCAAGTTGATCACGGAGAACAAAGATCGGCCGTTCTTCCTTTATCTGCCGCACACTATGCCGCACGTGCCGCTGTTTGCGTCTGAGAAGTTCAAGGGCAAGAGCAAGGGGGGTTTGTATGGCGACGTGATAGAGGAGATAGACTGGAGCGTGGGCGAGATTCTCAAGACGCTCAAGACGCTCGGCCTCGATGAGAAGACGCTGGTTTTGTTCACGTCGGACAACGGGCCGTGGCTCAGCAAGGGCAAGGCGGGCGGCTCGGCGCTGCCGCTGCGCAGCGGTAAGTTTACGACTTACGAGGGCGAGATGCGGGAGCCGTGCATTGTACGGTGGCCCGGTCGCGTGCCGGCAGGCACCGAATGCGGTGAGGTCTGCGCGACGATTGACCTGCTGCCGACGTTTGCAAAGTTAGGGGGCGGTAAGGCACCGAGCGATCGTGTGATTGACGGCAGGGACATCTGGCCCTTGATGGCCGGCAAGGCGGGGGCGAAGTCACCGCACGAGGCGTTTTACTACTACAAAGGCGGCAAGCTCGAAGCAGCACGCAGCGGCAAATGGAAGCTGGTCCTCAAGAAGACGCCGGAATTGTACGATCTCGATGCGGATATCAGCGAAGAGGTCAACGTGGCCGGGGATCATCCCGACGTTGTCAAACGCATGACGGAGATGATGAATAAATTCGACCGCGAGCTCAAGGCCAACGCCCGGCCGGTGGGGAAGGTGGAGGTAAAGAAAGAGGCATAGATTATATGAATACAATTGGTCATACGCGACGCGGTTTTTTGAAAACGGTTGGTTTGGGGGCAGTCCTGGCGTCGCTGCCGGGATGCACAAGCGCGGCAGAGCAGTCCGGCGGCAGGGCAACCGGCAAGAATCGGAGCCGTCGGCTGAATATCCTCTGGATCAGTTGCGAGGACACCAGTTGCGATTTGGGCTGCTACGGTGATGATTATGCCGATACACCTAACCTCGACCGGCTGGCGCGACAGGGGAGGCGTTACAGCAATGCTTTTGTTGTTTATCCGGTCTGTGCACCGACGCGGTCTTCGGTTATCACGGGGATGTACCCGAGTACGATCGGGACAATGCACATGCGAACGTCATTGAAGGGCTACGAGGCTGTTCCTCCGCCGCAGGTCAAGTGCTTTACGGAGTATCTT
>CAYWOD010000113.1:0-11350 GCA_964459805.1 uncultured Pirellulales bacterium
ATCATCGTATCTTGACCAACGGCGGCAACTGCCCGGCGAGTCCGACTCGGTCGTTCTTGATTATCATCACCCCCTCAATGCCTCCAATAGCAGCAATGCTCTCCAGAGCCGGGTCCACATCCTCAACGGCCCTGACAAGGTTTGCGGCCTGGGTGGCGGCTGCGTCCGCCAGCGCGGCATCTCCGGCCACAACCGTGGCAAGGTCGCACCGACCTAAACTCTTTGAGCGCCCCATCTGCCCCGACGAAGAGCATATTGATATGGGGGTATCGTGCGCCTGCAGCGAAAATCCAAGCCGAGCGCCTAACTCGGTCGTACCTGTCTCGAGGCCAATGATCACCGCCTCGGCGGCTCGAACATAAATGTCCCCTCCGTTTTCCACAATCGCCTCGGCCGCGCCGGCAGCCAGAGCCGCCTCGCCTGCACACTGGGCCATCGCACCCGCAACGGCAGCCATCGGCCCGACACCCACAAGCCGCCCGGCCCGGGCCATGCGTTGCGCAATTTCCGGTGCGTCCGTGCGAAGCTCAATCGGCTCAAAAGAATGACGGAAATCACCGTGGCGACCGATATATTCCTCTAATATCCGTCGCTGCCGCACAATTTCCGCAGTCACGGTGTCGAACCGCCTGCAACAGATGCGGAAGACGGCCTCTTTATGGGTAAAAGTTCGGTAGGTTCGTTTCTGACTCATGGACGTACGCCGACCGACACCGGAAAGCCTCCTCAAAACGCCGACGCGCATGCACCGAACGGGCAGACGCGAATGCACGCCAGGCACTCGATACAGTCCCTCTCGCTAAAAGCCACCTCTCGTGTTGCCTCATCGGCAATGTACAGGGCCTCAGTGGGACAGTAGGTGATGCAGTGGCCACAGTGCGTACAGCGATCCATGTCCACCGTTACTCCCTTTCCCGTGTAGTTGATCGAGACGTTAAAGGTCTTCACGAAGGCCATGGCTCGTTCGATATCCTCTTGGGTCCCGGTCACATCCAACACGAGATAACCTTCCTCCTCCGGAGTAACCTTCGCACGATACACATTGACCACGAGATTGTGGTCTTTCACCAAATGGTAGATGATAGGTTTCTCGCACTCGCATCGCGGAAAGAACAGCATCAGTTTCTTTGTTACGGTCTGGCTCATGATGCTTTCTCCCTTATCACAAGCGGTTTCGTTGTGGTGTCCTTGGGAAGCGGCGCAATGGGCTTGGCAAGCCGGAAAGCCCCCCGTCTGATCTCGTCGGCTAATAGATGGGCGATTTCCAGCGCCTTATGGTAGGAGGAGAGCGAGCCGGCCGCCACCTCCCTGCCCTCCACTTCGATCCGGCCGCTTCGCAACTGCTCGTAGTTGACGTGGCTTATGACTTTGCCCGTATTCTGTGGATAATCCGTGCTGTAGTCAACAACCGGCGCCAATATATCACGATCGCGTATGCAGGTTCGCTTCAGGATATCTTCATTCAGCAGGGGAATCGGAATCCCGATTCCCAGCGCCAGCGACACACCGTAGCCGCGAAGAGTTACCCCTCGCACGAACTCCGGCTTCATCTGCTTCATGTCGCCGGTCAGCGCCAGCGTTCCCGCACCGTCCTTGGGGACTCCGTCAGGTGTTCTCTCGCCGCCACCGGCGTGTTGAGTTCCCTCGGCGTAAACGTGCCCGTGAGCACCCGCCAGCCACACCCTGGTTCCTACGCCGATCGTTTCGTAGTAAGGATCGTTTAGCAATGGCGAAAGTTGACCGGCCGAACAGTAATTCGCGTTTTTCCGATTAGGCTCCAGAGGCCCCATGTACGTATATATCGTCTTGTCCGAATCATTGACTGCCACGTTATAGTTCTGATAGCAGTTGCGGGGGTTGACCATTATAGCCTGATTCAGGTCGTCAATCGTGAAGTATGTGCGGATCTCACGCAACGGGTAGCAGTCGGTCCCGTACGAAAGCGCGAACAGTTGAAGCGTCTTGCCCGCGACCAGATCCTCTATCACGTGCCCCCCGCCGTACCGAAACTCACCCGGATGGTACATATTCGCCGGATCGCCGTGGCGAAGTTGAGTCGCACCAAGATATACATCAACAGCCGCAAGGCCCGTATAGACAAGAACATCCTCAACCCACGCTTCCGACATGCGAATCTTCGGCTTGGAATGCCCGAAGCTTAGAACGCATCCGGATGAGCACATCGGGCCGAATGTGGCGGTGGTGACCACGTCCACCTCTTTTGCGGCTGCCGCGAGGCCCTTCTTCTCGACATAATCGATGATCTCCTCTGCAGTCAGCACGATGGCCTTGCCCGACTCGATGCGGTCGTTGATTTGTTCATACGTCTTCATAATTCATTCCATTCGGAGAAATCGTGCGCTGTGGGCCCGTCCCATTGGCACATTCCTCCATAGAGCTACGATTCATCCTAAATCCTGATTCATTGCCGTATCAAAGACCGCTCAAGCTCTTCGCGGGCCCCGGCCTTGTCCCGCATCCTCGTCTTGCAGGATAGGAATATCCGACTGCGATCAATTCCCTGCAGTCCGACCCCAGCCACTGTCCCCGCTGCCTTCAAGAAAGACCGTCTTTTCATAATCAAGCTCCTTACCCTTCGAATCCGTCATTTCGGTTCAACGCCGTGCCTCACTCCGGCAGCAGAGCCGAGCGTGGCAATCTCTCTGTTGCGAAAATGTGAGATTGCCTCGGCCTAATGGCCTCGCAATGACAGAAGAACGCAGTTTTGCTCCCGTGAACGGTCACGATTTGTCTATCTTCCTGTGGCTTTCCTGGCCTTGTTCAGTGTCGCCCGCGCACGGCGAGTCACGTCTCTATTGTCCGTGGCTTTCATAACCTTTTGCAGGGCCTCGCGGACTTCCGCCGGCTTCTGCCCGACGATCTTCTCGGCAATCGCAACCGCAGCGAAGCACGCCTCGTTCTTCGTAGCCGAGTAGTCCAGATACGACATCGCCATCGCCAAAGCCTCGCTCGTCGGCACTGTCGCAAGAGAACCGAGCAGCAGCCTCTTTTCTTCATCGCGCTGGATGAGAGGCAGCACTTCCTTGAATCCCGCAAGCTTCTTCTCGACAGAGCCTTCCTGCAGCGGGATCAGGCGAATGGCCCCGCGCAGCGCAAGGATCTTGACCTTGCGATCGGTGGCCGTTTTCGTCAGCTTCAGCACCTCCGGCAGTGCCTCGGCCGACGGCCAGCCGCACAGCACCGAGACCGCTTCACTGCTGATTTCGGGATCGGCGTTCTTTGTGGCGGCACGGACCGCTCCGAGCGCCTTGGGACCCTGGGCCGCGCGGAGGACCCGCAGCAACGCAAGCTTCTGCCGCCTCGGCGCCTTGGCCAGGGCAGAGCAGATCTCGTCAATGAAGGCTTCCGGAGTTGCGCTGACCAGGAGATCCACGGTCTGGCCCTCCCTGACCGTCTTGACCTGCGTAATCCCGTTGGCAGTGAATTCGACCTCCAGTTGCTTGACGATCCCAGGCGCCGCATCGCCGAAGTTGGCATTGGAGGCCTCAATCAAGAACGCACCGCCCTCGACGATCTTTGCGACCTTCTTTGTAACGTCGGCCGAACCCCCGCCATCCACGCCGCGATACACGGCCCTGCGAATGGTCACTTTGCCGGCCGATGGCTTGGCCTCTCTCGTACAGGTTGCCGAGAGCGCGCGCTCGGCCGCTCGGATTTCCGCCGGGCTCTTGGCCTCAAGCAGCAGCTCGACCAGCACGCTGAACTTCACCGCGCCGGCCAGACCGCCCAGCATCCTGATGCCGGCCGTGCGGACCGATTCATCGTTGTCTTTGGTCGCCTTGAGCAGGGCCCCGGCCACGTTCGTCATCCTGCGACGCTCGATCAAATCAAGCGCCTTCAACTGCCCGTCGGTCTCGCCGCTTTGGAGCATCGCCATGACTACGTCGTCGGCCTTCTTGCCCGGCAAGGCTGCGAGATTGTCCTGTGCGGCCTTAGCGATTTCCGCATCGGAGTCATTCATCAACTCCACGAGCGCGCCCACGGCAGAGGAATCGGCAATCGGCGGCATCGCCTTAATCGCTGCGATTCGCACGGCCTTGTCGCCTTTGGCCGCCGCGGCGAAAATCGCCCGCATGGCACTCGGATCACCGCGTTTGGCGAGTGTTCCCAAGACCAGTATCTGATTGTCAGCCGGCAGTCTGCCCAGGGCATCGGCCAGCGCCCGGGTGACTCCGCCGCCGGGCATTTCCGCTGAGGCCTGGACGGCAGCAGAGAACATGATGTAGTCTTTGCTCTGAAGATACTCCTTCAGCAGGTCCAAGCCGTCCTTGCGGGTCAGGATGGCCCCTCGAAGGCCTCCGGCGCGGGCCTGATGCGGTTCTTTGAGCTTGCGGAGCTGATCGTATATTGCAGCCGCTTCCTTGTCGCCGAGATTCTCGGCGCAGCGGAACAGACCTTCACAGATCGCCGACTTCGTGTCACCGGCAGAGCCGGACAGTGCACCGCTGAGGGCTTTGGCTGCGGCCTCATCGCCGATATTGCCCAGCGCCCTTGCGGCGGCCTGGGCGACCATAGCGTCACTGCTTTTTAGCATCTTCGCTATCGGCTTTACTGCTCGCGTGTCACCTCGAACGCCGATACTGCCAATGACGCCGACCAGCGGCCGGCCTTTGAGCTTGCCGAGCGCATCGCGCAGTGCATCGTCAACGGCCGAATCCGCGATAGGCTCCAATGCGTAGCGGGCCACGTGATTCAGCTCTTCGTCGGCCAAAAGCAAGGCCAGGGCCGGCACGGCCTTTTTCGTGGCGATAAACGACAGCAGACGGCAGGCATCGCTCTTTGCCTTGCGGGTGGCGTCGCCGGATTTGAGCACTGCAATCAATTCATCCTGCTTGGAGGCCGGTACGACGGTCTGGCCGTGCGAGATCACCGCACCCGACAGCAGCACCGTTGTAAGCAGAATCAGTGTTATTCTTTGCTTAAGCATGGTATCGTATCCTTTTTGAGTTAAGGGTTGGTCTTAGATAATCCAGGGCTCGCGCATCGCGCGGGACAGGAACCGGTCGGCCTGTGGATCGTTAACAAACTTCTCCTTGGCCGGATCGTATTTGAGGTCGCGTTTGAGCCACATGCAGATGTTGGCCGCGTGGACCGTCGTCATCGAGTAGTGCATAACCTCGGGGTTAGCGACGGTCTGATGACGCGACTTGACACAGTCGAGCAAGTTTCGAACGTGGCTCATAGGCCGCTGTGTGCGGGCCATGTAATCGCCGACCAGTTTCTTGAAGTCGTCCAGCATGGCGGGGTTGGAGACATCCGGCTGCGAATAGCCGTCGGCCGCGGCGACCCAGCCCTCGGTACCCTCATACTTGACCCCGCAAGAGCCCCGCCAGCCGGTACGCTGGAGGACCATCTTGATACCGTTTGCGAATTTCGTGACCATGCCGTCACCGCTTTCGTTGGGGACATACTGATATTCGACGGCGGCGGTCTTTTCGGCCCCGATTGCCACCTGGCAGGATGCGAACGTGTGGGCGCCCCACTCGCCGATACAGCTTGTGTGGAAGTCGTAGAAACCTCTCCAGCCGCCTCGGCAATACGCGGCATTGTAGGGTCGCCAGGGACAAGGCCCGAGCCATGCGTCCCAGTCAACTTCGTCCTTGGGCGGCAGCGGCTGGGCAGGCAGCCAGTCGTGCCTCATCTCAGCCGCATCCCACGGCGCGATGTGCGCCCGGACGGTGTGGACCTCGCCGAGCCGACCTAATCGGAGCATCTCGTTGCAGAACGTGAAGTTGCCCTCACTGAGCCTCTGCGTGCCGGTCTGGTAGATTCGCCTGTAGCGTTTGGCGGTCTCCACCACGGCCCGACCTTCGGCGACGGTCATTGCCGAGGGCTTCTCCGAATACACGTCCTTGCCGGCTCGCATGGCCATGATCGAGGCCAGTGCGTGCCAGCGGTCGCCCGTGGTTACCAGCACCGCGTCGATGTCGGTCCGCTCGGCCAGAAACTCCGGCGTGCTGCGATAAATCTTGCAGTCTTTGTTGCCGTAGCGCGTATCGACGAGGTTCTTGACGGCCTCTGCGCGTGATTTTTGCGGGTCGCAGGTCGCGACGAACTGCACGTCCTTCTCGGGCAGCATCCATCGCAAATCGTGCGAGCCGCGGTTGCCGATCCCGATGCCGCCGAGGATGATGCGTTCGCTCGGCGGGACGCTGCCGCCCAGACCCAGCGCCGTCGCCGGGACTATCGTCGGCGCCGCCGCCAAAACTGCCGCACGCTTCAAAAATCCGCGCCGCGTTAGGTTTGATTTCTTCTTTGACATGGCACTCTCCTAATTCACTTAAACTAACCACTTTCTAAAAGCATACCGCCATAAGTACGGCAATATAGCTCAATTTGTCATTCTTCAGTCCCAAAGCCTGAGGATCACACGCGAGCCCGCCTAAGATTCTACTCCCTAAAACCCACCGCGCCAAAACAATTCAAAAAAACCTGAATTCTCATCATTTTCTCATTTTCGCTTTCATAATATTGCACTCGAAGGTACTTATATAGGCGTACCGTCTTACGTTCCACGGCTTGGCCGCGACGCCGGGCCGGACAATCGAGGCTATTTTTGAATAAGGAGACAGAAAATGAGATGCAGAAACTGGAAACTGGCCGCTGTTATGATTCTGATTGCGGCTGTGCTGTGTACAACAGCATCGGCCGAGCGCAACAAGAAGAAGGCCAAACGCGCTTCCAGGGCCAAAGCCGCCAAGACGGCCAAGGCCGAAGAAGTCGAACGCAAAGTGAAAGAATCCGAGGTCCCCAAGGCAGCCTTGAAGGCGCTCAAAAAGCTGGCCCGCGGCGCCGAGATCACCGAGTTCGCCGAGGAGATCGAGTACGGCCATACATTCTACGAGGGCTCGTGGAAGGGCCGTTCCGGGGCAAACGTGGATGTATTAGTCACGAAGACCGGCGACTTAGTGGAAATAGAAGAAAAAGTGGACATCAAGAAGGTCCCGGCAGCCGTCCTAAAAGCCGCGCAGAAAGCAGCCGGTAAATCCGCTCAATTGGTGTGCGAGAAAAAGACCATGATCCTCTACGAGGTCAAGTTCAGCAAAGGTGACAGCCGTCACGAGCTGCTTCTGACTCCCGATGGCCGCCCCGTTGAAGAGGAAATCGAGAAAGGCAAACCGGAAGATGACGATGAAGGCGACGGTGACGCGGACGGGGATGACGAGAACGATGATGACGACGAGCACAACATGAAGGCTAACCACAACGAAGACGATGACGACGAGGACGATGACGACGAAGATGATGACGACGACGACGATGACGACGAGGACGACGACGACGAAGATGATGACGACGAAGATGATGATGACGAAGACGATGACGACGAGGACGAGGACGACGATGAGGGCAAGAAGTAGGACCGTGATCATGGAAACCAACAGAGATGAGCATACCTCAATTTTGCCCAGAGTAGGTCTGCACCGCTGGGCGACGAAGCGTTTGTGCCCGGCGGTGTTTTCTTCTGTATCTCGACGGTTTCCTCTCACCTTACATGGTTGTCGGCAGCCACGAGAAAGGGCGCTCAGAGTCCTCCCAAATAGTGTGCTTATGAAACGGACGCCTTAATCGGGATGGCCGGCCATGCGCCTCGTGGTATGGTAGAATAAAGAGATTGAGGAATGGAACGCAGACGCTGGATACTGATTGCTTTATTTGCCCTGGCAGTCCTTGTTCTGGTGTTTGTCCGTCTTATGCCATAGCGGCAACGGTAATTCAGAACGACAAAAGTAGTGACAGGCCAAATCTTTGGAGCTAAAATGTGCACCGCTGGGTAGCAAAGCACGACTGCTCGGCGGTGCATTTTCTGTTGTAGGCATTCAAATGCGTCTGCTGGTTATAGAAGACTATCGTCCTTTGCAGCAATCCCTCACGAAGGGGCTGCGCGAGGCCGGCTTTGCCGTGGATACCACACGCGACGGCGCCGAGGGTCTATGGTATGCGATGGGCAGCGAGTATGATGTAATCATCCTCGATCTGATGCTGCCCGGCATAGACGGCCTTGAAATCCTCAGGAAGCTCAGGGCCAAAGGTCTAAAGTCTCACGTCCTAATCCTGACAGCGAAGGACACTTTAGAGGACCGCGTGACCGGCCTGGACCTCGGCGCCGATGATTACCTGGTTAAGCCTTTCGCATTCCAAGAGCTATTGGCGCGGGTTCGCGCATTACTGCGTCGCAGGTATCGCCAGAAGAATCCCCGAATTAAAGTCAAAGACCTGCGAATCGACCTTAGCACGCAGAGGGTGTGGCGAGGCAGGCAGGAGATTCAGCTCACGCCGAGGGAATATGCCCTTCTCGAATATCTCGCAATGCGCGCCGGCCAAACGGTCTCCCGCACGGATATCTGGGAACACCTCTACGAGTTCAACTCGTCCGCCTCGAGCAATGTTGTCGATGTGTATATTGGTTACCTCCGAAGAAAAATCGAACGACCCGACAGGCCCCGCTTGATTCACACGGTCAGAGGTCGCGGTTATCTCTTGGGAGCACAATCGTGACCCGTTCACTCCGAACTCGCTTGCTCACCCGCATTATTGTCGCGACGATACTGCTGCTGACAATCTTCAGCCTGACCGTCTATCTCGTGATTCGCAGCGCACTGGTCAAACAGTTCGACACGTCACTGGCGTCCGTAGCGCGGATACTGGCCGCCTCGGTCGAGCTCGACGGCGACGAGATCGAGCTGGAGTTCGAGGTTCGGAAAATGCCCGAGTTCCAAAGCGCAAAGCACCCGACGTACTACCAGCTCTGGAAACCCGACGGTACAGTTGTGGCGAGGTCTCCTCTTTTGGGCGCCGACGATCTGGCGCGCCTTGAAGGCGGCGTCGATGCGCTCGTTTTCGGCAAGTCGCGAAACCGCAATAACCGGCCTCTTCGCGCCGTGGGTCTGAAGTTCAAGCCAAGAGCGGCAGACAGTGACGAAGAGGACCACCGGCATCTAACAGCCGAGCAGACACTTACTCTCGTAGTTGCCCGGGATGCAAGCGATTTGATCAGCCAATTGCGATTCTTGCAATGGCTTCTGCTAAGCGCCTCGGCCGCCGTTATCACTTTGTCACTGCTTATCGCCGCCGTCGTAGTACGGCAGGGCCTTCGCCCCCTAAATTCCATCGCCGGTGAAATAGCGGCTATAAGCCAGGAGAATCTCACGACCCGAATCGGCGCCGAGTCGGCACCCTCGGAGGTGGTGCCCATCAAGGACCGGCTCAATGACCTGTTAGCTCGCCTCGAAGACGCTTTCAAGCGAGAGAGACGTTTCACGGCAGATGTCGCACACGAATTGCGGACCCCCCTGGCAGGCCTGCGTTCAACAATTGAGGTAACGCTCTCTCGCGCACGCGACAGTGCCGAATACCAAACCGCCCTTTCCGACTGCCTGGAAATCGTTGAGAACATGCACATAATGGTAAGTAATCTGCTGACACTCGCCCGCCTCGATGCCCGTCAAGTAACTCTCCGCACCGAGCAGATTCGACTTGCCGAGCTGGTGAATTCAGCTTGGTGGCCGTTACGCGATAAAGCAGAGCAGCGCGGGATCGCCTTTGAGAATCACATCCCGGTCGATTTGACCTGCCAATCAGACCCCGAACACCTCGCTATAGTCTTCCAAAACCTCCTCGAAAACGCCGCCGACTATACCAACCAGGCCGGCCAAATCTACATTGCTGCTCAGCGAACAGGCGATTCTTTGCAAGTGACCATCGCTAACACCGGCTGCAAACTCACCGCCGAGCAAGTCTCGAAGGTACTCGACAGCTTCTGGCGCGCCGACGAATCACGCTCCGACGCAACCGTCCACTCCGGCCTCGGACTCGCACTTGTCAAAAGAATCATAACAGCCTTAAACGGCGCCGTCACCGCACAAATAGACCAGCCCGACACCTTCAAAATAACCTTCACTCTGCCCTGCCCACGCACTCAGTAGGCCCGGCTGCTCGGCCTTTGAACAATTCATCCGAGAAAGCCTTCCGATTTCTCTTTTCTCAGCGGTTAATGAATAATGCAGGCTACTTCTCAGATCGAGCCGGCCCGTAGAATTCCACTTCCCATATTCGCGAAATGCCGCCTGGCGTGCTCGTGATGACCAGGCGGACCTTGTCCGATTCAAAGGCGGCGAATTTCCGAGAAGCCTCAACCCGGCTGTTGCCGCCAACCTGCGAGCCCTCAACATCACGCCAATCGTTGCCGTCGCGATACTGCAAAACAAAATCGCTTATCGGATCGCCCGCCGTTTGCCCGTCGAACCAGCCGCTAATAACGCGCATCGCGCCGATCCTCTGCGCCTTCTCCCACGAAAACACCACATGCCCCGGCTTGTCCGAAGCACTGCTCAACCACCTAAGGTTGTTGTCCCGCCTGTTGAACCTCCCGTCGTTGATGTTCTCCTTGGGATACTTGTCCTCGTCGTAGCTGCCCCCGACCGAAACCTTCGCACTCCGCGCAAGATTAGGCCCTGCATTCTCGAGCCAGCCGGCTGCGACTCCCTTGGCCATCAGAGACGTCAATTCATCAAGATAGTCCGCATACACCGCCCTCGGCCCAACACCGTGCTCCTTACAGAGAAACGCCGCCATCCCGACAATCTCTCCCATCATCCCGCAAGTCCGCATCACGCGAACCGCCCCCAGCGCCTCATGCGTAACGCTAATATCACGCCCGGCCATAAATAGGTTATCGATATTGCGAGAGTACAAGCAACGATATGGAACCCAATAGGGCTTGGAATAATACGTGTGGTACGCCTTCGAGACAAACTCATCGCCTCTTTCGATGCCTTTATCGTAAGCCGGGTCGGGCAAATGCAAATCGATGCTCCAGGTCGCCGGCACGCACCCGTCCTCATAATAAACGCCCTCGACGATATCGCTCTTCGTCAAGACATGATCGCCCAAGAGCCGTCGAGACTCCCGCTTGCCAGAAATGTATGCCGCCCAGTTCAGCTTATGATTCGGATACATCCGGCGAACATTCTTCAGCGCATCCCACGCCCCGTACATCGCCCGAAAATTCAAATCGCGAATATACTCGCTCTTCTCAATCGGATCAAGGTAAAACCCGCTCTCCCAGAACCACGCCCCCAACTGCTTCAACCCCGTCGGAAAAGGCTTATCACTCAAATCAATCGCCCATTCGCATCGCGGGAAGTTCGCCGGCGCGCCCGTATCGGCGGCATTCCAAAGATTGCACCTGCCCATGTGCCCGTCCAGCGTCATATCATAATCCGCCCCCGCCAAGTGCCCGATACAGCCGTCACCAGTGCAATCGGCAAAGTATCTTCCCGCAAACCGCCGCCTCCGCCCGCTGACAGTATCCTGCGCAATCACAGCC
>CAYWOD010000114.1:0-11341 GCA_964459805.1 uncultured Pirellulales bacterium
CTTGAAGGGCGTGAAACCACGGCCAAGATGGCCGTGCCACGATGAAATTGCACCAGGCTAAACACGTACGCCGCTTCCGCCGGAATGACAGGGATTCGCGGGAATGAGAGAGAGCGAGTTGTCTGTCTGTTGTGTCTCTAAAAGGCTCCGGCGCGGGTTACTTGTCCTTTGTAGCCGATGAAGTAGAGAAATCTGTCGTACGTGAATACTGGTATCCACAGGGCCTGGCCTTGCGCCTGGAGCTGATTGTAGCGATTGCGCAGTTGCTGTGAGGCGTCATACTTTTCCATCGCCCGGGGGTCTATCTCCAATTCTTCAAATGTTGGTTTCTTGAGGACCAGGGGCATCTTGCCGAGCACGAGGAAATCGGTGTCAACGGAAACAGCATCGTCAACTCTGCCGCCCCATTTCTCAATTAGAGCCTTCATTTTGACGTGCGCGTCGCGGTCAAGGCTTCCACTGTTGTCGAGGTCGAATTTGCCGGCGATAACAAATACATTTTTCCTGCTGCTGTCCCAGATGAGATTTG
Organism: uncultured Pirellulales bacterium; assembly: GCA_964459805.1. Lineage (GTDB taxonomy): Bacteria > Planctomycetota > Phycisphaerae > Sedimentisphaerales > Anaerobacaceae > DAOVRL01. Next base: position 530 of record CAYWOD010000114.1, read on the forward strand.
CGATAATGTCGCCTTCCATGATGGGTCTTTTTCTGTTTGAAGTTATGATTCTCGCGGCGGAGAATGTCTTGCCAACGTCAAAGACTTCGATTTCTGCTTTTCCCTTGCCGTCTTTGGGGATGGGAGCATTTTTATCATGGACTGCGAATGTCAGGCCCCGATAGACGTGGTCGTTGCTTCCCTTGTTGATCTGGACCAGCTTCGTTTGGAAGTCAATGAGAATCACTTTGCCGTCTGCGATAAAAGCCGGTACGTTGCTGTCCGGCGGTGGTTTGGTCATCGAGACTTCCTGCTGGGCGCGTTTCATCTTCTCTTCGGTCAGATCCAACTGTGCCTGAGTCTTGAGCAGCTCCTGATTGAGCCGGTCGAAATTGGTTTGTTCTTCTTTCAACTGCGTTAAATAGTCCTCAACCCGCCGGTCAGTGAATTCTTGAAGCATGACTCTTAGTACATCATAGTCCTGCTTGGCCTGGTTGACCATTTGTTGGAGTATGTCCTTTTGGGCCACAAGTAGCTGCTCTTTTTCAAGAGTAGCAGCCATCGCATCGTTGTATCTTTGATCCAGCTCTGCGTGGCGGTTTTCCTGGGCAAGTTCAGCGGCTTTGGCTTTGTCCAGTACTGCTTTTAGGTCTGCGATTACTCGGGTAAGTCCCGTGGAGTTGGGGTCGGCTCCGGTAAGGTCAACATACTGGCGGACCATCATCAAGGCGTTCCTGGCTTCATCGCTAATTTTGTTAAATTTGATTTCGGTGGGATCGTCTTGCGGTGCGAGTCCCGTGACCAGCCGCATAGCCTTATCGAAATGATCGACGGCTGTTGCAAGCCAGGTTTTTCCGGGTTGTTTTGTTCCAACTATCGTTCCGAGTCTTTGGCGCTCCTGGTTGTTAGCGAGCTCACCGATGTCTCGTCGCAAAGCGGTCTCTTTTGTCCTATAATCTTCGGCTTTGACGTAGTAGATAACGGCAAAAGTGGCAGCGATAATGAAAAGCCCGACAAAGGCTATAAGCGTATAGAGCACAGCGTTGCTCTGGTTCCTTTTGCGTGGCGGCATAGTAAAAACTCCTTAGACATATTGAGAAATCACCCTATAAAGCCCATATCTGATAATCATATTATCTCTTTTGACGGCTTGAAAGTCAACAAAAAAAGCCGACATCAGGAAAGGTTTTCGCGGTCGGCACGGCAATTTGGGCTGTTAAAGGCTTGATAGGGCCTAAAAGGATGCCAAAACCCACGTCGTATTCCAATTTTGTTTCGACGTTATTCGGTGGATTGGGGGCGCTGGCGGGGCAAGGATAGGTTAAAGTTTCAGAGCGTGTCCAGGAGTGTGGGCAGGTCGGTGATTTTGTGGAGGGTGTGGCGGGCTTTTGCGTTGGGTTGGTCGGATGTTTGTGTGTGGATTCGGGCGGGGCGGATAAGCTGGATGGTGAGCAGACCGAGGTTGTTTGGGGCGATGAAGTCCTTTAACTCGTTGTCTGCGACGTAGGTGGTGGATTGGGGTTCTGTGTTTAGGGTCTGCAGGATATTCTCGAACCCTGCCGGGGATGGCTTCCAGAATTCCCTGCCGAGCTCTTCGGTATAGACTATTGCCTGGAAATGCTCTTCGATTCCCAATGCCCGGACTTTTAGTTTCTGGGCGGGCAGGAAGCCGTCGGTCAGCAGGGCGAGGGTGTATTTACCGCTTAGCCGGGCCAGGACGTTACGGCTGTCGCGGGGCAGCGTTATTTTCGGGACGTGGTTGCGATAGAGCTGTATCAACTCGCGGATGAGCCGGTCGTCGCAGGGGATGGCGAGTTCGTCGAGGGCGGCGTTGAACGTCCTTGTGCGGTTGCCAGCGGAGAACTGCTTCCAGAGGGCGTCGAAGATGCGCCGGCTTGCCGGTGCGCCGGGGAGATTGGCGAGGTGGTGGGAGACAGCAGCGAAACCGCTCTTGCAATAGTCGATTTCATCGTAGAGCGTGTCGTCTAAGTCAAAAATGACGCTTGTTATCATTATTTGCGGCTCCTTCGCAGTGACGTGGTTGGACTATTTTCTTCGGCTCTCATTCAATAAAGTTGGTAACTTTTTTAAGGATTTTCTTGCAACTGCTTTGAGTTTAACGCTTTAAGCCTCCGGCATAGTCTGATATAATAGCGTTGCTCTCGCGGGGGATAACCCAACGCAGCAGTGCGACCTGAGCACCGCGAGAGTGCCATACGGCATGGGTTGGTGTCCTCTGTGGTGCCAACCCTTTACAATCATGCCGCCGGCTGTAATGCGATAAACTCCAGCCTCCTAAAAGGCTGTTTTCAGCAGCAGGGAACCAACTTTTTTGCAGTTTTGCGTTTTTCTCTATATGCATCCCGAGAATCCAGATAGGGTGCTCACAACTTATGATTCGTATTTGCCGGGCAGGCGCAATATCCTATACACTACGCGCTTGCTGGAGTATAATTTTATGCGTTATGGGTATGAATGTCGATATTTTTTGGTTGGTAACTGGTAGCGGCAGTTTCGGCAACAGGAACTAAATATGAAAGGTTTCAGGGATGAGATTTTTGCAAGTAATGCGTCCGCTGCACTGGATGAAGAACGTGTTTGTGTTTGCTGCTGTTGTGTTCGGGCAAAAGCTTTCCGGCTCTGCCGGGGAGGTGCTTTCGGCTGTAGGAAGTGCGGTGGGGTGCTTTTTGTGTTTCTGTTTGGCCTCATCGGCGATGTATATCCTTAACGACATAATCGACCGCAGGGCGGACCGCCTGCATCCTGAGAAGCGCGCCCGGCCTATTGCGGCGGGGACTGTTACGGTCGGCTCGGCGATGGTGCTGTCGGTTTTGTGTGCGGTGGCGGCGATTGTCGGTAGTTTTATGCTGGACGGGGGGTTTGGAGGAATCATTCTTGCGTATCTTGTGCTGATGGTTCTTTACTCGCTTTTTCTCAAGAGAGTTATGATTCTGGACTGCGTGGTTATATCGGTCGGCTTTTGCCTGCGGGCAGTTGCCGGGGCGGTTGTGGTGAAGGTGAGTATCTCGCCCTGGCTGATTATTTGCACTTTTGCCTTGTGCCTGTTTCTGGCGTTCAGTAAGCGGCGCAGTGAGATAGCGCAGCTTGGTGAGAACAGCGAGCTGTTTCGCAGGACATTGGGCGGTTATACGCCGGAGCTGCTTGCCCATATGTTAGATGTGACCAGCGGTCTGGCGATTGTGTGTTTTCTGCTTTATGCGACGGATGAGAGGACGGTTGACATTGTTACCGACAAGCTGGTTTATACTACGCCGCTGGTTTTGTACTGCATTTTTCGTTTTAGTGCTCTGATGCAAAAGGGCAAGTTCTCCGGCCCGGTTCAGCTTATTGTCCGCGATTTGCCGTTTCAGGTGGGTTTTGTGTTGTGGGTTTTGTCATGTATCGGAATCATTTACGCCGATAAACCGGGTGTGAGTTTGTGGGGCATCCTGGGGTATTAATCCTATTTCGGATGTCGTATTTCGTATGTTGTGTGTTGGATGAGCGGATGTCGTATTTCGGATGTTTAATCGCGGTTTTGATGATGGGGATGACTGGTCCGGCATTGCCGGCAGAGCGGGTGTATTTTGCCGATCCCAACCTGCTGGCCGTTGTGGAGGAAAAGCTGGGCATTGAGCAGCCGACCGCGGCGGACATGCTTGATCTAACCGAGTTTGAAGCCGCGAAGAGGCGCGTTGTCCATCTGAGCGGTCTGGGGTATGCTAGGAATCTGAAGAAGTTGAATCTGTACAGCAACCGGCTCAGAGACATATCTGCGCTCGCAGAGTTGACAGATCTAAACGACCTGGATCTGAGTTATAATGACATCACCGATATATCTGGGTTGTCGGGCCTGGTGAATATGAGGCGTTTGAATCTGCGGAGCAACCCGATCAGTGATGTCCGGGCGGTCTCGGGACTGGCGAATCTGACTGACTTGACGCTATCAGGCAGGAATATCCGCGATATATCAGTGTTATCAAGACTGACGAATCTGAGAGAGCTGTCTGTGTGCGATAGCCAAGTCAGGGATTACGGCGCGGTCCTGGGACTGACGAATCTGACGTATCTATCGCTGTCGGGCAACCGGATCAGCGAGATACCATCGCTGGGGGGCCTGACGAATCTGAGGATGTTGGGGCTGGGCTATAATGAAATCAGTGATGTTTCATCGCTCGGGAAACTGAGTAATCTGACGAGCCTGGGGATCCGGAGCAATCCTATTAGTGACATTTCGGCGCTGTGCGGTCTGACGAATCTGACGAAGCTGTATTTGGAGAATACTCCTGTCAGTGATATTTCCGCGCTGGCGGGGCTGACAAATCTGGAGTGTCTGTGGCTGCAAGGCAATCAGATCAGCGACATTTCTGCCCTGAGGGGACTGACGAATCTGAAACTCCTGCTTCTGAACAGGAATCAGATTAGTAACATCTCTGCGTTATCGGGACTTACGAATTTGACAGGGCTATCTTCGTACCGAAATCACATCAGCGATCTCGGTGCACTCTCAGATTTGCCTAATCTGAGGAGTGTGTGCATATCCCATAATCAGATCCGAGACGTCTCTGCACTTTCGGCACTGACGAATTTGAGGTGCCTGCGTCTGGGCGATAATCAGATCAGTGACATCTCCGGGCTGGCGGATTTGACAGAAGTGTATAATCTGTGGCTCTTCGAGAACGATATCAGCGATATCTCCGCGCTTTCGGGGCTGACGAAGCTGAGTGAACTGCGTCTGGGCGATAATCATATCAGCGATGTCTCGGCCCTGGCAGGATTGACATCGCTGCGTACATTGGAGCTGCGCGGCAATCCGTTGAACGGTGCTGCTTACTATATTTACTTACCTTTGATCAGGCAGAAGAACCCCGATCTAAGAAAGCTGGCTTACGATCCGAATCCCAATCCACTTACGAGCGACGGGCTCACGGATCTTATGGACTTTACAGAATTCGCATTGAGCCAGGTGGGAGCCGACTGCGACGAATATAATGAGTGGTGCGATGGAGCGGACCTTAATCAATCGGGGAAGGTGAACTTGGATGACGTGGCGGAATTTGCAGATTGTTTATTTGAAGTGACCGGACAATAGGTGATTCACTGTGAGTGAGCAGAGATTACAGAAGGTTTTGGCGGGGGCGGGGGTTGATTCGAGGAGGAAGTGCGAGGAGCTGATACTGGATGGGGTGGTTCGGGTCAATCGGAAGGTTGTTGATACGCTGCCGGCGTTTGTCGATCCGGAGAAGGATATTATTACCGTGGACGGCAGGAGGATTCGCGCTGCGGCGAAGGTATATTTTCTGTTGAATAAGCCGAAAGGTGTGATTTGCACGAATCGCGACCCGCAGGGCAGAAGAAAGGCGATTGATCTGGTGCGGACCGCTGAGCGGGTGTTTTGCGTCGGCAGGCTCGACGTCGATACGACGGGAGTAATTATCCTTACCAATGACAGCGAGCTGGCGAATAGGTTGACACATCCGAGGTACGGATTGGCCAAGACATACGTTGTCAAGGTCAAGGGGCAAATCGCCGGCGATGCGGCTGAGAAATTGAAAAAAGGGGTGTGGCTGGCGGATGGCAAAACGGGCAGGACATCCGTGAAGATACTGAAACGCAACTACAAGGAGTCATTGATTGAGATTACGATTCGCCAAGGACTTAACCGCCAGGTTCGCAGGATGCTGCTGAAGGTCGGCCTTCGTGTTAAATCGCTCAAGAGGACGCAAATCGGCAAACTGACTGCGCGAGGTATTGGCGTCGGCAAATTCAGGAAGTTGACTGACGCTGAAGTGGCATACCTGAAAAAAGTAACCACCGGTTGATTTATTTTACCGCAGAGAACGCCGAGACTGCGGATGAGAGAATCAAACCTGGACCTGCGAAAGCAGATATCGGTGTCAAACTTCGTATTATTCAATCAGTGCCAGCTGGTTTGCCAGAGCCAGGTGTCGGCGAAATATGCGAAGTCTTCGAGGTTGACCTGCCCCTCGACATTAAAATCGGCGATTTTGTTCTTGCAAAATTGCGGCAAAACCGTAAAGTACTGGTTTTTGCAGCGATCAGAATAGAGATTGAGCTGATAAGACAGGAGCGTATTTGATGTCAAGAGTGTGTTATTTTACAGGCAGGCGGACGGTGGCGGGCAGGAGCATTGCCCGTCGTGGTAAGGCCAAGCACCTCGGTGGTGTCGGTCGGAAAGTGACCGGGATCAGCAAAAGGAAGTTTAAGCCGAATATACAGAAGGTCCGAGCGGTTGTTGACGGGCGGGTTTGCAGGATCAGGGTCTCGGCGAAAGCCATACGTATGGGCCTGGTTCAAAAGCCGGTGAAGCGCAACTACAAACCCGCCGGAGAGAGTTCAAAAATTAAAGATTAAGTATCAAAATTACATATCAAAATGCAAAATTTCCCTTCCTCTTTTTGAATTTCTCTGTGATTTTGCTTTCTGCATTTTGATTTTCTATATGCTGCGTATTCCGCGAACTCTGCGGTCAAAAGGAAAAAGGTAAAAGGTAAAGTGGGAAAAAAGATTGACCAGGCGCAGGTGCGGAAGGTTGCGAAGCTGGCTCGTCTGGAATTGAGCGAGGCGGAGGTGGAGGAGTTTACGGGTCAGTTGAGCGCAATCCTCGAGTACGTTGAGAAGATGAACGAGCTTGATACGGAGGGCGTTGAGCCGTTGGCGCATTGTCTGGCAATCAGTAACGTTCTTCGTGAGGATGGGGTGGCCGAATCGCTGGGGACTGAGGCGGCTTTGGCAAATGCCCCGCAGCGAGATGGTGAATTTTTCAAGGTGCCCAAAATACTCGATGCGGGCTCGGGTGCATAGGAATTGATTGGAAATAGGATAGTTGTCTGTCAGGTGGGCTTTTTTGGTTGAAAACCTGCGGTAAAACCGCAGGCTAAATAGTTTCTGTTGCGGAAAGCCAAAACTGACGATGTCACCCCTGCGGAAGCAGGGGTCCATATCGAAAAACCTGGATTCCTGCTTTCGCAGGAATGACAAATACTGTTTCCGCAACAGGAACTAAATATAGATTGCTTCGTTGCTTTGCATGGTTGATTTGGGATAATGGAAGAGCTAAGTGCAAAAGAGCTGCGTGAAGGAATAGCCGCCGGGCGGATAACGAGCGTTGAGGCGACCGGGGCGGTCTTTGGGCGGATAGACGAGCGGGAGCCGGTAATCGGGGCTTACATAAGTACGCACCGCGAGACGGCGCTGGCGAGGGCTGCGGAGGTTGACCGGCGGATAGCAGCCGGTGAGGCGGTAGGGGAGCTGGCGGGCGTGCCGGTTGCGATAAAGGACAATATGTGCTCGACGTTCGGGGCTACGACGTGCGCTTCGAGGATCTTGGAGAATTTCCATTCGCCGTACAATGCTACGGTGGTTGAAAAGCTGTTAGCGGCGGATGCGGTGATTGTCGGCAAGACGAATATGGATGAGTTTGCGATGGGCTCGAGCACGGAGAATTCGGGCCTGAAGCGGACGGTCAATCCGTGGGATACGAGCAGGGTTCCGGGCGGCAGCAGCGGTGGTTCTGCGGCGGCAGTGGCGGGGCGGTTGTGCTATGCGGCGCTTGGTTCCGACACAGGGGGGTCTATCAGGCAGCCAGCGAGCTTCTGCGGAGTGGTGGGGCTTAAGCCGACATACGGCAGGGTCTCGCGGTACGGGCTTGTGGCATACGGTTCGAGCCTGGACCAGATAGGGCCGATCACGCAGACCGTGGCCGACGCGGCGCTTATGATGAACGTAATAGCCGGTCACGACCCGGCCGATAGCACCAGTGTTGACGAGGCGATGGCCCCTGTTTGTGATTATCTTGAGAAGTTAGATGAGCCTGTAGGGCGGCTCAAGATAGGAATTGTGCCGCAGTTGAATTCCGGCGCCGACACGTCTGTGCAGGAGGCGCTGAATGCGGCGATTGATGTATATAAGGCGTCCGGGGCCGACATTGTTGAGGTGGATATGCCTCATTCGGATTATGCGATTGCCGCATACTACATAATAGCAACGGCGGAGGCGTCGAGCAATCTGGCGCGGTATGACGGCGTGCATTACGGTCATCGCAGCGATAAGGCCGAAGACTACGTGGAGATCTATTCGAAATCACGGGCCGAGGCGTTTGGAAAGGAAGTGAAGCGGCGAATAATGCTTGGGACATACGCGCTGTCAAGCGGTTATTATGATGCGTACTATCTCAAAGCGCTTAAGGTGAGGAATCTGATACGTCGTGATTTTACCGAGGCTTTTGAGAAGTGCGACTGCATCGCGATGCCGGTTTCGCCGACGGCGGCATTTAAGATCGGCGAGAAGGTTGACGACCCGCTGACGATGTATCTTTCGGACGTCTATACGATAGCGGCGAACTTAGCGGGGATTCCGGGGATGAGTATTCCCTGTGGATTCGATGAGAGAGGTTTACCCATAGGACTCCAGATTCTTTCGCCGGCTTTTACGGAAGATAGACTATTGAGAATAGCAAATATGTTTGAAACACAAACCGACTGGCACAAGAAAAAGCCATTAGCCACGAATTTGCACGAATGAGCACGAATGAGACAGGTATGAAGCAGTGTTCTATGGGATTGTAGGTGATAAGAATGCCTTGGGATATGGGTGATTTGCAGTACAAGGTGATAGTTGGTTTGGAGATTCACGTTCAGTTGTGCACTCGGAGCAAGATGTTCTGCGGTTGTGCGGTGGCGTTCGGTGAGCAGGCGAACAGCAGGGTCTGTCCGGTGTGTCTTGGGATGCCGGGGGTATTGCCTGTGATGAACAAGCAGGCGTTCGAGTACGCCGTTCTTGTTGGGCTGGCGCTGAATTGCGAGATACCTTCTTTTACGAAGTGGGACCGCAAGAGCTACTATTATCCTGATTTGCCGAAGAACTACCAGATAAGCCAGTATGATTTGCCGTTAGCGAAGGATGGCTTTATTGAGATACCACCGGCCGGGGGCAAGAAGGCCAAAGGCAAAGACGAAGCCGATTCGGCGCAGACGAAGCGGATTGGCATTATCAGGGCGCACTTAGAGGAGGATGCGGGCAAGAATCTGCACACGGCGGGGAATTTTTCGCAGGTGGATTTGAACAGGACGGGGACGCCGTTGTTAGAGATTGTCAGCGAGCCGGATATGAACAGCGGGGCCGAGGCGAGGGCGCTGGCGGTGGAGCTTCAGCGAATTGTGCGATACTTAGGCGTATCCGAGGGTGATATGCAGAAGGGTCAGATGCGTTTCGAGCCGAACATCAACCTGGTTATCACTAAAGACGGCAAGGAGTTCAAGACGCCGATAGCCGAAGTGAAGAACCTCAACAGCTTTCGGGCACTGGAGAGAAGCATCGACTATGAAGAGCAAAGACAGCTTGACGAGTTCCTGGAGACGGGGCTGGTGCTGGAGATGGGAAATAAGACAACACGCGGGTGGGACGATGAGCGGGAGGTAACGGTCCTGCAGCGGGAAAAGGAGGAGGCCCACGACTACAGGTATTTTCCGGATCCCGACCTTGTGCCGGTGGAATTGACGGACGTGTGGCTGGATGAGATTCGGGGGCGATTGTGCGAGCTTCCGCTTGCCAGGCAAATGCGATACGTCGAGCAGTACAAATTAAGTGATTACGATGCGGGCGTTCTGACGGGCGAGCGGGGGACGGCGGATTTCTTCGAGTCGGCGGTTGCGGCCGGGGCCGACCCGAAGCGCGCCTGTAACCTTATCACTCAGAACTATCAGAAACTGGCAAATGAAAAAGGTTGCAGCGTAGCGGATTTAGGAGTGAGGCCGGGGACAGTTGCTGAGTTGAGCGATATGGTTGCAAGGGGCGCGGCGAGCGCTACAGCAGCCAGTACAATAGCGGCGATAAGTGTCGCGGACCCGGGTAAGAGCCCGCAAGAGATTGCCGAGGAGCACAATCTGCTTCAGAAGAGCGATGCCGGTGAATTGGAGGCGATAGTCGCGCAGGTGCTTGCGGAGAATCCCGGGGCGGTGGATGATGTGACCGGCGGGGGCAAGAAGAGTAAGAAGGCAAGGGGATTTCTGCTTGGGCAGGTTATGCAGAAGACCAAAGGGCAGGCGAATCCGAGGGTCGTTTCGCAGATTCTCGCCGAGAGATTGGTTTGACATTTAGATCAAAATTTGGTAAGCGAAATGCAGATGCTAATACGCATTAACCGGATGAACGGAAACGAGTACGAATAGGGGATAAATGTAAGCAGGCGAGTACAATATAGGGATGGGCACAAAATGAAGATAGAGAAAAGCGATAATATCAGGATAAGTCCGGTGGAGGTTGATGGGGCAAAAGGCGTGGGAATTCGATGGCTTATTTCCAAGGAGGACGGGGCGGAGAACTTTGCGATGCGGATGTTCGAGGTCGAGAGCGGCGGGCATACGCCTTTGCATAGGCATGCTCACGAGCATGAGGTGTTTGTGGTTGAGGGCGAAGGGGTGTTTGTTTGCGAGGGGCGGGAATATCCGTTCGGCAGCGAGTATGTGATATTTGTGCCGGGAGGCAAAGAGCACTGCTTCAAGAATACGGCCGAGTCGCTTCTTAGAATGCTGTGTATTATTCCGGGCGAGGCTGTATAGCACTGCGGGCTTTGTTCGGGCTTTCGGACATTCTCGCAAAGCAGTCTGTGGTTATCCACCTTATCTTTTAAGGCTGCTTACATGAATCTGCGGAAACCGCGTTGACATTCTTGGTAAATCAGGTTATGCTGTCGATGTTAAACTGTGATTATTGGTTAGGTGGACTTTTTGCAATAGTCTTGTTGAAAGGAAGATAACTTATGAGTGCGCCAAGCGAAGCTGATGTGAGCAAGCTGGACAATCCAGCCTGGTC
>CAYWOD010000115.1:0-11129 GCA_964459805.1 uncultured Pirellulales bacterium
CATCTTCGCCAGCATCGTGGCTGTAGAGCCTTTACCTTTTGTGCCGGCTATATGGGCCGTAGGGATTTTCTTGTGCGGATTTCCCAATAACGACAGCAGCTTCTCCATCCTTTTGAGGCTGAACGTGCTGACGTTATACCGTAGATGCGACTGCTTCTCATAGTCAGTCTGCGCAAAAAGATAGCTCATAGCCTCTTTGTAGCTCCGAAAAGCCCTTTTGCGCTTGACCTTGGCTGCCTTGGAGGAGGAGGTTTTCTTGGCCCGTTTCTTTCCGGTTGTTCTTATTGGCTTCACCATTAAGCAAGACGCATTGTACCCCCCAAAACCTTGCAAGTCAATCCCTTGCCGACCCAAAAAGACCCGAAATAATCCACCGCAGAGCCGTAAGGTTCAGCAAATAAACAGTTTACAGACAACTATTTTTTTGCTGCTTTCCTGCAAAAGTACACCTGTATATCAGCAATCCTTAATATACAATTAGACTCCCTTATAATGGACGGTGATTTGCCCTGATGCGCCAAGGCTCTCACGCCGAAGAATTATCTTTGGCCGCTTGCGCACCCCGAAACCACCACCAAAGTCACCTCCAGAACGCTGCGCCGGCCCTGCTCAGAATTGAAACGCAGCGCAAATTATGAAATTCTGCAAGAATTCCTTGCAAACTTGTCCAATCTTGTGTTAGAATGTAGTTAAGTTGAGATGTGAAGGCAGGCTCAAAAATGCCTTGATATTATACTTTTGTTGGCTGTCATAATTCAAATACTTGTTCTTTTCATACCGAGCCCACCTTCCGGAATTTAGGTGTAGTCCCAAAGTAGGTGCCGTGCGCGTATCACCCGGGCACCGGAAACGAAGACAAAATGGGCACAAAATCCGCCAGCTCCGCAGTGTATATGCTTGGCGCAGGTAAGAAACAGAACGATTCGGCAAGAATCAGGCACGGGCGTGTAGCCTATGACGCCATAATAAACTCATTATATACTTCTTGAGGGAGTAAAAAAATGACAGCGAAAAGCCTATCCAATCTAATCATCCTGCTGTTCACAGCCGCCTTTGCATCCGCGGCAACCCGCCTCGTCCCCGACCAGTACCCCAACATCCAGGCAGCCATAAACGACTGCAACGATGGCGATGTAGTTATCGTAGCCCCTGGTGTCTATTACGAAAATGTAAACTTTAATGGCAAGAATATTGTCCTGACCAGCGCTAATCCCAATGATCTGACTGTTGTCAGATCAACTATGATTTTAGGTGATAGCTTGAATAGCCCGGTAGTAGTAGCATCCGATGGGAGTTTGTTAGGATTTACCATTTGCAGTGATACTACATGCGTATGCACCGGAATACAATATGGGAATACGTCTCCCACGATAAGGTATTGTTATATTAGTGTTACCGGAATGGCCATTACTGGGCATGTATCTTATAAGCGCGGTCCCATAACCCCGGTTATCGAAAACAACGTAATACACAGTGGAGACGGTATGTATTTTTTTTGTCAGACTTTTGCCTTGGGTGGTATAGATGCGATTATCAGAAACAATGCCATTATCGCTAGAAAGCCTGCTTCGGGAATAGGTATCGATTATAGAACGTGTAAATCCCTTCCGACCGTCACAGGAAATATTATTATGAATTTTAAGATGGGCATCGAATTTACGTATGATTGTTTAGCAGATAAAAGAAAAGCGTTAATTACATATAATAATGTCTGGGGAAATACTTATAATTATATAATGCACTATAACACGCCCTTTGATATGACGGGTGTCCAGGGAAATATTTCGGATGACCCTCTTTTTTTCAATCCCACAGACGGCGACTATCACCTTTTTGGTTTCTCGCCCTGTATTGATGCTGGCGATCCGAATTACATAGCCAAACCTAATGAAACAGATATTGACGGTAATCTCCGTATACTCGGTGGTCGCATCGATATTGGGGTTGATGAGTTCACCCCTAAGGGGCAGGTAACACGCCTTGAGATAATAGGGCCGCACGATGTCAGAGAGAATTTCCAAGCGCAATACAATGCTATTGCTTATTATCACGATGGAACTGCAGGGAATGTGACTCGTTTTGCTTTATGGTGGGTAGAACCGAATAGTTTCGCAACCATTGAATCTGGCCTGCTGAGGACCGAAGATATAAATGAACCGCAGAATATCACTCTTTATTCCCAGTATACCGAAGAAGAAGTTACCTTGCAAGCGGAGTTGGCTGTCCAAATTTCTCTGCCTCGAACACTTTACGTACCCGCCGAATACGAAACGATTCAGGAAGCAGTAGATGCCGCCAAACACCGTGATACAGTCATCGTAGCTGATGGTACATACACGGGAGCCGGTAACCGCGATATCGACTTTAGAGGAAAGGTTATTACTGTTCGCAGCGAAAATGGCCCGGAAAACTGCATCATTGATTGCAATGGAACACAAGCCGATCTGCACCGCGGGTTCTACTTCCACAGTGGCGAAGACGCTAACTCCATTCTCAACGGCTTCACAATCGTCAACGGTTATAGTGACAAAGGCGGCGGAATCTGCTGCCAGGAAAGCAGCCCAACGATTACTAACTGCACTATAACCGGCAACTCAGCCGAAAGGCTCGGGAGGGGCGGCGGGATGTGCAACTGGGATAGCAGTAGTCCGACGGTGACCAACTGCACATTCAGCGGGAACTCGGCAGGTTACGGCGGCGGGATGTACAACTACGGTCACCCGACGGTGACCAACTGCACCTTCACTGGGAATGAGGCCAACGATGGCGGCGGGATGGCCAATGAAAATAGAAGCAGCCCGACGGTTACGAACTGCACGTTCAGCGGAAATTCGGCGACTAACTACGGCGGCGGGATGCGTAACACCAGGTCCAGCATTCCGACTGTAACCAACTGCACGTTCAGCGGCAACTCGGCAGGCAGGACGGGCGGCGGGATGTACAACGGTGGCAGCAACCCCACGGTTACCAACTGTATCCTCTGGGGCAATTCACCTCAACAAATCGCAGAAGAATACAGCTCTGGCACGTTTGTCACCTACAGTAATGTCCAGGGCGGCTGGCTTGGCCTGGGCAATATTAGTGCCGACCCGTGCTTTGCCGAAGCAGGCTATTGGGCTGATGTTAATGACCCTGATATTATTGTTGAGTGGGATGACCCAAATGCAATTTGGGTTGACGGTGACTATCACTTAAAGAGCGAAGGCTGGCGGTGGTACGCTGACCGCAATACCTGGGCATGGGATGACGTTACCAGCCCCTGTATTGATGCAGGCAATCCCGGCTCGCCGCTCGGCGACGAGCCACTCTCTGTCCCCGCCGACCCGAACAACGATTGGGGCGTAAACATTCGAATAAATATGGGCGCCTACGGCGGCACCGCCGAGGCAAGCATCCCGCCGCACGGCTGGACCATCCGCACCGACTACAATAACGACGGCATCGTCAACTTCACAGACTTCGCCTGCTGGTCGAAGAATGACGCACATACCCCCACAGAACCGCACGGCCACCTCAATCCCGACCCAATAGATCTGGCCCTTCTCGCAGACCGCTGGCTCGAGCAAACAACCTGGTTTGGAACTCTGCCGCCGCCCACCCAAGCATGGAACCCCGACCCTCCAAATGGCGCCACCGGCATTCGGACAACTCCCGTTCTAAGCTGGGAGGCCGGCGCCGGTGCAATATCCCACGACATCTACTTCGGTACCGCCTACCCACCCCCATTCCACGCAAACCGAACGGAGACAACATTCGACCCCGGCGGCTTATCCTACGAGACCACCTACTTTTGGCGAATCGATGAGGTCAACGCCGATGGCACTACCCCCGGCCCCGTCTGGACCTTCACAACCACCCACGGCGGCACCAGGTAAATGCTGTCCCCCGCACTAATCACTAATCAATCATCAATAGCTATACGGCTCCTTGCCGTGCTTGGCCCGCAAATCGTTCTGCATCTGCCGCAGCGTTTCGGTCAGGACCTCCGCTAATTTCTCATCGCCTATTTCTTTTGCCTGCTCAGCCGTTATTGCCTCACCGTAGCACACCGAAATCGAGCCGGGGGAAAATATCTTCTTGTGCCTCGGCCAGCATTCAAACGCACCGTCAATCACCACCGGCATCACCCCCGCCTTGCCGCGTCTGCACAAAAGACCGAAGCCAGGCTTAATCACCCCGATCCGCCCATCCCTCGTACGCGTTCCTTCCGGAAAAAGGCACACCCCGCGTCCGGCCTTAAGCTTGCTGATAACTTTCCTGACCGCCCTCAGATCTGCCTGGTCCTGCTTTAGCGGTATCACATCCACCGAAGAAATGGCCCGGCCGAAAAACCAATTCGAAAACAGCGATTCCCGCGCGAGAAAGCACAGACGCCTCTTCAAAAACGCCCCGCAAAGCATCGGGTCGAGATAGCTCTGGTGGTTGCTCACAAGAACAAAAGCCCCTTTGGCAGGGATATTCTCCCGTCCGGAAACGCGCACGCGAAAAAACACCATACAGAAAACCCTGCAGGCCCGGCGTGCAGCGTGGTACCACATTGCTTTCAGCCTTTCCCTGAGCATTTCTCGTCCACGCAAGCCAAAAGTTTTTCAACAACCTCTTCTATCCCCAATTCCGTGGTATCGACCACAATAGCATCATCGGCGGGCCTCAGCGGCCCCGTCGTTCTGCTCTGGTCGCTATTGTCCCTATCTTCAATGGCCGTCTGTATCTGCTCGAGGTTCCGCTCTTCACCCGCGGCCCGAAGCTCCGCCTGCCTTCTTCTTGCCCTTTCCCTCGGATCGGCCGTCAGATAGAACTTTATATCCGCATCCGCAAACGCCACTGTCCCCTGGTCTCTTCCCTCGGTGACTATCCTTTCCTCCCCGGCCGCAAATCGCCTTTGCATCTCAACCAATTCCTCTCTAACTCTCGGCGCCGCCGCGGCGTACCGGGCATTAGCGGTCACCTCCGGCTCGCGTATCTGCTCGCTGACGTCAACCCCATTGACGCAAACCGTTGTCTTGCCCGCTTCTGCCGTGAATTCAAACTCGCTGCTTTCTATAACGCCCAGCAGCTCATCTTCGTCGCTAATATCCGCTCCCGCCCGCATCGCTGCCAGTGTCACCGCCCGATACATCGCACCCGTATCGAGAAAGCTCGCATCGAGCCGCTCGGCCAGCAGCCGGGCAACCGTGCTCTTACCGCTGGCCGCCGGGCCGTCAATTGTAATAACAAGATTCGCCATCTCAGGAACCAACCTGCTTCATAAACTCCGGCTCCGCCGTCCTGTCAACCTTGACCACAACAATACTCGTGTCGTCAATCTGTCTGGCAAGTCCCACAAACCGCCTTCTGTACCTCAGAATATTCTCGACCATCCGTCTCGCTGAGCCTGCGGTAAACCGTTTTGCAGTTGCCAGCAGACGCTCTCTGCCCCAGAACTCATCGTCGAAGTTGATCGCATCAATCAGCCCGTCAGTATAGAACAGCAGGCAATCGCCGTCTTTGAGCTCAACCGTCTCAATCTCGTAGGCCGCCTCTGCATCGACCCCCAGCACAAGCCCTCCCTTTTCCAGATTCGTAGTCTCACCGTCTCTGATCAGCACCGTCGGCTCATGCCCGCAACTGCAATACGTCATCGTCATATCTTTCGCGTCAATGATTGCGTAAAACAGCGTAATAAACTGGCCCTGGTCACATTCTCCGCACACCGCTTTGTTCAGCTTGTCAATCACCTCGCCTATGCTCTTGCTGCCGCCGTGGCCCTCTGCATAAGCTCGCATCGCACCCCTAAAACAGCTCATCATAAGCGCAGCCGGAACACCCTTGCCCATAACGTCGGATATCGCCACGACAATCCGGTCGTCCCCAAACTTGAGAAAATCGTAAAAATCACCTCCAACGTCGAAGCACGGAATATATATCCCTGCCACATCCAGACCGGATACAACCGGCGCCCGCTCAGGAATCATCTTTCGTTGAACGAGCCCCGCTAAGTGCATCTGCTCGGCAACACGCGCCCCTTCAATCGCCTCGGCATACAGCCTGGCGTTCGTTATCGCAACCGCACACTGCGAAGCAACCGCCCGCGCCAACTGAATGTCATCTGCCCCGAAACGCTTGGGCCTCGGACTATAAAGCCGAAGCACGCCGATCCCCTTATCCCTGAACTCCATCGCAACCGTAAGCTGGCTCACAAGTCCCTCTTTGATCGTCGCTTCTTTGTATTTCACCCTACCATCAACCCGCATATCGTCCAGCACCACCGCCTCGCCCGCGAATGCCGCCTTGATTACAGGGTCGTTCCTCGAGACTACCCCCTTATTGCGGTACCCTTCGCTAAGGCCGTACGTACTCCGCATCTTCAAATCGCCCGCCTCTGTATCAAGCAGCCGAATCGAGCACGCCTTGACGCCCGTGATCTTCACCGCCGCCTCGGCTAATTTGTCCAGGGCCTCTTGAAGCGAAAACCTACCCGCAACAAGCGTAATAAGCTGATAAATCTGCTCATCTCTTGCAATTTGTCTTGTCGTCTTTTTTGCCATAACCGCTTGCCGTCGTAAATCTCACGTATCCGGTCCCCGTAGCCCCGGGACGCCGGGACAAAGCACGAATTATACGCGACTTTGCCCCCCAAGTGAATCCTAATCCACCCCACGCGCAGGTTACACATTTCCGCTGCGATTTGCGCCTGGCGTCATTGTGAAGGGGCGCAGCGACTGCGGCAGTCCCTGTCCCCACGCCTCTTCGGCGCGGACCACGCTCTCGTTAGCATTACAGACCAACCGCCGATAGTTCGCCCCACACTTCCTAAAACGGCCCACGTACATTGACCCGCTGCCCCACTGCCGGCACCTCGAACGGATCATACCGGTCCTTTTTCCAGTTCCACTGAAGCCACCTCAGCGACTCATGTTCCAGCGAAACTGCGAACTCGAACAATACCTCCACCGGCATACCCTCGCCGTCAACATCCACAACCTCCACCGACATACGCGGCAGCTCAATCCTCTGGCCGCGACGCAGGGCGTTGTCGGCGCTTCGCACGGTGCTGACGGCCTCGAACAGATAAACCCAGGCCATATCCAGAACGTGACCCGATTGGCACGACAGAAGATTGCCGGATTGGGCCCGCACCATCAGGCTCTTCTCGTCCTTTCGTACGACTTCGAGCTGCCCGAATCCGGGCGCAAGAATACGAACGGCCCGCGGCAGCGCTTCCCCTTTGTGCGCCTGCTGGAGCGGAATGTATAAAAACGAGGCCGGATTCGGCGCGTTAACCACCACAAGGTCCTGCTCCGCTAACCCCTCCGGCGAACCTATTTCCATAGTCTCCCGCACTTTCCCAACAATCTTCGACGTCATTAGAGGCGCAGCAATCCTCGTCGCCAGTGCACAAGGCAAGTGCGCAGCTATCAGCAGTATGCAAAGCCCCCATGCCAAAGCCCGCCGGACACGCCTCTTCGGTACCCAGCTTTCTTTCGCCAGAAGGCCTGCTATAAACTGCCCGATCAGTCCGCACGCCCCGATCCCCACGAAGAGAAGGTTGCGATTCATCGGCATAGTCGCGCAGATCGGCAGAACCGAAAGATGCATTCCAACCAGCCAGAACCGAGCCAGCCGGTTCACTCGAAGCAAAGGCAGCAGCACCACCACGACCACAACAACGAACGCCACAACAACAGGCCAAAACAGCATTGTCGTTGAATCAGGCGTATAGCTGAATATGTCAGCCGGTATGCCGCACCATTCCCGCATAATAAGAATCGGACCCCGCACCAGCATCGCCCAAGCGTAGCGCAGCGGCTCACGACTCGGGTCCGAATAGAAGCTGCCCCCACTGGCGCCATACCCGAGCATGTTATAGACTATCCGCCATAGAACCGTCACCAGAACGGCCGGAACCAGACTCACCACTCGACGGACCCGGCTTGCCTCATCCAGAATCATCGCGTATGCAAAAAGGTACGCGAACGTCGCCACACCTGCCTCCGCCGACAGCAGCGACCCGGCCAGACACAAAACCGACCCCGCCCCAGCCGCCCACGAACCGCCCCGGCGCCAGCGATGGTGCCCCAGAACACTAAGAATCCCAAAAAAAAGCGACAGAAAGATATTCCTGTTTGCAATCCACATCGCCGGAAAGTAGCTAAAGTCATCCACAACGTACACCATCGCCGCCAGGCCCGCTATCCACGCCGGGGCCATCAGCCGCCGATATAGCGTGGTCACTAAAAACATCACCGCCGCCAGCCACACCAAATTGTGTGCGTGCATCGCCACTGCCGAATCCCCAAACACACGGTAATCGAGCCAGTGCGTCAGGCTGCTCAACGGCCGCCAAAACCGGACCCGAAGACCGTCGTACGTCCACCAGGGAATCGCCCCGTAGCTCCGCAGTGCAGCGAGATTCCGGTCCGGATCCACAGGAGCAAATAGCTCCGAAAGCGCCGCCGACAGCCGCCCGGACTCTTCCGTGACTATGCCCGAATCGGACAAGTCATCCCCGAGCCCAGATGGGCCCGCCAGAAGCCCCCAATGACAAAAGTCGTCATTCAGCAATCCCGTACCCAAAGCGGGAAGCGTTGCCACTAACGCCAAACTGCACAAGATAGCCGGAAGCCGGCGATGTTCCAGAATCCAGACCAGCCGACTCCGAATTCCACAACCCAGCACGCAATCTTCTTTATTACTCACTTGCAACGCTTCTGCAAAATTGCAGAACTCATACTCACTCGCAGCCAAATCCAGTCAGCTTACACCCAGCTACACCGCTGGGCTTTCGCGGGCAATACTATACGAATTGACCAACCGGCACAAGCCCAATAGCCCCTCCAACCGCAATCCGGCAGCAAGAGTCACAAAACCCAAAAGCTCTTCAAACACTCCATTCACCCAACGCCAGCTTGCACTCGAAAAACTTCCCCATTACCATAACCAATGATATAATACCGTAGGTCTGACCACGCAATACGCAATACGAGATACGCAATACGCAGTACGACATACGAAATACGACATACGACATACGAAAAATGATCGCCAAGCACATAATCTTCACTGGCCGCGTTCAGGGCGTCGGCTTCCGCTTCACCGCCCACAGAATAGCCGATCGCCACCGGCTCACCGGCTTCGTCCGCAACCTGCCCAACGCAACAGTAGAAATGCTCGCCCAGGGCGCATCCGCCGACATAGACAACTGCATAACCGACATCAAGCAAGCCTTCCTCCGCTACATCACAGAAACAAAAATCACCGATCTGGCCCCCAACCCCCAATACACAGATTTCAGAATAACCTTCTAACCTCCGTCGTCCTTGCCTGACCCCAACATCGAAGCCCAGCGCAAATCCCACCCCTTCGGCGCGAGCGAGGCAAAGCCAGGCGTGGCAATCTCAGAGAATCGTAAATAGTAAATTCACTCTCCAAGGTGCCGCACAACGCCGCGCTTCCGCGGCACAGCCATATCCGCCTTTCTCGACGGTTTCTTTTCTTCTGCACTGTAGTTGACGTCCATTATCTCAATGAAATCCGCCGTGTACTCCTTTAGCACCCCGCAGTACTCGAATATCTTATCACCCTTAATCAGCTCGAGCACAACCTTACGCCCGATATATCTCTCTAAGAGCGGCTCGTATGAAGTCCCCACCGAGCCCATCAGCTCCTGCTTGATCTGAGAGACGTACTTATCCTGAGAGCCCAGGACCCGCCCGGCCGGCGTCGCCTTCTTGGCCTGGCTCATCAACAGATTAACCACCTCCGCAACCGAATCCCTGACCGTCTTGAAAACATTGACCAGCCTCCTCTTGAGTCTCCGCCCCACACCCGGATGATACGTCTTTTCTAATTGTTTCTCCCTTTTTTTCTTATTGCCTTCGCTCAGCTCATCGTGGAAGCGAATCACCGCCCCGATATTGCCGTACTCGTGCTTATAAAGGATGTAGCTCGCCTCATCGTGCCCGTCTTCGTCCCTGTGCTTCTGAGGATAAACAAATTCCAGCCCCGTATTTTCCACCCGCAGCCTGCCCCAGATAGTCTTGCCCGCCGTATCTTCCAACGTCACCATATTCCGCTCGAAATCCCGCAGGCACTTGTCCCGGCTCCTCCGCCTGATAAAAGCACCCACACCCGTCGCCAGAACAATAAAGACTATCGTAATAGCCGTATAAGGTATCGTCACCGCAACAACATAAGTCATAACAAACCCCTTTCAATACAAATCCCAATCCCCTCCCCCAATCTCAAAAACAGTGTCAACCTGTACTAATCTCTGAAGCTTGTGCCCGCGCAGGCGGGTATCTGTGGTTCAAACCTTCGCCAATATCACAACGTAATTCTTGCCGTAATACTTCGCACACTTCGGGCACGTCGTATAGAAAAAGTACATCTTTTCTATCTCCCGCTCCTTCGACGCCATATACTCTTTCATCTCGCCGATCCACTTCTTGATGTCCTTATAAGGCCCTTCAAAAACCTTTGTTAGAAACGTCCCCGATATCTTCGCCATCTCCGCTCCCGGCACTTCTTTGACCACCGCCATATAGATATCGGCCCCCCAGAGCGATTTCTCATCCGAGAGCATAAGCGGCATCGGCGGAAGCGCCCCGGCCCCGGAAATCCGCTCCATATTTCGTACCATCACCTTGCCGAAGTTCAGCGGAATATGAAAGAAACTCCGCACGCGGTCCTTAACGAACAGCTTGTCCTCGAACTTAACCTCCTTCTCATCCCAAGGCCCCGGATCAAACCGCGGACAGCACCGCGTCTCCGAATCATAAAGCTTATCCATAATCGTCACCTCATTTCTCACAACAACTCGAATCCTACCGCCCAATTTTCCCTGATTCTCCCCCCACGTCAAACTTAATCCTCAAAAACCTCGGCCGATAGACCCTCGCATCAAAAAGCCCCCGCCATCGCCATCCACAACAAAAATCTCGCCACCTTCATTCCTCATTCTCCACATTTCATTCCTTTTCTTTGACGCCAAGCCCATCGAGCATCAAGACTCGCGTATCCAGCATCAGCCTTCTGTCCTCTGTCGTTTGTCCTCTCAGCCCCGACAATTCTACCCCCACGCACCAAAAAAAACGGCTCTCATTCAATAAAGTTGGTAACTTTTTTGAGGATTTTCTTGCAACTGCTTT
>CAYWOD010000116.1:0-11128 GCA_964459805.1 uncultured Pirellulales bacterium
TGGGATGAAAAATATCTACAGAAACTATTGGGAATTTAGATGCGGTAGCCCTGACAGGAATGCCAATTTGTTGGACAAAACCGCCTGTATTCCTTATTATCAACTGAAAAAGAGAATATTATGGCTAAGAAAAGATCGAGCAGGACAATAGTTGGGTCGCCTCTGACACCGACAATGCTTGGAGAACTGGGCGCTCTTGGCCGGCTCGCGACAACGCCCGGCACCTTCAAGCCCGACGGCGATTGGATGAACAAGTACCGGATTTGGACGTGCCACGGTTATCGCGAGAGCGGCAATGACAATGTCGGGTGGTTGCGAATCGAACGTACCGCCCGTGGGCCGAAAGGGTCGTTTATATTGAAAGTCCGGCAAGAGGTGGTTCAGACAGACAGATTGTTGAACGTTATCGATGTCGCGATTAAATGTCTGAACAAGCAACCGGCATTGCCCGCGGAATGGCAACTGTCGAGCCGTTTCATAGGGCCGGGCCAAAGGCGGAAAAACGAGCTTGAAGTCGTCGAAAAAGGGGCGGTTGATCGAAATATAATGACCGTTACCGCCGCCGAGCATACGCTGAAACGAGAAGTTCCCGGCGCCCTGACGTGTGATTGGTGCCTCTTTGAAGCTGTTCAACGCCTGGATTTCGAGGAGAAACCGGCGCTGACTTTCAACCTGCTTGAAGGACTTGGCGTTCTCAAGGAAGACCAGCAGTTGTTGTATCGCGGGGGCCACAGGATGAAGATAAACGGCAAGGATATGTCACTGCACAGGTTTGACCAGTTGGGCCGTGGGATTCTTCCTTGTGAATACTGGCTGGATGATCGTCATCGACTACTGATGGTCACTTCAATGAACAAGGCCTATATCCTGGATGACCAGGCGGAAAAGGCAATTAGATAAAAGGCCGAAGTTGGGCAACCTCTCGAAGGAAAGTAAAGCAATGAACAACAACAGCATAATAGAGCAATCTAAGCGGCTTGTGAATCGTCGGGATTTTATGAAGTTGGGCGGCAGCGCCGTGGCGCTTCTGGCAAGTGGTGCTGTGAGCACAGAGACTCGCGCTGCTCGGCAAAGCAGTAAGCCGAGGCCGGGGAACATCCTGCTGATCCTTACCGACCAGCAGCACATCGATACAATTGCCGCCGCGGGCTGCCGGTACGTGCGAACGCCGGCACTGGACCGGCTCAAAACCAGCGGCGTGAGTTTTGCTCAGTCATACACTGCAAACCCACTGTGCAGCCCCGCCCGAAGCGCCGTTTTCACGGGACGCACAAGTTGCGAGTGCAGCGTTCATGTAAACGGTCGGCCCATCCGCTCGGACATCCCGAACCTCGGCCAGTGGTTCTCAGAGCATACGGATTACGAGACCTTCTACGCCGGCAAGTGGCACCTGCCACGGAGCTATACGAGCAGCATACCCGGCTTCAACGTCATAAACACGGGCATCGGCGGCTTTGGATACCTCTGCGACACAATGGTCTCGCGCGCCTGTGAGGGCTTCCTGCGAAACCGCTCGAAGTCGAAACCGTTCTTCCTCGTCGCATCCTTTATGCAGCCGCACGATATATGCGAGTGGCTCCGACTGAATATGGAAGACCCGGCTCAACTTCGCTATCCGGAATTGTCCGCCAAACTGCCCGATCTACCGGCCAATTTCGACTACGACAAGAATGAGCCGCAGGCAATCAGACAAAGACGAGCAGGCAACGAGCCGTTCAGGGGCAAGAGCAAATGGGACAAGCAGCATTGGCAATACTACCGCTGGAGTTACTTCCGCAATATCGAACATTTGGACGCCGAGATTGGCCGCATCCTAGAGGCGCTCGAAGATTGGGGTCATATCAAAGATACCCTGATCGTCTTCACCGCTGACCACGGCGAAGGGATGGGACATCATCAGATGGTCCGCAAGAGCAGTCTGTACAATGAGGCTTGCCGGGTTCCACGGCTTTTTTCCTGGCCCGGTGGAGTTGGAGAGAATTTGACCGACACAATCCATCTGACAACGGGCCTGGATATTGTGCCCACTCTCTGCGACTACGCCGGCATAAAGCCGCCCCCGAAAATGCGGGGCGCGAGCCTGCGTCGGCACCTTGAATTCACCGGCTTGCCCAACCGTGAATTCATCGTCTCGGAGGTGAGCACCAATACCGGCAGAATGGTCCGAACGCCGCGATATAAATACATCGCCTACGCAGGCGACCCGACCGAACAGCTCTTCGATATGAAAAAGGACCCCGGTGAAACAAAAAACCTGGCGCCAACCTCGCGCTATGCCTCGACATTGACCGAGCACCGAAAGCTCTTAGCCAGCTGGGAACACCGACTCGACGTCCCCAAAAACCTCCCCAACGCAAGCTTCTGGCAAACCAAGGGATAATCTCGCATGAAGAAGCTTAGAGAAATAACTCTGATACTGTTAGCTATCCACACGGTCGTCTTCGCTGCAGGGCTTTCCGATAACAGCTCGCTGGTTATGTGGTACGAGACGCCCGCCGGCCATTTCACGCAGTCTCTGCCTCTCGGCAATGGGCGGCTGGGTATGATGGTCTTCGGAGGCGTCGAACGCGACCGTATCGTATTGAACGAGGAATCTCTCTGGTCCGGCTCGCCGGCGGACGACAATCGCAGCGATGCCTATAAGCAGCTCCCCGAGATCCGTCGCCTCCTTCAAGAAGGCAAGAACGCCGAAGCAGAGCGCCTCGTGAACCAGACCTTCACCTGCAAGGGTAAGGGGTCCGGGCACGGCAGCGGCGCCAATGTGCCTTTCGGCTGCTACCAGGTGCTCGGCAACCTCTCGATAGAGTTCGAGACCGGGGGTGGCCTGGTTGTGGATTATCACCGCCAACTGGACCTGAGCACAGCGGTGGCCGAGGTCCGTTACACGCAGAACGGAGTTGGCTATCGGCGCGAGTATTTCGTCAGCAGCCCGGATGAGGTCGGGGTGATTCGTCTTACAGCCGACAAGCCGGGCGTATTGAGCTTCACGATAAAGCTGGATCGCCCCGAGCGTTTTGAGATGACGGGCGGCTCCAAGAATGCTCGAACAGTAAGCGAACTATTGATGACCGGCCGGTTGAACAACGGCCAAGGTGGCGATGGGGTCTGGTATGCGGCGCGCCTACGTGTGGTTGCGACCGGCGGAAGAGTCACGGCGGTTGAAAACCAGTTGAAGGTCAGCGAAGCCGACGCAGCGACCATCCTCTTTGCCGCCGAGACCGATTATCACGGCATCGTTCCGCGCGATCGCAAAGTAGATGACCCTGTGACCAAAACTGCCAAGGTGATGTCCGCAGCAGGAGCGAAGCCGTACAGATCGCGTCTGGCCGATCATATCGCCGATCACAAGCGGTTTTTCGATCGCGTTGCGATTAAGCTCGATGACGGCAAGGTTGGCAGTCGGCGAAATGCGCTCCTGCCGACCGACAAGCGCATCAAGGCGTTCGCAGACAGCGGTGAAGATCCGGGTTTGCCCGCACTGTACTTCAACTTTGGCCGATACCTGCTGATCAGCTCGTCCCGCCCGGGAACGCTGCCCGCCAATCTGCAGGGGATATGGGCAGAGAAGATTCAAACTCCCTGGAACGGCGACTGGCACCTCGACATCAACGTCCAGATGAACTACTGGCCCGCCGAAGTCTGCAACCTCGGCGATTGTCACGTCCCTATGCTGAAGCTGGTCCAGTCGCTGCAAGAGCCCGGCCGTACCACCGCAAAGGCGTACTACAATGCCGACGGCTGGGTCGCCCACGTAATTACCAACGCCTGGGGCTTCACCGCACCCGGAGAACGCGCCAGTTGGGGCTCCACCGTCAGCGGATCGGCCTGGCTCTGCGAGCATCTCTGGGAACACCACGGATTTACGCCCGACAAGCAATATCTAAAATGGGCCTATCCCATTATGAAAGGCTCGGCGCAGTTCTACCTCGATATGCTCATCAGCGAACCGGCTCACGGCTGGCTCGTCACCGCTCCCTCAAATTCACCCGAGAACGCCTTCCGCATGAAAGACGGAACAGCCGCTCATACCTGCATGGGGCCCACGGTGGATATGCAGATTCTCCGAGAGCTGTTCGCCAACTGCATCAAGGCCGGCGAGATTCTCGGCGTAGATGAGAAGTTTCGTGAAAACCTAAAAGCCAAACGCGCCCGCCTGGCCCCCAATCAGATTGGCCCGGACGGCCGACTCCAGGAGTGGCTCGAACCCTACGATGAGCCCGACCCGCAGCACCGCCACATCTCACACATGTACGGCCTCTATCCGTATTATGAGCTCACGCCCCAGATAGACCCGAAACTCGCCGCCGCAGCCGGTAAGTCCCTCGAACGGCGAGGCTTCAAAGGAGATGTCGGCTGGGCCAATGCCTGGAAAACAAGCCTCTACGCCCGCTTGCTGGACCCCAACCAGGCCTACGCCTATCTAAAGCGGCTAATTGGCCGCAACGCATTTCCAAATCTTTTCAATGCCTGCTGGCCCGGGCGTGTCTTTCAAATCGACGGCAACTTCGGCGGCACAGCAGGAATAGCAGAAATGCTCCTGCAAAGTCACGCCGGCGAAATCCACCTATTGCCCGCCCTGCCGGATGCCTGGTCCGCCGGACACGTCAGTGGCCTCTGCGCCCGCGGGGGATTCGTCGCGGACATCAAGTGGAACAATGGAGAATTATCAGAGGTGCGTCTGCTGTCCAAAGCGGGCAAGGACTGCAAGATCAGGTACACAGACAAAGTTGTTGAAATGAAAACAAGCAAAGGTGAGCAGTACGTACTGAACCAGGACTTGAAATAGAGATATCAGACACTCCCATTTATAGTCGCCGTGCCGGACGAGAAGGAGT
Organism: uncultured Pirellulales bacterium; assembly: GCA_964459805.1. GTDB lineage: Bacteria > Planctomycetota > Phycisphaerae > Sedimentisphaerales > Anaerobacaceae > DAOVRL01. The sequence continues at coordinate 4,836 of CAYWOD010000116.1, forward strand.
TGATATGCCAGCGGAAATATCAAATAGCCATAGGCTAACCATTGTTATCGTAACTACCGCGGTTTTGTGGTTGTGCGGTAACTGCCTGGCCGGGCGAAACGCCGATTGTATTAAACCGTACGAGAAGAATCCGCGGTACTGGCAGTACAAGGGCGAGCCGGTGCTGCTGTTAGGCGGCAGCAAGACAGACCACATATTCCTGCTCGATGATTTGAAAGAGCACCTCGATGAGATAGCCGCAGTCGGCGCCAATTATGTGCGCAATACGATGAGTCAGCGCGAAGGCCTTGACCTAAAGCCGCATAAGAGACTCAGCAGCGGCAAGTTCGATCTTAATCAATGGAACAACGAGTACTGGAAGCGATTTGCCAATTGCCTCAAGTGGTGCAATGAACGCCAAATCATTATGCAAATCGAGGTGTGGGACAGGTTCGATTATGCGCAGGAGCAATGGCGCAACAGTCCCTGGCGCCCGGGCAACAATGTCAATTATACGAATCAGCAGACGGGGCTGGCCGAGGAGTATCCGGCCCACCCCTGGCGAGACAAGCAGCCGTTTTTCCATACGATTGAAGGGATGAGCAGATACAAGAACCAGTATGATACAATTCGCCGGTTCCAGGAGGCGTTCGTAGAGAAGATGCTGTCGTACAGCCTGCAGTATGACAACGTCCTGTACTGTATGAATAATGAGACCTCCACACCGCCTGCCTGGGGACAATACTGGATGCGGTTCATAAACGAAAGGGCCAAGGCAAAGGCTGTCGAGGTATATGTAACCGATATGTTCGACGACGGCTGGAAGCCGCAGGCCTCGGCGAAGCTGCGACAGGCGTTTGACAATCCCGGACTATATCCGTTCATTGATATTTCTCAAGTCAACAGCAGGACGTTCAACGAAGACCATTGGGTAAATGTTAGGTGGCTTGCGGACCAAGCTCTAAAACACCCGCGGCCGTTGAACAATACCAAGATATACTCGGGCGGCCAGACCAGTTGGGGCTCCGGGACGCCAAAGGACGGGGTTGAGCGGTTCTGGAGAAACTTGATCGCAGGGGCTGCATCGTGTCGTTTTCATCGGCCCGACAGCGGCATCGGACTAAACGAAATCGCAAAGCCGTGCATCGCCGCCGCGAGGAAAGTCGAGACCCAGGTCAAGTTTTGGCACGTCGAGCCCCGAATGGACCTTCTCAAAGACAGGCAGGCCGATGAAGCGTACCTCGCCGCCAGGCCGGGCCACAAGTATATACTCTATTTTACCGACGGCGGCTCCGTGCGACTTGATTTGAAAAACCACCGCGGCACATTCGCCCTTACGTGGGTAAACATCAAAAACGGTGATTGGGCCGGCCAAAGCCGTATTACCGGCGGAAAGGAAGCTCTGATTTCGGCACCGGATAACGCCGGCTGGGCCGCGGTGATTAAAAAACAATAGGGCGAATCCGCGATTGGCTCGAAATTCCCTATTTCAAATCTCTGGGAATCTGCCATAATGTGTGGTTAAATATGTATCCAAAATCAAAACCATTCGCAATAACTAAACGATCCTTGGAAATCAGGAAAGGAGCTATAATGAAAAGACAGACACGGAGAGAATTTCTCAAAGCGCTCGGCTTTGTCGCCGGTTCAGCCGCCGGGCTATCGGCGCTGCCGAGCTGTGCGAGCACCGCCCGGACCTCACGGCCAGCCAGCAAGCGACCGAACATCATATTTATTATGACCGACGACCACGCCTCGCACGCGATGAGCTGCTACGACAGCAAGATAAACAAAACGCCCAATCTCGACCGGATTGCCAAAGAGGGCATGCGATTCGACAATTGCTTTTGCACCAATTCGATCTGCGCACCCTGCCGCGCCGTTATCCTCACCGGTAAACACAGCCATATCAATGGCGTCATCGACAACAGAAAAACGTTTGACGGTAGCCAGCAGACCTTCCCCAAGCTGCTGCAAAAGGCCGGCTACCAGACCGCTATGATCGGAAAGTGGCACCTCAAGACCGACCCGACGGGGTTTGATTACTGGTCCGTGCTGATCGGTCAGGGCCCCTACTACAACCCGCCGATGAAGACGCCCAACGGTACGGTCAAGTACACCGGCTACACCACCGACATCATCACGCTGCTGGCGCTGGACTGGCTGCAACACAAGCGTGACAAGGACAAGCCGTTCTGTCTGATGTATCAACACAAGGCTCCGCACCGCAACTGGCAGCCGGCGCCGGAACACCTGACCAAGTATGACGATGTCACTATACCCGAGCCGGACAATCTCTTCGACGATTACTCCAATCGGGGAAGAGCTGCCAAGGAACAAGACATGAGCATCGAAAAGACGATGAACGCACGTGACCTCAAGCTGGTCGCTCCCAGAAACCTCACCCCCGATCAGAAAAAGGCCTGGGACGCCGCCTACAATCCAAAAAACAAGGCATTCGAGGCCGCGAACCTACAGGGCAAGGAACTGATTCGCTGGAAATACCAGAGATATATCAAGGACTACCTGCGCTGCATCGCGTCGGTCGATGACAACGTCGGCGACCTGCTGGAGTACCTCGACGATTCGGGCCTGGCCGAGAATACCATCGTGGTTTACACATCCGATCAGGGCTTCTATCTCGGCGACCACGGCTGGTTCGACAAGAGATTTATGTACGAAGAATCTCTTCGTATGCCCCTGCTGGTGCGGTATCCCAGGCAGATCAAGGCCGCCTCGGTGAATAAGGACCTTGTGCAGAACCTGGATTTCGGCCCGACCTTCTTGGATTTTGCGGGCGTTCAGGTCCCGAAAGATATGCAGGGCCGATCAATGCGAAAAGTCCTCCAGGGCAAGACCCCGAAAGACTGGCGAGCTTCCGTTTATTATCACTACCACGAGTACCCGGCTGTCCACAGCGTAAAACGTCACTATGGCGTCCGAACGAAACGGTATAAGCTCATACACTTCTACCACGACATCGACGAGTGGGAGCTGTACGACCTTGAAAAGGACCCCCATGAAATGAGAAACGTGCTCGCCGACCCGGCATACGCCGACATCGTCAAGGACCTAAAGGCCGAGCTAAAACGCCTTCGCAAGAAATACAAAGACGACATCGGCCCGCCGGTCTAAAAGCACCAGGCAGCCGCTTATTCTTCCAGTATTTTGCCGGTCGCCTTGTCCCATCGCACGCTGCGGACATTCATGCGGTGGCCCTCGGCGTGGCAGTCGGTGCAGACTTTGTCGGGGCCCTCCGGCATCACTTCGTCAAAGATAGTCTCGGCACCGGCAAGAAAGACCTCGTGCTCGTTGACGTGCTTGATGTCCGCTCTGGAGTGGCAGATCATGCACATCGGCCTGATCTTCGCCCTTGGATACATAATCTCCGGCGGTGTGGCGTTCTCTTCATCGCTTCGATGGCGTTCCGACTCGCCGTGACACCTCTCACAGCCTACCCCTACAACCATATGGTCAACGACGAGTTCTTCCTCCTCGAAATCCACGTGACAGGCAAGACAATAGGGATTAGCCACAAAAAACGGGGGCTCAATTTGTTCTTCAACAGACACTTTTTTGGCCGGCTGCTCAACCACTGCGTTGTCGGGCGGCTTTTCTTCAAAAGAGCGACTTGCTGCGAAAAGCAGCAAGCCGCTCACTAACAGTCCGATTAATATCGCCGCACTTACTTTGGCGACCTTCATAGTGCACATACTTGCTTCTGCCATCAAGTAACTGTTGGTATTTCATACTCATAGTGCCTGCGCAGCGACTACACGTATTCCCAGTCTTTGAGCCACTGATAGTTGGCCGGCAGTTTGGCCCAAGCCTCGTCCATAGCCTGCTTGAGCTCCTTTGCCTCTGCTTTGTCCAGCTGACGGCGCTCCTTGACAGCGTCCGCAACGTTGTCCACCTGCTCCGGATTGATCATCCCCGGTATGGGGGCGGTTATCGCGCCGGTAGCCAGGATATAGCGTATGGTAATACGAGCCAGACGGTCGTCGTTTTCGGCGTTCGGGTTGCCGGGCGTACTATCGCCCTTGAACAGGTTATTGCTGGAGAACGGTTTGATGCCGAAGCTGCCAATATTATACTGCCTCAATGCATCAAAGAGACTGTCCCTCGGTCGTACCTTGCTCTTGGCGGTGAAGGGCGTCACGATAGCATCAAGCACGTCGCTGTACGTCTCGATCATCCATTTGATATGGGAACGGTCGTGCGAGGACAAACCGCAGAATCGTATCTTGCCCTGTTTCTTGGCTTGTTCGAGCGCCTTCATCATCTCATCGACCTCGGCCTTTGAGTGTTTGCTGCTCTGCTCGTGCATAGTCGGGCGCCACAGGTCAACGTAGTCGAGCTTGGCATTGGTCATTCCCTTCTCCAGCGTTCCGAGCAGCGCCTTGGCGGTGCGGTATTTCGCGTTGCGCATTTCCTCCTGATACCAGGAGAAGCCGAAGAACATCGCCTCGCGCCTGCCCCGCAGGGCCTCGGCGTACGCCATCACCTCCTCCCTGGTGCAGGCATCGATATAGTTGATGCCCCGCTTGATGCACTGGCTAATAACATCTCTGCGGTTCTTCCGGAAGCCCTCGTTGTTAAGGTCCGCGCTGAGCCAGCCCCCGCCCTTAAAGACACCCGGAACCATCTTGTCAATCCGTTTCCAGTGTCCGCCGAAACACACGGCTGAGACCCAAAGACCGGTCTTCCCAAGCGGCCTATACTCCATATCGCCGTTGTAGCTGCGCGTCTTCTTCACGTCCGTCTTCTTGGCGGCCCGGCTCTCAACAGCACCAAGGCCCACAGCTAAACCGGCCGCTGTAGCCGTACCCTCACGCACAAACTCGCGCCGGGTCAGCCCGTCTTTCCTATTCGGTTGCTTTTTCTCCATAGTCTTGTCCTTAATACATTGTACACTCTAAGGTTTCTCACGCCTTCTCACACCGCCGAGACCCAGATGCCCGTTTTTCCGAGAGGCCGATATTTCATTTCCGAATTATAGCTGCGTGTCTTCTCGGCCCCTGCATCGGCAGCCTTGCCCGATCCGGCGCTAAGACCCACAGCCAAACCGGCAGCAGCCACGGCGCTGTCGCGCACAAACTTCCGCCCGGTCAAGTCATTCTTGGAATCTTGCTGTTTGTTGGACATCAATTTCTCTTTCCTTTATTGGGTACCACATTTCTTTTCTGCTTATGTCTTCCTTGTACGCCTTATTTTCTTAAAACACTCCTTAAGATAATCCCGCGATTTCGCAAGATTCGCCGACATAACCTCGGCCTCCGGATGGCCGTGCATAAACGGATTCACGTAGCCCCGATACCGAATCGCCGCAAGGGCATCCACCCAGGGCGCCATATCCGTCGGCCCGACACCGGGCAGTTGCTCGTTGCCCTTGGCTCGCTGCCAGGCGTAGAAGAAAAAGAGCTGCTTGCCGCATACACGAATCGCCTCCGGAACCGATGCCTTGATCGACTGGAGGTGATAAGGCGCAAGGGCGATGCCCAATCTCGGCGACTTATTGATGTCAACGAATGCCTTGAACGAATCGAGCGTGCAAAGAAGCGACCCGCCGTGATTCTCGATGGCAAGATAAGAATTATTCTTCTCCGCAAGATCAGCTAACGGTTTTAGAGATTCGATGAACTTTTTCATTCGAGCGGTTAATTCCTCGGGCTTGCTCGCCCCGGCACTGCCTCGCACCGCCACCCCGCCCCCGGCCTTGCCTAAGAGCTCGGCGTAACGCTCGTACCCGCCCTGATAAACCGAAAACGCAAACAGCTTGAGCTTGTGCTTGGCCAGCACCTTCTTCAAGCCCTCCGGCCCCACCCGCTTGAGCACGTCATCCAGATGAGGACAGCCGTTGTGGGCCGACCAGATATCAATCGCCTCGAACCCCAATTCGGCAATCCGCTCACACGCCTGCTCTATGGGAAGCTGCATATAGTGAATCGACGAGGTGGATAACCGCATCCGCCACTTTTTCCTCGTCTTACCAGGCCTTGCCAAAGCAGTTGCACTACCAGCGCCAACCACAGCGGCCGCACCAAAACTCACAGCCCTTAGAAAACCGCGGCGATCCAATATCACCTCGCTCTGCCCGCCTCCTATGGACAAACCATCTCGATTCAAATCGCTATTTCCAGCCAAGCTTCTTTCCATACATCCAAAGCTGCGCACAACAACACATTTTTTCAACTGCGATAGGATAACCCATCCTGCCAGGCTTGTCAAGCTTTATTTTACGCCAATAAAATTCTCCAGACGCTGCGTAAGAATCCTTTTTTTGTTTGACCCAGCCGGCGAAGAACCTAAAATAG
>CAYWOD010000117.1:0-10973 GCA_964459805.1 uncultured Pirellulales bacterium
GGGAATACAAACTAAACCTAAATGAGGAGACCATATTATGTCTACTCGACATGACGAAAACCCTATAGTGCAGATGCAGGGCGTGAGCAAACGATTCGACAAGATTAATGCTCTCGACGGGGTGGACCTGGAGATTCGACCGGGCAGCATCATCGGCCTGGTGGGGGCCAACGGAGCGGGCAAGAGCACGCTGCTGCGGCACATAATAGGCCTTTACTTAGCGGACGAGGGCCGGTGCACGACCTTCGGCTGTGATGCCGCCAAGCTCGGCCCGGAAGAGCTCGGACGAATTGGTTACGTGCATCAAGAAGGTGAGCTTATCGACTGGATGAAGGCGGGGCAGTTGATTCGATACGTTAGTGCGTACTATCCCAACTGGAACAAAGAGCTTGAAGCGAAATACGTAGCCGATTATGAAATCTCGACCGAAGCACGTGTCGGGTCGCTCTCGCCGGGCCAGCGCCAGAAGCTTGCGATACTCTTGGCGATATGTTTTGAGCCGGAGCTGCTGATATTAGATGAGCCGGCGGCGGCACTGGATCCGGTGATGCGGGGGAACTTCCTGGACCTGCTGCTGCAGTTTATCCAGGACGAGAACCGCACGATTATCATTTCCTCGCATATCCTTAGCGACATAGAGAAGGTAATCGACCACCTCGTGATAATGAAGACCGGGCGCATCCTCCTTGACCTCGGCTTCGACGAATTGCGCGAGTGTTATTCCCGCGTTCGGCTCAGCGCCCTGAGCGGCGAGTTACCCGCTGAGCTTCCGTTTACAAACGTCCTGGACTGCAGGCGAGCCAACGGAGAAGCGATACTGACGGTGGAGAATTGTCCGCCAGAGCAATTGCAGCAGCAGGCCGAGAAGCTGAATTGCCGGATCGACATACAGACACTGCCGTTGGAAGACATCTACAGGATTGTTGTCAGTTAGGAGATGATGGAGAGCGCACATTGCCGGAGTAGAACAATGAGCATTCTAAGTGTTAATTTGAAGCATTTGTATCAACGTCGCGGTCTCTGGCTGGTTTATCCATTGTTTGGAATTGTCGCCTTCACCGTTATTAAGGATCCCTTGGAACACCCCAGGGCCGGCGAGGGCGACTTCATTGGGTTTGCAGTATTGCCTTTTTTCATCGGATTCCTGGCGACCTTGTTGCAGATAGAGGTTCTTTTAAAGCCCTTCTCATACTGTCTGCCGGGCCACCGCCGGGTCTTTCGAAGATACGTGTTCTACATGGCCATGACGACGAGCGGCGTCTGTTCGATGCTGTTTCTGAGGTATCCCGACTTAGCCGGCGGGCCACTGCTTCTTGTGGTCTGCTCAGCCTTCTTTGCAGAGCTTACATTCTGCCTGGCCGGTGTGGTGTTCGCAGAGAGTAGAAACGCGGTGGTGCTGATTGGATTGTTGCCGCTGCCTGTCGTCGTTGCCGAGGGCTTCTTCGACTTGCACATACTTCTCGAGCGTATCATCATCGGGGATGTCTTTCTGGTCGTCTTCGTGGGGATTCTCAGCAGTATCGCGATGTGGTTTTGGTTAGGCAGGGCGGGGCTGGCCAGGACGCACTGCGCCGTGCCGTGGATAGGCTTTCTGGATATTTTTAACAAAGAGAAGCTCATGCGGTACACGAACGCCCGTTTAGGGACCAAACAGGGGAGGTTCAGAAAGCACCCAAGGCCCTGGGTCGAGAAGTGGTTTCTGGCGCGAATGGACAAGCACGACTATCGCGGGCCTGGAAGATTCTTCTGGGGGGCGTTGTACTGCACATCTGCTCTGGCCGTATCTCGGTGGCAAAACATTCTGCTTTTTCTTCCGGTGTTCACAATCATGTTCGGCTATGTGGGCCAGGCCACCGTATTGACTTTAATCATGGTGCTTGCGATTCTGGCTATGGGCCGACAGCCTCCGGTTTATTCGACGATGCTGATCTCAGGAGGCCGGCGCCGGAGGTACACAACGACTTTGTGGCTGGTTGTCACCGATGCCTCCTTGCTTTGCATGGTGACACTGGTCATATCCGGCCTGTCGATTCTGTTAGCGAGGTTCATGCCGACCTTCTCCCTTGAAGGCCACACCTTGAGTTTCCGGCCCATCGATCCTCGCGTTGCTATCGTGCCTTTGCTATTCCTGCCGTTTGCCTCTACGATGCAGTTGGTCTTCCACAGAATGCCCTTCCTCCTGTTTGGAGCACTGCTGCTGCCCTTATATGTGGCCATGTTTCTGGCCTTTGCCTGGCGAGATCGCGTCGAGCACCTGGTCAATCCGCTATCTGTTGTGAGTCTGCTGGTCGTAAGTTGGGGCGTCTTCCTGCTGACCCTGCGCCGCATCTGCTCCAAATGGTGTCTGGTCGGCCGGCGTCGTGCGCATTGACCGCAGGCCAGTTGCTCAATACTCCTCGGTATCGATTGTGCGGGGCAGGTGTTGGAGGGGGCAGGCTGGGCATTTTGGTTTTGGTTTGCAGAATTCCTTGCCGAGCCGGACGAGCAGTGCGTGGTACTCGTTGAAAAGCCGGGTGTCCTGCGGCAGAGAAGATTGGAACAGGTCCTGCAACTGTTCGTAGTCGGCGCCGGGCTCGATTAGATGATGGCGGACGGCGATGCGTGCGGTGTAGGCATCGACTACGAAGATGGGCCGGTCGAAGGCGTAGAGCAGGATAGAGTCGGCGGTTTCGGGGCCGATGCCTTTTACGGCGAGAAGCTCGGTTCTTAAGTGGTACGTGTGCATACCTTCGAGTGTTGTTAGCTGTCCCTGGTAATTATCGAAGAGCCAGTTTAAGAAGCTCTTGAGGCGTTTTGCTTTTATATTGTAGTAGCCGGCCGGGCGTATAAGCTCGGCGAGCTGGGAGTGGTCAAGGCTGTGAAGCTTTTCAGGCATCAGACAGTCGGCTGATCTTAGATTCGCGATCGCTTTTTCGACGTTGGCCCAGCTTGTGTTCTGTGTGAGTATCGCGCCTATGACAATCTCAAATTGTGTTTCGCCGGGCCACCAGTGCTGAGGGCCGAAACGCTCGAAGAGCAGTTGATATATCTCGGTTAATTGTTCGCTTATCATCGCGATAGTTACCTCTCAAATTGGCAGCTTGTCGTTTAGCCTGGGCCGGACCCCTTCGGTAAGCTCAGAGCAGGCTCTTTGGCGCCGCTGGGGACGACCGGGACACGTGGTCATTTTTTGTCTATTGTAATTTCGATTCACTTGAAGTAAACTCTGCGAAATTCAGGCTGTCCGGTCAACTGTTTTCCTGGTGTTAAGGGACAAAAGTGCAGAAAAAGGCAAAGAAAAAAAAGAAGGCACGAGCAAAAGAGAAAGACAAGTCCGGCACGAGTCAATTGTTTAACTTCGCACGAAATTCCTACCTCGAGCGGACGAGCCGGCCGATTTACGCCATCTGGTTTCTGGTGCCGTTCATCGCGTTCTATGAGTTCGGGACGATTTTGATCAGCACCAATGTCCTTAACCAATCTCAGGACCAATCTCCGGTTCGCGTGGTGGCGTTCGTTTGGCTGCAGAATGTGCTTGAGTCGATAGGTTTTGGAGGCAAGCTTGCATGGGTGGCGCCTCCTCTGGTGGTTGTGGCTATTCTGGCGGGCTTGCAACTGACGTCGCGGAAGCAGTGGAGTTTTGGTGCGCGTGATGTCTTTCCGATGCTGGTCGAGTGCATAGGGCTTGCCGTGCCGTTGATCGTTTTGAGTTTATTCTTGAATAGTCCGCGGGCGCCTCAGGGTGATATTGGCCGGTACTCCTGCGATACATCAGGCATACAAGCCGGGCCGCTGACGATTTGCTCGTCGATTGGAAACAGGGGTCCATCGTCGCCGGGGGCGGAACCGGAGAGTTTTGAACCTGGAATTCCGACGCTGCTAACCAACATCGTTACCGGGATAGGCGCCGGGATTTATGAAGAGCTTGTGTTTCGTTTGGTTTTGATATGCGTGCTAATGATGCTGTTTCAGGACGTGCTGGGGCTCACACACAAGAGCTCGATAATACTATCGGTCCTTATTTCCGCCGCCCTGTTCAGCGGGCATCACCACATAGTTTTCCTGGACGGTCAGTTCGGGCGCATTGCCGATTTTGACTGGACGAAGTTCGGGTTTCGGACAATGGCGGGCGTTTATTTTGCGATCCTCTTTGCGATTCGCGGTTTCGGCATCACGGCGGGGACCCACGCTTTTTACGACATCATTGCCACTATTATTAACGCGGTTTTCTTCCATCAGTAGAAGTTTGGAAGCGACGGCGTTTTTTTTTGCGGCTTTTTCCTAAAAAATCTCGTCGCCGTTAGTCTTTTAGATGGCGGAGCTTGCAAGATAATCGTCCTATAAGGGGGAGATCGGCGTTATCAGTACTGAAAATAAGCTTGAAATCGCGGGCTAATTCTTGTATAATAACGGCAGAATAGAAGTTGGTGCTTTAAATTGGGATTTGGCATTTATGGAAACACCTCATATCAACATAGCAATCGACGAGTTGACATTCAGCCTTTTTCAGAGACCTTTGCATCCGGAGCTTTTCCAGATTTACGCTCAGAAGCAGTTGAAGACGGAGAAGTACGAGGCCATCATCTGGGTTACGGGCTGCACTCATGTTGTCAGTATTTTCGCCGGCGACGTTTGTCTGACTGAGGTGGTAAGTGCGCCGGGCCAGATGCTCCCGCACCGAGGACTGATTGAGCGTTTTCAGTTCCGCGGCCCGCGAAGTCACAAGTGCACGTTGAGCAAAGGCGTCAGCTACATGACCGATTTCCAGGTCGAGAGGATGAGTCCCAATCTGTATCGCCAGAGCCATACCGACCTTGAGCGGTTCGGGCGAAATCGCGGCCTGTTCGTCAAGTTCCCGGAGCTTCAAATCGGCAGACTCCAGCCGTTCTGCTATGTTGACTTCGAGGCCAGACGCACCGAGCTGCACATCCACACCTTCGCCGCCTACCCCGACCAGGTGACAATGGTCAAGACCCAATCACTGTTCGACTTCCAGTAATAGGGCCGGCAGCCACTAAAACTACCAGCCCTCGTTCTTCTTCACTGCCTTGGACCTGCCTGATCGTCAAGGATTATTGTCCTCTAACCAGTGCGCACAGAGCATGGCAAGATCAAGCCAATCAACACGACAATCATGATTCGCATCGCCAGGAGGATATGGATGCCTGCCATCGCCGCACTTCGGAACATAAATGATTGGCACTTCCCACAAATCGTATCGGCCATATCCACCAGGCCGGTTGAATGCGGTGAAGTACAAAACCGAACTATCAGCGGACGTGTATGGAAAGTTCGAGCTACCACTGTCAGGACCGTTGACCGTTGGGCCGAGATTCACAGGTGTGCTCCACGACTCGGAAACCGTTTCTCGTGTTGTCACCCAAATGTCGACCTCGCTAGTATATCTGCCGGGCCGGTCGGAAACAAAGAACAGAGATAGGCCATCGGGAGAAATGAAGGGCTGCTCATCCAAATACCCAGTATTGACCTCTGGCCCAAGATTAACCGGCGTGCTCCAAGGTGTGCTAGGAGACGATCGTCTTGCTACCCATATGTCTGTCTGGCCGAATCCGCCAGGGCGCAATAACTGCCACTCTGAAAAGTAAAGCTCCAAACCGTCCACTGAGATGCTGAAAAATGCTTCGTCAGCATTGGTATTTACAGGTGAGCCAATGTTCATCGGTGTGCCCCAAGGTGAGGAGATGGATGCTCGGGTACTAACCCAGATATCCAGACTGCCATGGCCACCCGCCTGATTTGAAACGAAATATAGCGACAGACCGTCAAATGAAATGCGCGGAACACCGTCATGGCTTGCACTATTGACCGGCGGTCCAAGATTCATAGCCGTGCTCCAAGGCTGATCGCTTGAGACCCGCGTAGCGACCCACATGTCTTGGCCACCTTGCCCACCTGGATACCAGTCTAGTGGAGTGTCACAGAAGTAAAGCTCCAGGCCGTCGATAGAAATACATGGAGCCGCTTCGTCGTGAGTGCTGTTAATCGCGGACCCAAGATTCGTTGGAGTACCGAAGACGAACTCCGCATTGACTTTTTGCCCACCAGCTGTCAAGAAGACGGCCGCTGCCAAGCAAACAATGATTGCATATCGCGGCGATTTCTTCGCTTCCGGCGTGGACAAGGTGAAAAGATCCCAAGATGTTTTTGCTGTTTGAGACATGATTTATACCTCCATCATTGTCATTCTTCTTGGCCTGCTGTATCATAATGAGACCTTTGGCTCCGGCGTGCAGACCAATCCGCTTGGGCCGGGTCGGGCCGGTGAGTCATTTGCTTGGTGGCATGCCACTCACCGGCCACTCGTTTCTGAGAGTGCTACAGTCAGCATTTTGCTTCACTGTTTACTTCCGGGCGCTTTCTCCTTCCCAGCGTGTCTATTAATCAAAGCTCCGATAGAGTCCGCGGTACCGTTCACGCGGGCCTTCTCTTTCGGAGAGGTAATGTCCGCCTGCCACAAATCCCACGAGCCTTGTCCGTCAGGCCGCTTAGACGAAAACAACAGCACGGAGCCATCCGGAGATAGTGCCGGAGCAGACTCGGCGACCAAGGTGTTGACTACCGGCCCCAGATTCACGGGCGAACCGAACGCTACGGACGTGTTAGGACGCTCTGCAGCCCACAGATCGTATAGGCCGCTGAAGGTTCCGGGTCTGTGGGAGGCGAAGAACAGCATCAACCCATCACCCGAAACAAAAGGTGTCACATCTCCATATGGGCTATTTACAATTGGACCAAGGTTCTCAGGTTCTCCAAAGTCATCGGACGGATTCTCACGCTTGCTCACCCAGAGATCACGACCTCCCGAACCTCCTGGTCTATTCGAGTGGAAATACAGGGACAATGCGTCGGAGGAAATCATTGGAACAGAATCGACGTACTCGGTGTTTACTGTTAGCCCAAGATTCACGGCGGTAGACCACTCATCACCCTTTTCCTTGCGTGTGCCCACCCACAGGTCGAAGCTGCCAGACCCACCTGGACGTGTTGAGCAGAAGAACAGGGAAAGACCATCTGCCGAGATACTTGGGCCATCCTCCCAAGCTGGACTGTTCAACTTTGGCCCGAGGTTCTCCGGGGCCTCGAAAAGACCGTTCTCACTATTCCGCTTGGCCATCCATAAGTCCCAACCACCCGATCCACCGGGGCGGTTCGAGGAAAAGAATAGTGTCAATCCATCGGCCGACATGCGTGGAGCAACTTCATCGTATGTGCTGTTTACTACTGCTCCCAGATTAGTAGGGGTATCCAGGGAAAGCGGACTGCATAGTGACCCCAACAGTTTTAGACTGGCCAGGTGCTCCTCCTTTGCTTCCTGACTTCTACCTAATACCTGCAAGATTGCTGCAAGACCTTTCTTCAGGTAGCCGAGTTCCGTCGGGTAATCTGGACTTTCTGGAAAGTCTCGAGCTAGTGTTTCGAATACGCTTACCGCACGACGATATGCAAGTTCAGCTTCTTCCGGCTTATTCAGTTCCGCCAAGTACACGATGCCCATATATTTATGAGTATCGCCAAGTTCCTTGCGAATCGCAGGATCTGCTGGATCACGTTGAAGGGACCAGTTCAAGAACTCCTGTCTCTTCCGGTACATTCCCAGATACAATTCAAGTTTCTCTGCCTCCGACACCCCCGATATCTCTCTCCAATGGAATTCATACATGTCATCGAGGTTCTCCCGAGCCCTCTGATAATTCGTTTCAGCACGTCTCCACTGTCTGTTTGATTCTGACAGGGCTACGAGAGCAACAGATAGCCCCACAGCCAACCCTCCAATAACAACCACCCCAGCAAACACCCCCACCCTATGCCGCCTCACAAATTTCCTCGTCCTATACAACCTACTCGGTGCGGCCGCCTGCACAGGCTCACTATTCAAATGCCTCTCTACATCCTCTACCAAGCCAGCAGCAGTCTCATATCTTCTGGTCCGGTCCTTTTCCAGGGCCTTCATCACAATCCAGTCTAAGTCACCACGTACCAATTTCGCCAACAAATCCGGCGTGGCTCTGCGGTGCTCGGCAACCTCCGGCAGCGTTTCTCCCAAAGTAGTCAATCTCGTCGATGGTTTAACAGGGTCCACTTCGCGGATAATCCGCTGCATCTCAACGTATCCTGCCTCGCGAAGCTCCTCCTCGCTAAAAGGCGTGGCCCCCGTCAGCAGCTCATACAGCAGCACGCCTAACGAGTAGATATCCGTCCGCGTATCAATATCCACCTCACTAAATTCCGCCTGCTCGGGGCTCATATACGCCGGTGTACCGATTATATGCGCATATCGCGTAAAGAGCGTCTTTTCCGTCAGCCGTCGGCTCGTCGCCTTGGCAATCCCAAAATCAATCACCTTCGGCACCGCTTTCCCGTCACGCAGTGTCACCATAACATTTGTCGGCTTGATATCGCGATGTATGATCCCCTTCTGATGAGCATGCTGAACAGCGTTGCACACCTGGATAAAAAGGTCCAACCTTTCGCTCGTACTCAGCTTCTTCTTATCGCAGTATTCGGTGATAGAAACGCCCTTAACCAATTCCATCACAAAATACGGCCGACCGGTCTCAGTTGCCCCTGCATCTAAGACTTTGGCTATATTGGGATGGTCCATTATTGCCAGAGCCTGCCGCTCGGCTTCAAACCGAGCAATTACCTGCTTGGTATCCATCCCCAATTTAATAATCTTCAAAGCCACCTTCCGCCGAATAGGCTCAGCCTG
This sequence comes from uncultured Pirellulales bacterium, assembly GCA_964459805.1. Classification (GTDB taxonomy): domain Bacteria; phylum Planctomycetota; class Phycisphaerae; order Sedimentisphaerales; family Anaerobacaceae; genus DAOVRL01. Next base: position 8,711 of record CAYWOD010000117.1, read on the forward strand.
CTCGGCCATATACACCACAGCCATCCCACCCTCGCCTATCCTCTCCAACAGCTTATACCGCCCGATGACTGTGCCGGGTCCTTCGGTCAATGCAGAATCATCGACCGCAACCTCCGCCCCCAGGACCGGAGCGTCAAGAAAGCTGCTTGCATCATGGTATTCCAGCAGTGCCTCAACGCCGGCAAGCAGGCTCTGGTCGTCTCCACAGGCTTCCACGATATAAGCCGCCCGCTCTGCACGTGTCTTGAGCTGGATAGCTGCTTTGAAAATCGCCTCTTCGGTTTTGCGCTCAGTTTGCACTATTGGGCTCCTTTGTGCTGTTCCATAATGTAACGCGTAATCCGATGTCGCTCAGGACGGAGAATTTTTGAGAAATTCACAAAAAATGCAATTTTTTCTAAGGCGCGCAGATGAGTTCTTACCCGATTTCCCGAAGCAGCCACGCTCGAGTATACGCCCAATGAAGCTTGGCTGTCGTTGTAGAAATGCGTAAGACCTCTGCCGTTTGCTCAACGCTCAGGCCGGCAAAGTAACGAAGCTTTACTACTTCTGCCTTTGTCTTGTCCTCCTCTGAGAGCTTCGCCAGAGCCTCATCCAACGCGATCAGATCGTCCACAGAGCGGCCTTCATCACACTTCCCAGCAACCTCGTCAAGGCTAATCCTCTCATGCTTAGCGCCACGTTTTAGACTCTTCTTGCGGCGTGCATTGTCGATGAGAATCCGCCGCATAGCCTCGGCTGCGGCTCTAAAGAAATGACGGCGGCTCTTCCAATCCTGTGCTTCCTCGCCAACCAACCGGATATAAGCCTCATGAACCAAAGCCGTTGCCTGGAGCGTCTGACCCGGCCGCTCGCGAGACAGCTTCTGAGCAGCCAGAAGGCGCAGTTCGTCATAAACGACCGGAAGCAGCTCGTCCGCCGCACAAGCGTCGCCTTGTTCGATTGCAACCAAGATGCGGGTAACATCACTCATGCTTGTTGCCGAACCCGGACCAGCCGGAACCAAAAAGGATAGATTCGTTGTTCCGCAAGAGCCGGGACTTCTTATTAGATGTTCTGCCGGAAATTGCGCTGCCGGCAGAGGTAACCGGGCATTCCCAAAATTACGGCGCCGGGAGGTTCTTAGCTGCTTTGCATTTGGACGTTTTGCCTCAGAACATCCAGTTTATCGCGGATTTCGTCGGCCATTTTGCTGTTTGGAAAATCCTCGACGATCTGCTGGCCGACGTCAAGTGCGTTAGTCCAGCGCTTCTCAGTGACGGCGATTGAGAACTGCACGCCGAGATTGTGCAGCTTTGTTCTAAAGAGGTCCCTTGCAGCTTCCTGGAGGGCCAGGGCCTCGTTGGGGGTCAGGTAGAGATCAAGCTCTTTTAGGATTTCGAGGCTGCGGTCGGTTTCCTGTCGCTGGACGGCATCGTCCCAGGCGGCCAGTAGAATCCTCTTGCGTTCTTCTTTTTTGTCGAGCAGATTCTGGCGCATTGCCTTTGCGTTTTCACTGTCCGGGTAGGCCTTAATCAGCTCTTCAATCTGGGTGCTTGCCCTGACCCACTGACAGTTATCGATGAGCTTGTCGATATGCGTGAGCATCTGATTGAGCCGTTCCTGGTCGGTTGCAGTCTGGTATTTGTCGGCCTGCTCTCTCAACTGCTCGGCCAGATCACCGTATTCCGGGCGCCGGGCGATCTCATCGATAATCTCGTATGCGGCATCGAAATCCTGCATCTGGAGCTTCTCAAAAACGGCCTGGCGCAGAGACAGTCGGTCTGCATCACGAAAAGCAATCACCTTTGCTGTTTCGCTGACGCGGGTGCTGTGATTGATTTGCGCCAGTCCCTGGCTGATCTTTTCGAGTGCCCCGGTAAGACCTTCAAGTTTGGTGCTGTTGTCTCGAAGTGCATCGAGGATTTTGAATACTCTCGAGAGCATTGTCAGCAGTGCGACCAGGAACATCAGAGCGCCGAGCATTAGTACAAGCTGACGAAGCAGATTGGTTTCGGACGGCTCGAAGATGTTGGTGGTAAACATGAGCAGGACCACGAGAGCTAATGCGGCGCAAATAATCACGATGTGCCATTTGAATCGCCGTACAAGGCTGTCTTTTCCCGAGTCCATAAGACACCTCTTGAAAAAAAGTTCCTTCACAGCTTACCTGCACATAACTATATAATACACCAAGGCCCTGATTTTGTCAATATCTGTAGGGGCAAAAGCAGGGCTACCGCATCTAATTTTTATGCGATTCAAGACATCGCCAGCGGCGGTC
>CAYWOD010000118.1:0-10779 GCA_964459805.1 uncultured Pirellulales bacterium
CGCTATGGCGCTACCCTATTTTAACATGCGCGCGAGAATTTTTTAGAACCCGTATAAGAACACAATCGATCAGTCCAACTCTACTTGTGCCTAATCTGCCGCCGAGGCCAGGCTGACGGGGGTATCGAGCTTGCTTAGCTGTTGTTGGAGGATTGTGAAGAATTTATCGTTGTCCGGCCAGAGGATCCTTTCATCGTCGGGCATTGGCTGATCGATCTGGTCGAGAAATCGCCCCACAGCCGCCTCGTTTAGCTCGTTCGTCGAAACGCCCAGGCCGAGTTTCTCGATGTAATGGGCGTTGATCACCTGCTCATACTGGCCGGCGACGGGCAGCAGCAGCATCTTTTTCTTGAGGTACAGGCACTCGCTTATGAGGGAGAAGCCCGCCGAGGCAATCACGCCCCGCGCACCGGCCAGGTCGTTGAGAAAGCCTTCGGTCGAGCGTTTTTTGAAGATGCAGTTCTTGTAGTCGGTGGGGCTGCCGAGGGTCTTGTCAAAGCCATAGATATAGAATTTCTGTCCGCCGAATTTGCTGAGGGTCTCGCGCAGGCGCTCCGGGTTCTTGCCCACAGTCGAATACAGCAGAATATACTCGCCCTGCTCAGGCTTTAATTCCGTAACGACGGGCCTTACGATAGGCGGCGTCAGAATCGCCGAATCCACCCTCAGCGGCGCCTTAAAAAAGTTTATGATGATATACGCAGCCGCGCCGACGTAGTGACATTCGGTCACCACGCTCGCCGTCAGCCGTGAGAACCAGTTCTTGGCCTGGTGCTCGAGATTGCAGAGCGTCAGCACGTGCTCGTGGTCGATACTGATGAAGGGTACTCCTTTTCGCCACGCCCACCACGCACTGAAAGGCTCGAAGTCGGATATCATCAGCTCCGGCTCAAAAGGCTCGAAATGCTCCCTGAAAAGCTCATCGTTCTGCCTGTTCGCCTCCGGCAGCCTCATCAGGTTCCGCTTTAGAGTCTCCGATTTGTCTATGCGTCCACCCTCGAACGCAAACGAGAGCCCGAATATCTCCTTCACGCGCTCCCCGAAATACTGTTTCAGGTAGAGAAGCGACTTCGCAGACCCCACAAACATCACATCGTGCCCGGCATCAATCAGCCTTTGCCCTATCAAATGTGACCGGCTGCTGTGTCCGAATCCTTCTCCGGCAACGCCATATATTATTCTCGCCATTTTTTCAGTGTCCTCTTTTGTTATTGTGGTTTGCGGCTGGCGCGTCAGGCAGAGGCGCGCTCAGCCCTTTAGCTTCTCGAGGTAGCTCAGCGTCTTTTCGAGTATTTTAGCGGCTACCGGTGAAGCGACAACTCCTCCGGTATAGCCTTTGCCGAGTTTTTTGTTGGGCTTGCGGATCGAAACGAGCACGACTATGGCCGGGTCGTCGGCCGGAGCACCCGCTATAAAAGAAGCAATGTAGTTACTATCGGAATAGCCTCGCCCATTTTCTTTTGCGATGTTGGCGGTCCCCGTTTTTCCGAAGACCTGCCATCTCTCCAACTTCGCCCGCTTTCCCGTCCCCTCGTTCACCACCCCGACCATCGCATCGGAGATGATCCATTTGGCAACTTCGGGTTTTACGACGTAACCGACGGGCGGCGGGGGTTGTTTTAGTCTGGTGATCTTACCGTCGCTTTGGACAATCACCTTGACGATATGGGGCCGAATGAGGCGCCCGCCGTTGGCGAGTATGCAGAATGCCCGAACGAGCTGCATGGCCGTCACACAGATTTCCTGGCCGAAGGGCACGCGCGTAACGCTGTATCCGGTCCACTTGTGCGCGGGCCACAAGAGCCCATCGAGCTCGCCGGGCAATTCAATTCCGGCCTTTTTGCCGAAGCCGAAGAGTCTCAGCCCATCGTGAAGCTTCTCTTTGCCGAGCTTTTGCCCGATTTTGGCCATTCCTATATTGCTTGACTTAATCAGGATGAGCCGGAGGGTCAAGTTGCCGAAGCCTCCACGATACTCACCGATGCGTCCAAAGCCCTTGCCCCGGTAGCTTCCGTTCTCGCAGAATATCGTCTCATCTTTTCCCACGGCGCCGGCGTCAAGCCCGATCGCCATAATAATCGGCTTTAGAACACTGCCTGGCTCGAACCAGTCGGTTATCGCGCGACTTCGGAAGTTGTTCGGGTCGGTGGAGCCGGCTTCAAGCGGGTCGAAATCAGGCAGAGAAACCATGCCTAAGATCGCCCCGGTCTTCGGGTCGGCCACGATCGCCACGGCCGACTCGGCCTCGTAGCTCTCGTACTGCTTGATGAGCTCATCCCTGGCAAACTGCTGAATAGTGGCATCGAGGGTGAGAATTATCCCAACACCGTCGCTGAGCACGCCGTCTTTCTGCTTTAGCCGAATGGGGCGTCGATAGACGTCAGCGAAGAATATGTTCTGGGCCGCCGAACCTTTGAGCTGCTTGTCGTACCGCAGCTCAAGGCCTTCCAAGCCGCGGCCGTCGGAGCTTGTAAAGCCAACAACGTTCGCGGTCAGAGACCCCATCGGGTAATATCTGAGCCAATCAGACTCAATCCCAACGCCGTGAATCCTCCTGGCCGCACTGCACTGATTGGCATCGGCCCCCGGCTTGATCTTCGCAAACCCGGGGTTTTTGCTTTCGGTGATCAGTGTGTAAATTAGCTGCGGATCCATCTCCACAATCGGCGCCAGTGCCGTCGATACTCCCTCGGGATCCTTTATAATTCGAGGCTCAGCTTTGATGACCTGGATTCGGTTGCTGGCGGCAAGCACCCTGCCGCGGCAGTCCAGAATCGTCCCTCGGCGAGGCTTGCGCGGACTTCTTGATCGCTGCTGTTTGATGGAGCGAGCCAGATAATGGTCGGTCTTGAAATGCTGAAGGTAGAAGCACCGCCCGGCGAGCGCCAGGAACGCCGCTATCAAAAGCAGCAAAAAACACGTAGTAATTCGAACACTTCTCAATTTCCGGTCGTGCTGTAGTGGTTAGTGCCTGGTTGTTTGCATTTGGTCGCTATTGTTCAGTCCTCGAGTCGCTCCGACACAGACGTGGGGTTTATCAGTTGTTCGAGGCGGAGTTGTTTCTGCCCAAGCTCCTCGTTTAGATATTCCTGTTCGACCGTTTGCATGGAAAGCTGATAGAAAATCCGATTGTTGGCGCTGCGCAGATAAACGGCAAGAATCAGGATGCCCGTGAAATAGAAAACAACAAAAACAAAACGAAATCGGGACATTGCAACCTAATCGGCAACCAGGCGCCACCCCTGACATTTGCGGCCAAGCACGATTCAGCGGCGGAGCGAGCCGCGTTATTCTCACTGGGCCGGCATTTTCAAACGCATCCCAATGCTCAAATCATCCTCGCTCGCCAGGATATCCGTGTTGAGTGTGCTGATTTCCTTGTACCGACTGCTGCCTCCAAGCTGTTCAGCCGATATCTTCCACAGGCTATCTCCTTGCTTGACGACGTAGAAACGCCCGAGGATTTCTTTGGCAGCAGTGCCGAAAGTCCGTTTTTGCCCGATTGATGTGACGTTCTCAAATGATAAGCCGGGCAAGAGGCTTTGGCTCTTAGGCTTATCAGGCAGGGCCGGGATGGCGAGTTTTTGTCCCACATAGACTTCATCAGGCGATTTGAGCAGCTTGCGATTTGCCTCGAATATCTTTGTTACGTTGGCCCTTTTGTTGCCCTGCTCAGTACCATAGAATTTTTTGGCTATGACGCCCAGGTTATCACCGCTGATCACGACGTAGGATTTTGGCCAGCCCGACTTGGCGGGATTCACAGACTTCATAGGGTCGGTTTTTGGCGGTCCAAATCCTTTTTCGGTGGCAGGCGGCCAAACAGGTCGTTCTTCACCGGTAATCAATACCGGTCCAATGGGCTTGCCTTCATTCTCAGCAGCAATTCGGCTCTCGAAAATATTCTTCACATCAAAAGTGCCGTCCGGCAGGGGGGCGTGATAGCGGACGCCGGCATCGTCGGCAGGGGGGTCAAATGAGAACCGGGGTTCGTCGATAGATCGTTCTTCGGCCAACTGAGGCCTCTCGAAAACATCTTCGTCGATTCTCCGCTCGGTGGCCCCAAGCCCCGGCGGGTTGTTCCTGACCATATTGGTGGTCAGCTCATTACTGTCCGTCTCGCCTCGCAGCTTTGGCAAGCCGTTGATAATGAAAGCAATAATAAATATAAAGACCAAACCTAACAGCAATCCAATCTTGGCGTCCGACGTCATAATAAAACTCCATTACATAAGTGTTCCGTGTTTACCCGATACTACTTGCCAACGAATATATTATTTTCTTTGAGCAATCCTGAGCTTTGCACTTCTTGCTCGCCGGTTTTCTGCGATTTCTGCTCGTGTGGGCACAATCGGTTTTTTCGTGATAATCCTGTAGGTATCGTCCTTTTGGCTGCGGTTGAAGCTGCTTTTAACCAATCTATCTTCAAGGCTGTGGTAGCTGATGATGGCTATCCAGCCGTTTTTTCTGAGCAAGTTAGGCACGGCGGCAAGGAGCTCTTTCAGGTTGTCCAGCTCGTTGTTGACTGCGATTCTCAGTGCCTGAAACGTCCTGGTGGCCGGATGTATCCTGTTTCTTCTTTTCTGTCCGGGCCTGGCCAGCGCCTTACAGACTACCCCAGCCAGTTGTCCGGTCGTGGTAATCGGTTCTCTTTTGCGATGCCGGACGATGAAACGCGCTATTCGCCGTGATGCCCTGTCCTGGCCGAACTCATAGATCAAATCGGCCAAAAATTTCTCATCCCCTTCATTTATTATATCGGCAGCAGTGGTCTTTAATCTTTTGTCAATTCTCATATCCAGCGGCATATTTGTCGTGAAACTAAGGCCGGCTTGCGAATCGACCAGCTGAGCCGAACAGAGCCCCAAATCCGCCAGTATGAAATCGGCTTTTTCTATGCCTTGTCTGCGAACCTGCTCATCGATTTGAGCAAAATTTGCGTGAACGACAACGACCTTGCAGTTAAGGCCGGCTAATCTCAATCGGGCCCTTCGGATAGCTTCTTTGTCAACATCCAGGCCAACGATAACCCCCTCGGGCCCCAATGTTCTGCCGAACAGAAAACTATGACCTCCGTGTCCAATGGTCGCATCGACCATCACCCCATCCGGCGGTAAGTTTATCTGTTCGGCCAAAGTGCTCGCAAGAACCGGAATGTGCTCTAATGTCGAACCATTCACTTTTATCGTATCGTGTATATTGCATCAGTTCGGCGGCTCATCGGGATTTGTCGCAGCAATCAACGTCCACGACGGCCTACGAGTCAGCCTACGGTTAGGGCGCTTTTGCGGGCCTGGAGCTCTTCGACTGCCGATGAGAAGGCGACCCCGGAAAACGCCTTGTTATGTTCTTTCAGCCGTTCCAGCCGTTCGGTAAGAACCGCCAGCGCCGCAAAGGTCTGCTCGTCAAGGTCCCTTTCGCCGGCCAGAGTTCCAGCTACAATCCGAAAATGGTTCGATTCAGCTTCGATCATTCTACCTCCAGTCCTTTGGAATTAGAGTTCATCGTTCTGCTTCTGCAAAACAATCTGTCTTGCCTGGGACATTTGTTTCTGGTATTGAGCCATGTGGTCCGAGAGATACTGCTCCCAGTTCTCGCTGTTCCACAACTCGATATGGTCTCTGACTCCGATGAGCGTAATCTGGTCCTTCAATCCCGCCCTTTTGCGCAGCCTTTCGTTCAAGAGCAATCGGCCCTGGCCGTCGAGTTCGACCTTGCTGGTCAAGGCGAAGCTAATACGCTCGAATGCCACGGCCTCATCGGGTGCCGTGGCGTCGGGTGCAACTGCAAGGGCTATGTGCTCGAAGTATTTCTCCGGATATAGGCAAAGTATGCCGTTGGCGCCGAGGACGAGGTAGAAGTTGCTGCCGTGCTCATCGGCATCAATCTGGCTTCTCAGCTTGTTCGAGATAAGGACTCTGCTCTTATCATCCACAACGTGCTGATATTCGCCTGTTAGTAACAGCATGGTATTTGCCCCACTTAGTACACCACTATTGGGAAATCATACCACTTTTCACCACCAAGTCAACAAAGGAAAGACTTTTTTTCGGGATTTTTGCAAAATTTTATTATAGGACTGTCACTTAGACAAACCTAATTCACGCAGACACAGGCGGTTACGCACGTTCCGCATGGATTGGGGCTCGACACTTTTTATTAACATAGAACTGTGAATTCCGCATTTGGGAGACCGACTTTCCGGGCCGGTACAGGGAATTGATCACACATTGTTCGCAGATAGGTCGGACTGTTGGCCATCAGGCCCCGGTTGAGCAGGCCAGTTCTTGATTCGACGGCCTTTATGCCGACGCTGCTGGAGTTAGAGATAGGTTTCATCCGGATCTATCCCGTCATCGTAGTCGTCATCACCCGGACTCCAGATATCAGGCTGGGCAGTTTTTGAGCCTCCGTAATCCTCGGAGTTCCAATAAAGATTCCTCCAGCCGATTGGTGGGTCCCGGTAGTACGGAAAGTTTGGAGCAGCCTCATCTACGGTGCACGCGAAAATGTAAGCTTCCGTCACTGAGACAACACCGTCTTCGTTTGTGTCGGCCACCAGATAGGGCGACTTGCCCAAGAGCATAGGATACCAGCTTGGGGGTCCGGCCGGCAACTGTCCACCTGATCCGCCAAGACGATTGGTCCACATCCACGTCCACCAGGAGTCGGTCATCCAGAACGCCTCGAAGAACCCGCTGCTGAATTCGAGACCCTTGTCCCACGGATTTGGGTCGGAGCCTTTCATAGGAGCTGTGGGTTCCAGTTGATCTATACCGTTCGGGTAATACCCGTCCGCCTCCGCCCACCACGAATTGTTCGCTGTACTTGTGGCAGTGATGATAATGCGGTTTTTGTGGGGAGTGTCACCATCGTAACTTAGTTCGGCTGTTATATTGTTGCCCTTACAAGAGTCATATACGACAACCATCTGTTCGCAGCTTATGCCGTCCAGCCAGGTATCGAATTCCGTGTGTGTTATTGTATCTTGCCCCACGGTGAAAGTAGTGCTGCTGCCGTGCGCTGCAATGTAAACGAACACGCTATCGTCGCTGTCTGACCTGCTCGCAAGATGGCTGATCGCATTTTGCACGTTTGTTTTGGACCGTGAGTAGTAATGAGAGCCGACATAGTCGTATCTTTCAGGGGCGATATAGTAGATATGATCGTCGTCGTAGTCCAGGGTGCTATCGACGAGAGCGGACCTGTTGCTTACCACATCGTAGGCCATTTTTATGGCATCGATATTCCAGGAGTCAGTAGCGCCTCCGATGAGTATCGCGTACTTTTCGATTGAAAGCGGCACCGGCCAGCCGCCGGTCAGCGTATCGAGGTCCCGCATATCAATGCGATAGTCACGGGGGATAGTAAAGTCGCAGTCAGGATTATATCCGGGGTCCTCGGCCTGGCTTGCCCACGCCAGGCCGAATATGGCAAAGTCCACCAAGTCCACGTCGCTGTCACCGTCGAGGTCGGCGACGGCACAGCCAAGGTCACTGACAATAGCTCCCGGTGATGTCTTAAGGCAGTGGTCGCACTTATCGCCCACGCCGTCCGCGTCCAAATCATCCTGGTTGGGGTTGTAGTCGTCGGGACAATTATCATTTGCATCGGGGACCCCGTCTGCGTCGGCATCTGCTTGCTGACTAACGACCATGTTGTCCCAGTAAGCCTCTCCCCTGTCGGTGGAGCCGTCGGCTCTGTCTCCTATTCTAAACGACCCCTCGAAGCCGGTATGAATCCAGAAAGCACATGTCTTCTTGAGTTGCCCATCTATATAGACGTCATACTTGCTCGTGGACGGATGAACCTTAATCTCTACTCTGTACCACTGGTTTGTGCTCAGAGTCATCACAAGTTGGGCCGACTGGCCTGCTTTGTAGTACTTCAGGCTGGTCGCGCCGTCAATTACAAGATAAACCTGGTGGTTGTTGAACACTTCAAACCAGTGGTTGTTGGTGTGCGGTAGCAGGAAATCAAACGCGATGGTATAGTCTTTTGCCAGGTCCAGCCCATAGAGGGGGGAGACACCCATTGCTCTGGAGTTTCCCGTAGATTGCATGTGGACGCTGTAGGGCGGACTAACATATTTCGTGGTTGAAGCTTCGAAGACACCCTCTCCGCTAACGGTAACCGTCCAGTCGCTTATGTCGCCATCATCAAAATCGTCCAAGAAGCCGTAGGAAGCAGCGTTTGAAAAGGCCGGCCCCACCAGCGCGGCGACGAGTAGTAGTCTTACTTTGATCATCTCTTCACCTCCATTGAATTACCTGATTGCGAGCTTCGACCTTGCCATTGGGCAAGTGAAGTTCCAAAGTCATATTTCGCGCATCATTTCCCATGCCACACTAATGTTGTCTGTTTTCACGGCTTCCTTATACCATTATACCAGATTCTGGAAAGAAAAGCCGAAAGTGTCACTTTTTTGTGCGTGCCGGGATATTGGATTATAGAAGCAGGGATTTTTGGCGGATTTTCGGCTTTTTGGGGCCGAAACACTGGATGACAGTGGGCGAATATTTGCGAAACGCCTTGCAATTTGACAGCGTGTTTAGATATTATGGCCAAGTCTCTTTGGCCGAAGCCAAAACAGGTTGCCCGGAAGGAATCGGGCAGATTGAACGCTATCGGGCGAGTTATACTTGAATGTCAGGGAGAATATTATGGTTCAGCAACGCCTTACAAACACAGTAAAGTTGCAGGGCCTTGGTCGGGCAATTCTGGTCTGTGTGGCGGTTGCGGTGATTGCATTCGCCGGCGTGCGGGCCTTGGTGATGCGCCTCGGACAGTGCTGGAGGAGTTTGGCAAGATCAAGAGCGGCGATGTTGTCTTGCCTGCATGCGGCGGGAATCATCAGGTGAGCAAGATAATCCGGCTTCGTTGTGTCACAACGCCCGACGAAGCCCAGAAAGTGCTATTGAGCCGATTAGGCCTGATGTTGCCGCAACGGCTGCCTCGGATCGATGAGGTGGTACAAATGTAGTGAAGACTTTTACCAAAAATATGCCCTAACGCCTCAAAAGAGGCGATCTGGCTTGCTAACTGCGTAACTTGGGTTAGGTCGCCTACGGTGAGTAATTCCCGTTCGCTGCCAAGTCCTGCCCACCCGGCTACATAAGGTTACGCTCTCGATGCTTGCCTACTTTTCAAGTAGGTGTCCAAGCATTCCATCTTTGTGATTTTCGAGCAATTTCACCGTCAGCAGGTCGTTTTTGCTCGGGTATGTCTCTTTTCCAGCGAGATATACCATAAAGTATCTCTCGCTCCGCCCGCAGATGTGTCCATTATTGCTCTCGACCAAGATTTCAGCCGTTTCGCCGACAAATTGCCCCCGGAATTTCCTGCCCAATTCGGCATTTAGATTACGCAGTATTCTCGATCTCTCTTTTATAACCCTATTATCTACAGTGGCTTGCATCCTCACCGCGGCGGTCCCTTTACGCGCCGAAAAACTGAAAACGTGCATCTTCGCAAACCCAACCTCTTTTGCCAGACCGATGGTTTGGTCGAAGTCGGCATCTGTCTCACCCGGAAAACCAACGATTATATCGGTCGTTATGGCGGGTCTGTCCAGCCGAGACTTGATCGAGTCAACCTTCCGGCGGAATTGGTCGGCGTCGTATTGTCTGCACATCCTTTTCAGGATGGCGTTTGAGCCTGACTGCAGCGACAAGTGCAAGTGCGGCATAATGTTATGGCGCTTGCAGAGAGTATCGAGCAGTCGAGGCGTAACATCCGCCGGCTCCAGCGAGCTTAGTCTTATACGTGCCAAATCGGGTGTTTGCGCCAGTTTGTCGAGCAGGTGAGCCAAATTGTCGTTTTGCCGGTTCGGCCAGTTCTCTCGCCGCACGCTCTCCTGGCCGTAAGCACCGAGAAATATTCCTGTTACGACGATTTCTCTGTGCCGGCTCCCAACGAGGGCTTGCGCCTCTGTGAGCACCGCCTCGGGCGGCTTGCTACGAACAAAAGGCCGTGTTTTGGGTACAATACAGTAGCTGCAGTATCCGTCACAGCCGTCCTGGACCTTAAGAAAGGCTCTTGTATGGCCCTTGAAGGAGTTCAACGGTGGCAGGTTGGGCAAATTTGGCAATTCGTTTTTACACTTGATTTTATGGCTGCTTTCTGGTCTAATAGTGTTGTTTGGGCAGGTTTGATAGTATTCCGACTCGGATGTGGTAACGTTGCCGCCGGCTATCTGACGCAGTTGTGCAGCCAGATCATCGTGGTTTTTTGTTAGGTGAACATTTTGAGTTGCGGCGTCCAATTCGCCGATTTGTACAGTAGGCAGACAGCCGCAGACAACTATGACGGCATCGGGATTCAGCCTCTGGGATCTTCGGATGGATTGTCGGCTCTTGGCTGAGGCAGTATGGGTCACACAGCAGGTGTTAACAACGAGAAGGTCGGATTTATTAGATGGCTCGACTTGGCGCAGTCCGAGTTGTTCGAGCAGCTCTCGAATCTGCTGGCTTTCGTATTGGTTGACTTTGCAGCCAAGCGTATTTATGGAAAAAGTTCTCATAATGTGATATAATAATGGTTGTTGAGATAGATTTACAAGAGTGATCGAGTTCAATTTCTTGCTTAACAATTGTACGAGTTTTTCCGAGATGGGCAAGCAATTAATTATATGTATCCGCGGAAAAGTAGCGGGGGGTCTAATGATACTTTGTAGTCGCATTGGTACAAAAAAGGGCTTAGAAAAGATGAGGGGGAGGGCAAACCTGAGTGCGCCAAGCGAAGCTGATGTGAGCAAGCTGGACAATCCAGCCTGGTCAA
>CAYWOD010000119.1:0-10723 GCA_964459805.1 uncultured Pirellulales bacterium
ACCAGGCTGGATTGTCCAGCTTGCTCACATCAGCTTCGCTTGGCGCACTCATTCTGCCCCTCCAGAACGTATCATATTAACGGCAGATTTTGGAAAATGCTCCTATGACAGCCATCTAAGTAAAATATAGGAAATAAGTTGGCGCGGACAAAACGCAATGGCCTTCGCACTTATGGCAATGGCTGCGGGCCGATAATAATGATTTGCACTGACGTGTCATTGCTTCGCATTTGACAGCGTCGGTTTGTCCTCTGCGGCATGCGGAATTCCGGAAACCGAAAGTGCTTGCGCACCGGGCACGCCCCAAAAACCTCAAGTGTTTCGGTCTGCCCGACCGATGAAGTGTTAGCGGAAGTGCCTGAGAAACAGGTAGGAATTCAGGTCGGTTTCCTGACTTGCAATGTCTTTTTGTTGCTAAATTAGGTTCATCCGGTTAATGCGTAGGTGGCCTGACAAACCAGGCCCTCGGACTTGGCTGGAGAGAAAAATCGTTTGGGCAGAGGCTCAAATTTGGGGCACAGGGGGGAAATTTGTGCCTCTGGGGCCCCGAACGATTTTTCTCGGTCTTCCGAGTCGCGAAATACACCTATCCATTTATTCGGAAGAACCAAAAATCTACCTACAATCGTGACCGGCACGCAGAAGTCCATTTTACAGGACTTATTGCTTGACATGGTCCTCAAAATGGGCTAGACTAATTGAGAGCAGTGATGAAAGAGCCTTCTTTGGAGGAAGGTGCAAAAAATGAGAGCTAAAGTCCGAATACGAGCGGTTGCTTTAATTTTATTGATTATGGTTTCGACGGCTTCCGGGAAGCTGGTGCTTGTAGATGCCGACTCTCACGCGCCGGGTGCCGATATCAGCAATGTTTTTCCTGGCGTGAGGCTTGCTGCGCTATATGAGGCGGGGGTACCCGAACTCGACGACAAGGTCTATTCGCGGCAGGCCTACGACCCCGCATTTGCCAGCACCGGAACGAACGTTTTCGGTAACAGCGCCGCAGGCACCGACGCATACGGTAAGCCAAGGAACGAAACGTGGGTTTACCCTTTCGCCATGCTTGGCGTACAGCTTTACGACCCCGCCGACAGCGTGGCCATAGATGTAATAGGCGATGGTGTGAGCGACTTCGCGGCGGTGGAGGTGTACAACGCCGGCGGGGCGATGCTCGAGTGGGCTGTCACGCCGGAGTTTAGTGCAGGCGATGTCCTCCGAATCGAGTTCACGCGAGATTCGTTTGATATAACATTCGTTATTGCCTATGGTGTCTCCTCCGGAGGCAGTTACTACGCCGTCTATTTCGACAACTTCGAGGCCAATGTCATTCCCGAGCCGGCAACATTTTTGTTGCTCGGCTTGGGCAGCCTAGTCCTGAGAAAACGCAGGGCATAGACTGTTGTGATTTATCTCGAAATCAAGGCGCCCTGAACTCCGATTCCGCCTGCGCGTTGCGGCGTCTTTACTTGACGTTTATTCGGCCATCGGATATACTCGGGTTGGTAAGCAGCGAAGAACTGCCGAGCTGTATTTGGGCTTCGCCCGCTTTTGCCATGCGCAAATCCTGCTGGTTCGTGCAACGGGCCGGAGCCGGCCGACACGAGGAAGAAAGAAATGGAAGCAAGAGCACACCCAAGAACTTTCTCTGCCTTGTTGTGGTTTTTGCTTGTGCTTGTGCCGGCGGTATTCTCATACTCGCAGGAGATTCCCCCGTCGCCGTACTGGAAAAATGAGATCGTCTTTCCTGATGAGCCGTTTCGGGCCCCGGTAACCCTCGCCGACGATCCTCGCTGGGTGAAGTTCACGGTCCTTGCCGAGCCATACGACCCGAACATCGTTTATTTTCAGGACTGCGAGAGATACAAGTTTCACTACGAGTTCGCCACTGAGCTGCTGACGCCGTTCGTCGGTATGACGCGGCAGGAGTTTGACGAGGCCACCCTTTACGAGAACGGCCAGCAGGCTATCTTGGGGGCGGTCGTAATGCCGCCGGATACAGGCTGGCCCATGCCTTATGCATATCCGGAATACGGCATCCAGCTTGTTCGACGCGACCCCTATACGAAAGAGCAGATCGCCGAGCTTTTCAACATCGTCAAATCGAGCATCCAGGCTGAACCCGGCGTGCAGGCGTTCTACTTTCCGGCCTACGAGCAGATCGCAACAGCCGAGGCCTACCGCGATTGGTTCGATTCGCAGGGCATCCCTATCAGCTCAGCCTCACGCTGGGCGCCGGGCAACGCCTGCTACTCAACCGGCTGGGCCCTCGGCGAACTAAAATACTTCCAGGGCCGCAACATCGATTACGCCTATCGCGTTGGCCTGCTGGAGCCGAACGACATCCTGCTGACCGATGGTGTTCCAGCCGAGGTCCCATACGTTGCAGGCATCATCACGCTTTCGCCTTCAACGCCGAATTCGCACGTAGCCATCCTTGCAAAGACCTTCGGCGTGCCCTTTGTCCATTTGGCCCTGGCCGAGGACGTCGAGCGCACAGAGCAGCTTGTGGGCCACAGGATAATTCTGCGAGCCTTCGATGCGTGGTACGACTGGGACATCAGACTCATCGCTGTCGAAGGCGTTCTCGACGAGCAGGCCATTGAAGAGATTCTCACCCTCAAAGAGCCGCCGGAGCTGGAGATCTCGCCGATGGCCCACTACGGCGCATACAGCGCATCGACCGACGGACTGCTGCCTTCGGACATCAAGTATTTCGGCGGCAAGGCGGCCAACTTCGCAATACTGCGGAGAGCTGTCGGCGACAGCTCGCCGGTTGCAGTGGCCTTTTCCTTCGATTTGTGGAACGAGTTCCTCGACCAGACACTTGCCACCGGCGGGACCCTGCGCGAGGAAATTAGTGATCGGCTTTCGCATTACACCTACCCACCGTCCAATATGGCCCTTCTCTCGAGTGACCTGCTCTATGTACGTGGTTTGTTCACCACCACCTATCAGACCGGCTTCACCCAGACGCAAAGGGATGCCGTCATCGGCATTCTGCAGGACCCTCAGTACGGCTTCGATGCCAACCGGAAGATTCGCTTTAGAAGCTCGACCAACGTTGAGGACAGCAAACATTTTACCGGCGCAGGTCTCTACGACAGTTACAGCGGGTGCCTGGCCGACGAATTCGATAGTGACGACGAAGGCCCCTGCATTTGTGACCCGGACAAGTCGAACGAGCGCGGCGTCTTTCGGGCAATCCGCAAAGTTTTCGCCAGCTTCTACAACGACAACGCCTTCCTTGAGCGCCTGCGTCACGCCATCGATGAATCCACCGTCGGAATGGCCCTGCTGGTTCACCACTCATTCCCCGATGAAATCGAGCTGGCCAACGGTGTGGCCACCGTGGAAAAACGGTACGGGTCGAGCTGGAACATAGAGATGGTCACGCAATTAGGGGCCGTCTCGGTGGCCAATCCCGAGGACGGCTCTATCCCCGAGGAAGTAACTGTATATTACTCTACCTATGGGATATACTGCACACTGGTCCGCGCGTCAAATCTGGTGCCGTTAGGCGGGACGGTGCTGGATTGGCAGCAGGAGTATAAGGAATTGTCGCGGCTTCTTGTGGCGGCGGCACAAGATTTCAACGATGTCACAGGTAAGAGCAAGTACACACTCGATTTTGAGTATAAGAAAGTTTCATCGGGAGGGGCCGCGATGCCGACCGGAGGACTCGTCGTCAAGCAGATACGCGAAATCCCCCGGCCTGAAACTACACGGAGCATAACTCCATTTCTGATCAATGAGCCTGTTGAGTATTGTACCTTTCAGGGCGAGTACGGGGATGTGTTTGCGAATCATAGGCTGAAATCTCGATGGCGGCTCGAGACGAAGAGTATGTGGCTGACCAGAGAGAATCTGGCCGAGTGCTTCTATACCAATGTGGCCCTTGAATACACCGATAGCGGGCGTGTGCGTACGGTTTCGGGCAGCCCGGCGCTGTGGCCTTTTGCCTCTCATAAGAGTACGGGGGGAACCTCCGATTACCAGATGAACACAATTGACGGCTGGCTTATGCACCACCTGCAAAACCGGCGGACCTACGAATTGCGCACTGACGGCGTACCGATACTGGTAACGCCCGCACAAAATCCGATGCTTACTTATGCAGATATTCAGTGGCCGAGTCTCCACGTTGAATACGACGAACCTGTTCCAACGTGGGACTGGACCGGCCCGACGACCACCACGACCGAGTCGATTCGCCTCTGCCGGCGCCCGCAGCCGCAGCAGGGCGACCTGCTGCAGGAGCGCAGTTGGATCTTCAAATTGCCCCGAGGACGCTGGGCCTTGATCACTACGTCGTTCTACTGGCCGCCGCCGCCCAAAGGGCCCGACAGCCGGCTACACCGCGCCTCTGGTTCGCTGGGCCGAGACGGTGATCGAGGGCTATACGACAGAGCCGATTGTTCTTCGTGGCTGGTACTCGCAGACCTATCGCCCGGAACACCACAATTTCGGCGAGAATTTTCTCTTTGAGCCCCAACTGGAGCCCGGCCTGTCCGCCGACCTGCTGAACGAATTACGCACACAAAATATTCGGATCATTTATGCCAGGGTGGGATGGGATGATAAGAATGACAAGTACATCGCCACCCGCGAGGCAACTTACGGTTTCGACGAGAAGCCGTTCCTGCCGGCTGATCTTGACGACGACAAAGACGTGGACTTTGGTGACCTTGCACAGTTTGGGCCGCAGTGGGGCCGAAGCATCTGCGATCAGTGCGGCGGTGCAGATTTCACAGGGGACGGACGCGTATCACCGCTCGATTTGTGGGAGCTTGCAGCGAGCTGGCTGACGGCTATCGAATAGCCTAACCTCTCCCGTTACAAGAACCAAGGCCGCCGGCTCTGCGCACGGAGGCTTGCCCGTCGGTTCATAGTGGAGTTTTGCAAAATTGCAAGTCACGCCTATATTGTTGAAGAAAATCTTTCTTGTGATCTTCTTCAATAATTACGTAAACACTTATGACAGAATACACTGGCGTTGAAAAAAAAATCAAGAAACGATTTTTTCTTTTCTAAGTAGTTCCTGTTGCGGAAACAGCATTTGTCATTCCTGCGAAAGCAGGAATCCAGGTTTTTCGATATGGACCCCTGCTTTCGCAGGGGTGACATCGTTAGTTTTGGCTTTCCGCAACAGGAACTAAGTAGGCCTAACCTGCAATTTTGCAAAACTCTTGTTCACAAACAAGCGGTGGCGAGCTACCTTTGTTTGACCTTCTCGGTCGGCGGCACACTTTGCGCCAGCCACGCATCCACCAGTACAAGAACATCCCGGAAGTCGACAACGTTATCATTATTGAGGTCGTCAACAATACCCTCGGTAGATGAGGACGTGTCGGCTTCGTCACCGGGAGGCCATTCTTTATGTGGTTGTTGTGAGCCAGGTTGAGATTGTACTTCCGAGGTTGTACGACCTGGATACACGTCGTAGCCATATCTTTTTACTGCATCTTCCTTGATATAGTCCATGATTGCAGCAAAATGAACAGCGGGTTCAATGCGTTCTTTTCTTTCTTTCCGGTCCGGGTGGACAATGTTCAGGATTTTGCCTCTTTCCAGCTCTTTGGGTTCGATTTCAAATTTTACTGAGAATCCATAGTCGGAAAGAAAATCAAGGCCGGGGACCGGATAGGACCAAGGCCGGGCTCCTTCACATTCAGGTAGAGAGGGGACGAGCCACGGCGTGACAAAACCGTCATCCAGACCTATATCGAAATTCCTCGCTTTCATATCGACAAGAAACAGAAAGTCACCTGAAAACCACAACCCCCTTACCTTCTCGGATGCACGTATTGCCGTGAACCTGGATTGAACGTCCAGCTCTTCAAGTTTGCGGTTAAGAGCCAGTGTCACTGCTTCATCATATTCGTGCTCGACATCTCTGAGGGCTTCTGCGCTTATGTGGGTCCCAAGAAGGTCTGAAAACGAGTCTTCCCATGAAAACGCGGATGGAAACTCCGGATATAATCCTATGCTCCTGTAGCCGAACCATGTAAGGATTTCATGCCAGGTAGCCCCGGTATATGCAAAGTATTGCCCAAGCCTGATGGCGAGATCACGTGCAGTGCGGTCTCTTTCGGCGTCAGGCATATCCTTCCAGAATTCCGGATAAGTAAGCTGTACAAAATACCGTGAAGGCTCTTTGAATTTGAATGAAAACTGAGTTTCATTCTTCTTTAGTTGTTCCAGTGTTTCGGCTGCAAGGAATGCCGTCCAGTCGGCAGCTTTACGCACATGAGCAATGTCAACGTGCCCCGCCTTGCACGTATATACTATGCCGGTCCTTTCCAATTGGCCGTTGCTGTATCCATGTGACCCTAAATCTTCGGGGTCCACAAAAATCGTGCCTACCGTCGTGCTGGGGTAGCATCCTACCCGGGCTCGCGGACGTCTTTTTGTTCCGCTGCCATCGACGAACGTTACGCGGTGGGCACAACTACCCTGGAAGATTATGAAAAAGCACAACACTGCCGTGCCGACTTTTGCTCTAACAATGTGATAGACGTCTTTCATTTATCGCTCCCCGGCTTCGGATCACGACCATATCTCTTTTCTGCATCTCGCCTGATATAGTCCATAATTGGGCCAAAGTGGACGGCAGGCTCAAGGCGATTTCTTCTCTTCCTGGGATCCGGATACACGATCTTCAGGACCCTGCCTTTCTCCAGCTCCCGCGGTTCGATTTCAAGCTTGACTGTGAATCCATAGTCCGCGAGGAAATAAAGACTGGGCGCAGGATATGATTTAGCCTTGGCCCCCGCACACTCTGCTATGGACCGAACAAGCCACGGAGTAACAAAACCATCATCCAAACCTATATCAAAATTCCTGCCGGTCATCTCAACAAGGAACAGGAAGTGGCCGGAGTACCACAGTCCTTTTACCTCCTCGGATGCTCGTATCGCCGTGCGCCTCGGCTGAACATCCAGCTTTTTTAGTTCACGGTAAAGCGCTATAGTCATCGATTCGTCATATTCATGCCCCGCATCTCTCAGGGCCATCGAGGCGATGTGCGTCCCTAAGAGATTTGAAAACGAATCTTCCCACGAAAACGCTGAGGGAAATTCCGGGTAGAATCCTATGCTTCTGTAGCCGAACCACGTGAGAATTTCGTGCCACGTGCATCCTACGTAAGCAAAGTATTGCCCGAGCCTGATGGAAAGGTCGCGCGAGATATTTTCTTTCTCGGCATATGATAAGTCTTTCCACTTCTGTGGATAGCTGATCTGTACGAAATACCGTGAAGGTTCATATAACTTGAATGAGAATTCAGTTCGGTTTTTCCTGAGTTGTTCGAGTGTTTTTTCTGCAAGAAATGCCGTCCAGTCGGCGGCTTTGCGTAAATGGGCAATGTCGATATGCCCCGCCTTGCACGTATATACTATGCCGGTTTTCTCCGATCCTCCGTAACTGTACCCATGCAATCCCAAATGTTCCGGGTCCGCGAAAGTAGTACCTACCGTCGAGCTGGCATAGCAGGACATTCGTATGCGCGGGGGGCTTTTGGCATCTCTGAAGGCAAGGAAGTCCGGCTGATACGAACAGGACCCCTGGAAGATTATAAGAAGGCACAACAGCAAGATAGTGCCGGTTCTTCTTACAACGAGATAATAAAGTCCTTTCATTTGTAGCACCCGCCCTTCTAATAAATAGCAGATTCTACCATAACTGCATTTTAGTGCATAGACCCAAATGGAAAATATCTCCAGCTTTATGACAAAAAAAGGACAAGCGCCTTGGTAATGTCACTTGTCCTTGTCTTGAAATTGGTAAATCGGGTCTTGCGCCGTCAGCAGTAGTCCACCGACGGACCCCCTAAATTCTTGTTCAATCTTCTTCTTCAACCTCCGAAGCGGAAGCTTCGATTTTCGTCGCCTCGCCCGTCTCAGCCGAGCCGGAAGGCGATGCTCGAGCTTCAAGCTGATCGAGCGTCGTCATTATGCTGCTTATCATCTCCTGAGCATTACTCCGGACTTCTTGCACCTGCTTCTGTAGTTTGGCCTGGTTCTGCTCCACTACATTCATAGAAGCGGCCAATCCCCGGACGTCCCTTTGAATCTTCTCTTCGAATTCAATCTGTCCCTGTCCGACAACTTCTATAATATCGGCAAGGTTGTGCGTGTCATTTCGAAGAAGCTCCTGAAATTTCAACAGATTCTCTTCGAGGGCGCCCACACTGACCGCTACTTTCTGGACGTTGTTCTCGATGCTTTCAATCTCCTGCTGCTTTTCGTGCTGATTCTGCTCGATGGCGGCGACATTCCCGGCCATCTGCTGCCTGTCGTTTTGCACCGTCTCTTCGAGTCTTGCCTGGGCATCGGCAAGGGCCGCCAGGTCCGCGGCAACTCTTTCTGTGCTCGCCTGCACGTTATTGATTTCGGTCCGCAGTTTGGCCTGGGTCGCTTCAATCGCAACTACTGTGTTTACCAATGTCCGGTTGTTGTTCCGGATCATTTCCTCGAGCTTTGCCTGCTTGTTTCCAAGAGCGCCGATATCGGCAGCCACCTTCTGCGTTCCGCTTTGCACATCTTCAATCCCGGCCTGCAGGTTCTGCTGCTTCTGCTCAATCGCAGCCATTTTATCGGTCATTTGCAGGTCATTGGCCTGTACCATCTCTTGCAGTTTCGCATGTTCACCGGCGACGGCGGTTATATCGGCCGCCAATTGCTCAGTGCTGCTTCGGATGCTCTCGAGGGCGCCCTGCAGGTCCTGCTGGTTCTGTTCGATACGCCCTGCAATTGCGCCTATCTGCTCGGCATTCAACTCCACCAGTGCCTGCAGTTTGAGCTGGTTCTCTTCTATCCTGGCCATCTGCTCACCGCACCCGGTTAGACTCAAGCCAACGGCTGCTATGACCACAGCCAGAGCCGCTCTGGCCACAAATGCCCTTGCGTCGAATCTTCTTTTCTTGTTCATTTCCGACCCCTTTGCTTTCTAAACGTGTTGAATTCTTGGTTATGCACAGCCCAAAGATTGAGCAGCCACGATTACTACCGGCGAAAACTGCATCGCCCAGACTCTGCTCAAACGCGAACAACGGCCCTTTTATGCCAAAGAGCAAACCAATCGTCCGCTTACTCCATCGGCAGAAACAGTACGGAAACTTTACATTTTATGGGACGAACGCCGACTTCCGACTTGCACCCATCGCCTCTGACGCCGTCCGAAATGTAACCCGAAATCAGGAAGGATTAGGCCCTATTGTACGTCCCTTGCGGCTTTTTTTCGGCTTTGGGGCTGCAAATCACGGCTATCGAAGCCCGGATACCCCGGTCATTGCAATCGCGGCCAGCTTGAAAATGTAGTAAATCATCAGAAGGCAGACGAGAAAATAGACCACTCGCGGCAGCCAGCGGGCGAACTCGCCGAACCAGAACTCAGCGGCTTCGGCGTTGGCCTCGGCGAGGCGCTTGGCGACCTCGTCGAGGCTGCCGGTCTCTTCCCCGATGCGCCAGGGTTCGAGGAATTCAGGTGGGAGTTTGGTTGACAATCCCTCGGAGAAGAGATTGCCGGCTTTTACACTGGCAGAGGCAGGTCTGAATAGTTCGGCTACGACGGCGTTGCCGGTGCAGGAAACTGCGATTTCCGTGCACTCGATGATTGGTACGCCCGCCTTGCTGAGCATGTGAAATACCCAACTATAGCGGCTGAGCGCAAGCTTATAGAGGGCCTTGCCGAGAACCGGTATCCTTAGCGACACCTGGTCCAGTGTCTTGCGGGCCGGCCCGTTTCGCGGCGTAAAACGCATAATAGCGATGATTATCGCGGCCGGGACGTAGAACAATGAAAGTATTCGCAGTACCGAGAAGATATACGGCCCTATATACCAGCCCCCCATAACAAAGGCCGGAAACGGAGCGATTAGCGCCGTCAAGTGGATCAAAAGGATGGGCAGCGCCAGGCCGACAAGGATTCGTCTTCTAACGCGCTGCGAAAACTCGTACCACTTGGCCAGTAGGCCCAGTGCTTCGCCTAAGTTGCCGGATGTCTCGGCAGCATGGATTATCATTATATCCAGCCGAACAAATATCCCAGGCCTCATACCCATAGCCTCGGCCAGAGGAGTACCCTTCGAGATCGCTTCGGTCAACTGCTCGAAGGCCTGCTGCAAAGGCGCTTTCAAACCCGCCCCGACCGTTCTCAGCGAACGCAGCAAAGGAACGCCGGCATCGAGCAGGGTTGAAAGATTGTAATAGGCTGGACCGAGACCTTTTACCATTGTCTATTCTTCGTGTGCTGCTTTCCTGAAACTCATCTCCAACCGACAGTCAGCGGAGTTGAACGTCTCCCAATCGATTGTGCATTACATCACTCCTTATATCGGCTGTGGCGCCGGCCATCTGCTCGGCCAGCTCTGCATTGGTCTTCTGTAATGCACCGGTCTCTTTGCTGGTAGTCTCAGCAAACGTGGCTGAAGTGGCCACAGACACTGTGACAAGTGCGATAAGTAAGGCGGTTAGCGTTTTTGTGAGTTTTTGTGATCTCATATACTTCGGTGCTTTCTTGAGTTTAGGATAGCAGGATTCGCGTGGAGAAGCAAGGGCGGGGACTTTGGGGGCGGGGGATCCGGCTTCGCTCAGGGCTCCGCCGCGACAAGTTGGGTTTGTATTTCGTATCGCGTATTTCGTATGTCGTATGTCGTATTGCGCATGTCGTATTTCGGATGTCGTCCCTTCGACTTCGCTCAGGGCGAGATTGCGTATTGCGGGGGGTG
>CAYWOD010000120.1:0-10604 GCA_964459805.1 uncultured Pirellulales bacterium
GCAGCAGGCCCGGCGATAAAGCCCGGCGTGTCTATCACGATAATCTCCGCGGCTTCGCAAGCCTCCCGCACACAGCCCAATAAGGCCCCCGTGAACTGCAGCAAATGACCAACCGGGCTTACGTCACCAACAAACCCGATACCCCGCGCCTCCACTTGAGATAGGTCGCACTTGCCGCCGTCGATCACGCCCCAGCCGACCATCGTCGGCGGGCCGATATGAGATTGCCCAACGTCGCCATCGACAATTCCAACTGGGCCATCGTTCGCGAACGCTTCGCATAGCGCGCCAACAAGCGTAGTCTTACCCGTATCGGCCCCACCAAAAATCAGGCAGGGGCCCTTCCGGAGAAGGGCACGCCGTTCGAAATCCTCTGCTATACTATTGGCCCAATCTTCGGACATAAGAACTCACACGTCGCAAACAGTTACGGCAACCGGCATACTCACTACGGTTACTATCAAGCCTTCTTGGCAAACGGCAGCACCTGCAGAATCTCATTTATCGTTTCGGCTCGTCCGTCCCGGGTCAGAGTGAACAGGCTGACTCCCGGATACGCCTTCACCTCGCGGATAAGGCCGGCGCCTTTCTGCGCCACGGTCGCCAATACGCACTTCTGGGATGCGAACAGCCGGCGGACCGCGGTGATGAACTTCTCGGAAAAGCACTCCATCTTGCCTATTTCGTCGATTACGAATAGCTCCACGTCGCTGCGCTCGACATCGAGCACCGGCACCACAGACCTCTCGAATCCCGCGATGTCAACACCGTACCTGCCTACCTTGCACCGGCTCTTGAAATCAACGTGCGCCAGTATCCCCTCGGCGCCATCCAGCCGACGCCAGCGAAATCCCTTGCGCTTGCCCGCCTCGCGTATCTCTTGCGTATAGAACCCGGCGGCCCTGCCCGCAGGCAACTGCTCAACCACCTTCATTACGGCAGTCGTCTTGCCGCAGCCCGGCAATCCGGTCAACAGAATCTTCGTGCTGGAGTCCCTTCTCATGGTCTTTTACTGTGGATGAACTTCCTGATTGCGGCCACAGAAAACGTGTTGAGCACATCGGGCTTTGTCGTCCATCCCCGCCCGGCGGTTGCGACGCCGAAGCCCATCAAGCCTAAGCCGGCGATGCTGTGGGCATCGGTGCCGATGGCGAGCTTGGCGCCCGCCTCGATTGCCATCTTGCAGTGCACGTCCTTTAGGTCCAGCCGCCAGGGATTGGCATTTACTTCGAGGGCGGTATGCGTGGCCGCGGCGTGCTCGATTACAGCGGCGATATCGAGGTCCATCGGCTCGCGCCGGCCTATCAGCCTGCCGGTCGGATGAGCAATGCAGTTGACGTACGGATTGTCCATCGCCTTTAGCGTCCGCATCGTCACCCTCTCGCGGGCGCCGGCCATACCCGAATGTATGGCGCCAACCACAAAATCAAGCTCGGCAAGCAATTCGTCGTCAAAATCCAGAGAGCCATCCGCAAGAATATCGACCTCGCTGCCGGCTAATATGGTTATGCCCTTGAGCTTTTCGTTGAGCTTTCGGATTTCCTTGACCTGCTGCGCCAGGCGCTTGGCCGAGAGGCCGTTGGCAATCGCCGAAGAACGCGAGTGGTCCGTGATGCAGATATACTTGTAGCCCAGGTCCTTCGCAGCGGCGGCGACCTCGTCTATCTCGCAGTCTCCGTCCGAAGCGGCCGTATGGATGTGAAAGTCGCCCTTGATGTCGGCGAACTCAATCAGCTTTGGCAGGCGGTGCTCCTTTGCGGCCTCGACCTCGCCGCGGTCTTCGCGCAGGACCGGGACGATATAATCAAGCCCGATCTTCTCGTAAATCTCCTCTTCGACAGGCCCGGCAATCATCTTATCGGCTTTGAACAGGCCGTACTCGTTGAGCTTGAGCTTAGCCTTTATCGCAATCTCTCGCAGGCGGACGTTGTGCTGTTTCGAGCCGGTGAAATACTGGGCCGCTGCGCCGAAGCTCTTTTCGGGCACTACACGCACGTCCACCTGAACGCCGCCGCTGCCCGTTTCTATAATCGCCGAGCCTTTTGTCGGCCCCGACGCGAGCACCTGCTGCACGAAAGCCGCCCTGGTAAAGGCCTCTACGATTCGCTCCGAAGCGCCCTTTCGCTTTCCTGCGGCGACGAGTATATCAATATCCCCGATTGTCTCGGCCCAACGCCGCAGCGACCCGGCCGTCCGGATATTCGACAAGGGCGAATATGACCGCAGCGTCGCGGCGACAATCTCGGCCGCCTCGAGCGCCTGGTCTATGCGTATCCTGCCAGTGGACCGCTCCAGAAATTCGATGCCCCTGGCGATGACCGCGGCCTTCTTATCGCCGAAGCCGGGCAGCTCGGCGAGAGAGCCGGCGTCAATTGCAGCTTTCAAGTCGGCGATGCTCACAACGTTCAACTGGTCATAAACCGCTTTTACGCCCTTGGGCCCCATTCCGGGTATCTGCAGCAGCTCCAGTAAGTCCAGCGGAATCTTGGCCAGCAATTCCTGATGCGCGGTTATCGAGCCGGTCTTAACAAATTCTTGAATCTTGGCTAAGCTCGATTTGCCAACGCCGGGGACCTTTGCAAGCTGCCCACTCTCCAACAGGGACTCAATGTCGGCGGGAATGTCGCCAATGATCCGTGATACTTTTCGGTAGCTGTTGATACGGAAGCGATCCTCGCCCAGAATCTCCATAATATCAGCCATCCGGCCGAAAAGCTCACTCAGAACCGCGTTTTTCATAAACCTGATTATATCGCCAGAGCACCAAAATCAAAGCGATATTTTCCATCCGTGATAGGACCACGCCGAAACATAGTCTGAGCGTGCCAGCCGGGCGGAATCAAAGCCATATTTTTCGGGCCGACTTGCAGCAGTTTCGGCTTATTGACCCGTGCGCGAATCTGGTATAATCGGGGCCAGGTCAGTGGTCTGTTGCAGTTCAATTGATGTGTGTCATTGGGAGTACCGAAAAGGTGGCATAAACTGCGCGAAGCAATCTGTATCGGTCGAAGGCCGGAGATTGCCACGGCCGCCTGCGGCGGCCTCGCAATGACAGCTATTCAATGCCACAGAGGGCTGGATCGGGAACTGATATTTGGAAGGTAGTAACCGAGGCGTGAATTGAAGGTTCAGTGCGAATTATGTCCGAAGAATTGCGTTATTGAGCCCGGTCAGAGCGGCGAGTGCCGGGTTCGCGTGAATATCGACGGCGTCCTGCGGACCGTCGTCTATGGCTACCCCTGCTCAATCAATGTCGATCCAATCGAGAAGAAGCCTCTTTCGCACTTTCTGCCGGGCACCGGCATCCTTTCGATAGCCACGGTCGGCTGCAACCTGCATTGCAAGAACTGCCAGAACTGGGAGATATCCCAGGCCAACCCCGAAGAGATGCCGGCCATATTCTATTCGCGCGAAAAACTGTTCTGGTCGTCCGAAGACCTGGTCAAGCTCACCAAACAAGCCGGGTGTCCATCCCTGGCATATACCTATACCGACCCGGTTGTCTATTATGAATACACATACGACACCGCAAAGCTGGCGCACGAGAGCGCCATCCGCAACGTCCTTGTAACAGCGGCCTACATAAATGAAGAACCCTGGAAGCGCCTGCTCGAATACATAGACGCTGCAAACATAGACCTGAAAGGCATCACGGACAAGTTCTACAGAGAAGTCTGTTCAGGGACGCTAAAGCCTGTCCTCAACGCTCTGGTCCTGGCCAAGGCAGCGGGCGTATTGGTTGAAGTTACCAACCTGCTCATCCCAACGCTCAACGACAAGCCCGAGCAGATAGGCGAGCTTTGCCGCTGGATCAAGGCGAACCTCGGCGGTGAGACCCCTTTGCACTTTTCGCGTTTTTTCCCCCGCCACAAAATGCTCAACCTGCCGCCAACTTCACTCAAGACTCTGGATATGGCCCGTGATATTGCAACCATAGAGGGGCTCAATTACGTCTATATCGGCAACATCGCCAGCAAAGAGAGCCAGAACACATATTGCCCCGACTGCAAGGATTTACTCATCGAGCGCAGCGGCTATACTATCGTGGCGAACCGGCTCAAAGACGGGACCTGCCCGAAATGCGGAAAAGAGATTTACGGAGTTTGGAAATGACACGCAGAAAATTCATTCACAGACTACTCAAAGCCGGCTCACTGATTCTTGTAGGCGCGGCTTCGCTTGCAAAAAAGGCGGTCCCCCGCAAATTTGTGCGGGCTGTCCGCCATCACAAATACCCCGGTCCACTGAGACCTCCGCACGGTATCCTCGAACAAAGCAAATGGAGTGGTTGATATGGCTGGAAGATTCAAAAAGCAATTCTTGGCCGGAGTCGCGGTCGGCGTAGTGATTATCGCTGCGGTCGGACTTGGCCTGCACATCTATGGATTTCCGCGTTCGGCAGATGCGCCTATTGAGGTTGCATCCAACAGTTCAGAAGGAACGGCTCAGTCTCCAAATGAGCCTTCCGGCGAAAAAGACAGGCCCACCGAGCCGCCCGAATCGGTCCTGCACGCCTCGCTTGCCGGCTCGTGGTACCCCGCCGACGCCGAAACCCTTAGAAAGCAGCTTGCCGGCTTCTTCGAGAAAGCCGACGTCAAACCGATAGACAACGTAATAGGGCTGGTCCTGCCTCACGCCGGCTACAGCTTCTCCGGCCAAACCGCGGCCATGGCCGTCAAGACCATCAACAAGAAATACAAGCGAATCATCGTTATCGGCCCGGCTCACCGGATGTATATGGAAGAGATTTTGAGTGTCCCGAGAGCGACACATTTCCAAACGCCGCTGGGTCGGATACCGCTGGACACCGAGTTCATAAACAGAGTCCTCAAGTATCCGCTTTTTCAGAACGTGCCGCGCGCACTCGACGGTGAAAACAGCGTCGAGATGGAGATTCCCCTGCTCCAGTACAAATTCCAGGACTTCAAGCTGGTCCCGATTGTCGCCGGCAGTTGTTCGTCCGAGACAATCAACAAAGCCGGCGCCATTTTGAAAAGTCTGATCGACGAGGAAACACTCGTCGTTGCAAGCTCGGACTTCGTACACTACGGGGCGGGCTATAAGTACGTGCCCTTCACCGAAGACATACCGGAGCAAATCAAAAAGCTGGATATGGGCGCATACGAGCATATCGCGAAGCTGGACAGCAGGGGTTTCCTGCAATACAAACAAAAGACCGGAGCAACGATATGCGGCTACATCCCCGTTGCGATACTGCTTTCGATGCTGGATGCCCCGGCAAAGGCTGAGCTGATAAAGTATGCAACTTCCGGCGAGCTGACGGGTGATTTCAGCAATTCTGTCAGTTATCTTTCCATCGTTTTCTCCGGGGTGTGGAAGGAGCACCGCCAAATTGAGCCGGAGACAAATGCCCCCCAATTGACTGAGGAAGATAAAAAGGGGCTTTTGACTTTGGCCCGCAAGACAATAAGTTACGGCCTCGAACACCAGAGAGCGCCACAAGTATCCGAGTTAGGCGTCACAATCAGCGATGCGATGAAACCTCCCCGCGCGGCCTTTGTCACGCTCAAGAAAAGTGGACACCTTAGAGGCTGCATAGGCGACATCTTCCCGCGCCAGCCGCTCTATAAGTCGGTCCTTACAAACGCAATCAACGCCGCCTTCCGGGACCAGCGTTTTGCGGCGCTGCAAAAAGATGAGCTTGAGGACATCACGATCGAGATTTCCGCCCTGACGCCCCCGGAGCCGGTCTCGTCCTGCGAGAAAATCCGAATCGGCACAGACGGTATCGTGTTGCACAAGGCGGGCCGCTCAGCGGTCTTCCTGCCGCAGGTTGCCGGCGAACAAGGCTGGGACCTGAACCAAACGCTCACGCAATTGTCGTTAAAGGCGCAGCTCAAGGCCGACGACTGGAAGGAAGGTGCAAGCTTCCTGGTCTTTCAGGCAGACGTTTTTGGTGAGAGTGAGAAATGAAGTTCGCCCGCGGCTTGCTGATATTTAGTTTCGGCCTGTTCACCATCGCGGCCCAGAGCTTGCTGTTCCGGGAGTTTATCACCACGTTCGAGGGCAACGATATCAGCGTAGGGATCTTCTTCGGCTCCTGGTTCTTGTGGGTCGGCCTGGCGGCCACGCTCGTTTACAAAGTAAAGGCGCTGGCCGACAGGTTGCTCAAGAACATCGAGCTTCTCTTTTTGAGCTACCTGCCCGCTTTCATACTGCAGTTGATACTGATTGTCCAGGCCCGCGAATTGGCCGGGATCGAATCATACGCTCTCTGGTCGGTCCGGGGCATCCTGCTCGCAGCGATAGTGGTCAATGGACCTGTGAGCATTGTTACCGGCTTGCTCTTTCCCACTGCCTGCCGATGGATTCGCAGCGAGCGTGCCCTCGCTGTCTCGCGCGTCTATATCATCGAAGCAGCGGGTAGTTTTGCCGGCGGACTGGGCGTAACGGTACTGCTCTGGCTCGGTGCAAGCCCGGCGACGATCTTCTTCATCCTCGCCCTTATTATCTCTTCATCCGTATTCGCCGTCCGGCTCGGCAGCCTGCTTACACAATCCAGCCGGGGGCGGAAAATGGCTTGTGCCTTTTCATTCTTACTTCCGCTTGCGCTGGGCCTTTGCCTTGGCGCCGGGGCCGACAAGGCCCTGATGCGCCACGTGCGAGTTGTAAAATGGACGAAGCTGCTTGCCTGCGATGCTCTGACCGGCTCGTTCCAAACCCCCCAGGCCGAGTACCTCTACGGGACATACCAGGGCCAGTGGATTGCCGTGCGCGAGGGCAGCGTTTGTGAGGCGCTGCCCGATAAGAGCACCGCGGCACAGACGGCGGCCATCAGCCTCTGCCAGAATCCCGACGCCGAATCGGTCCTCGTCGTCGGCTCGGGACTGGGACTTTGCAGCCAATTGCTCCAGTTGCCGCAAATCAAGAATGTCACCTGGGCGCACCCCGACACCGAATACGCCCGGCAGATCAACGGCTTCATCCCTCCGGAGCACAGAATCAGCGACAGCCGATTTGACCGCTCCGCAGGTGACGTGCGCGCGATGCTCGGGCGGCGAGAACAGGCTTACGACATAGTAATCGTCAATCTGCCCGAGGCCACCAGCTCGGTCCTCAACCGCTACTACACGCTCGAATTCTACGAGCAGCTCAAAAAATCACTAAGGCCCGAGGGCGTCCTCGCCGTCCGCGTTACCGCCGGCGAAAACATTATGGGTACCGAGCTGATAAACCTCGGGGCCTCAATCAGGCTGACTCTCAGGAAGGTCTTCTCACAATTCGTCCTGACGCCGGGCGAAGAGAGCTGGTTCATTGCCTCCGACTCCGAGAGCCTAACGCCGGACCCGGCCACCCTCCGCGACCGCTTTGCATCAATAGAAGGCGCAGAGAGCGTTCTCTCGCCTGATGCCTTGCTCTCTGTCTATCTGCCGGACCGCGCCGCCGCCGCGCTCGAGAGCTATTCCAGTGCCGATCTGCCCGCCCACCTACTCCTAAACCGGGATTCTCGACCGCTGACCCACCTGTACAGCCTTCTGCTCGCCGCCAAGCAATCCGGAGCACCGCTGACCCGCTTTGTAAAGCACCTGGCACTGGCCGGCCCATTTGTCTTGGTTATCCCCATTCTGGTTTTTGTGGTTCTGCGAGCCTTCTACATCATCAGGACCGGCGCTGGAACAACCAAATCCAGCTTTGACAGCTCGTTCTTAGTCTTCTCTGCAGGCTGGACAGGCATTGGAACGGTGGTTGTCCTGATGTATCTCTACCAGACCTATTTTGGGTCGCTGTATCTGCATATCGGGGTCATCTCGTCGCTGTTTATGGCGGGCCTGACTATAGCTGCGACTTTAATTAGACGCCTGCCGGCGCGCACGGTCTGTGCGGATGAAGGCGGAGCATCTCTGCCGCAAATGCTCCTGTTCGCAGTTATCGCCGTTCACACATTGATCATCGGTGCAATTGCCTTTTTGCCGCCCGAAGAATGGGGTCCTGCCGCGAACGCCGGCGAGGTCCCGTGGCAATCGGCTCATCTGATGTTCGCAGCAGCATTTGTCCTCTGCGGCCTGTGCGCCGGCTGCTACTTCCCAATCGCGGCCCGCCGGCTCGCCGATGCGGGCTTCGAGGCCGGGCGGGCCGGCAGCAAGCTCGAAACCGCCGACCACCTCGGCGCAGCCGCAGGCGGCGTGGTGACAAGCCTCGTTCTCGTGCCGGTCCTCGGCACCAAGGCGACCCTGCTCGTATTCGTCCTGCTAATCCTGGCCAATGCGCCCTCTGCCGCCCTGAGAATGCTCAAGCCGCAAAGGCTATCGTACGCCGAAAGGGCGGGCCTTTTGTTGCGCAGGCTCGGCTACATCCTCTTCGGCGTTGGGGCAACTGTCGTCTTGTGCTCCAACCTCCTGGCCGGGGCCGGTGAACGTCTGAGGCCTTCACTGCCCCGGCACGCGGCCCAGGCACTGGCCGGCGAGCTGAGCATCGAGCCGGCTTCGCACACTCTTGGTGATATAGGCGAAGAAATCAATTACTTCAACGTCTATCAAACCAAGCAGACCGACCCCAACGCAGCCGAGGAACCCCTCGATACCCCCAAGCTCACCGGCTACATCTTTAGCTCCGAGGACCTCGCGCCCGAGGTTCGTGGTTTTGGCGGTAAGCTCAATCTCGCCGTCTATGTCGATATGGCCGGGGCGCTTATCGACTTCCATATAGTACGCTCCAACGAAACGCCATCGTATCTTGAGCTGCTGGCCGAATGGCGAGAGTCTCTCAGAGAGCGTCCACTGTTTGAGCCCCAGCCCTTCGCCGATATCGATACGGTTTCCGGCGCCACCGTCAGCTCCGAAACGATTCTTTCCGCACTGGCAACTTCCGGCCGCAGATTCGCCGCCGATGTCCTAAGCATCTCGGTTGGGACTGCTCCCGAGGGCAAGACAACGACTGCCAAATATCTGCCTGATGTTCACGCCGCATATTTGATCGGCGCATTCGTCCTCGCCTTGCTTGTGAGATACTTCGGCGGCTTCTGGACGAGACTCGCTACGCTGGCGCTTACCTTCGTGCTCGGCGGCATCATCCTCAATGCCCAGTACTCCACCGAACAGATAGCAACGCTGCTGTCGCTCCAGGCCCCCGCCTTCGGATTGACCGGCGCGTTTCTGCTGGTCATCGGCATCCCGCTTGTGGTTGCGGTCTTCGGCAATATCTACTGCGGCTATGTCTGCCCGTTCGGCGCCGCCCAGGAGCTGCTTAGCTATGTCGTGCCCGCAAGGTTCAAGCGGCCTTTGTCACTCGAGAAGATGCAAAAGGCAAGATTCCTAAAGTACGTGGTCCTGCTTGTGCTGATAGTGATATTCTTCCTATCACGAAACAGGACTACCCTCGCATCGGATCCACTCATCTCTGTTTTCGGCTTTCAATTGTCTGGTTCGGACCTGCGATGGTCCGTGCTCAACGGGCAGTCCGCAGCGCTCTGGATACTGCTGATGATCCTGGTCGGCTCGCTTTTGTACAGACGCTTCTGGTGCCGCTATCTCTGCCCGGTGGGTGCGTTCCTCTCGCTGTTCAATAAGGTGGCAATACTCAAACGATACCTCCCGGCCAAGAAGTTCATCAGGTGCGAGTTCGGACTTACACCCAAGGACCAGTTAGACTGCCTATACTGCGACCGGTGTCGCTACGAGGCAAAGCCGTCAACAAAGCCGGCACGTCTGCTCGGCGCCGACGAGATCGACCTGAGCCTCTTGGCCCGATACCTCGTCGTGTGCGCCCTCGCAGCGGCAATGTTAGTATCGGTCGTCTCCGTTGACAGGTTCCTGCAGGTTATGCCGAGCACAGAGGATTATCCAGCCGCTTTTCTCGCATCGGGCGGACAGACCAGAGATGTGGATATGCAGCGTATGCGAACGTTAATCGAGCAGAAAAAGCTCTCCGACCACGAAGCCGAATTCTACAAAAAGATCGACTAATGGATAGTGACATTCGAATAGGCACGTCCGGGTGGTATTACGAACACTGGAGGCAGCGGTTCTACCCGCCCGGGTTAGCCAAGAGCAAGTGGTTCGAGCACTACGCGCAGCACTTCAACACCGTCGAAATCAACAACACCTTCTACCGCCTGCCCAAGCCCCAGACCCTCGCCAGATGGCGTGAATCGGCGCCCGATGGCTTCCTTTACGCCGTCAAGGCCAATCGATACATCACCCACATCAAAAGACTAAAGGATACGTCAGAAGCACTGAAGCGTTTTTTCGATGTGGTCGGCCTGCTGAAAGAAAAGCTCGGCCCGATTCTGTATCAACTGCCCCCCAGCTTCCAAATAGACCTCGACCTGCTCAAGAGCTTCATCAGGCTGCTGCCTGAAAAGCCCGCCGCCGTCTTCGAATTCAGAGACAAAAGCTGGTACGTCGGTGAAACGTTCGAGCTTCTCTGCAAGCTTCGGGTCGGGTTCTGTATCCACGACATGGCCGGCAAAGAGTCGCCGCGCGAGGTGACCGCCGAAGCCATCTACATCCGCTTCCACGGCTCAACGGGAAGATATTCCGGAAGCTACTCCAAAACCGAGCTGGCCAAATGGGCCGACTGGCTAAAAAAACGAGACTGTAGCATAGTTACCGGGAACATTCTGTTCCATTCCTCACATTATGAAG
>CAYWOD010000121.1:0-10539 GCA_964459805.1 uncultured Pirellulales bacterium
ACCCAATTTCCCCTTCCCCAAACCCCCCCCTCCTCCCAATTACGCACCCCCCGCGATACGCAATCTTGCCCTGAGCGGAGTCGAAGGGACGACATACGCAATACGAAGTACAAACCCAATCCCCCGCTCCTGCTCATTAGCCGCACCAAGCCTCTTTACAGACCACGCAATAATAGGTATTATATCCGGCCGACAGGCCGATGCAGCTCAATGGTAGAACACAGCTTTCGTAAAGCTGGGGTCGAGGGCCCGAATCCCTCCATTGGCTTTATGAATCTTGAAGACACATACGGTTCGCCGCAGAAGATACTGACAAGGCTGGGTAAAGTGGTGGCCGCCTATTCCGGCGGGGTCGATAGTACGTTTCTGTTGAAGGCGGCGGCGTCGAAGTTGAGCGTCTCCAGGCGTGGCAGATGGCTGCGACGAATCATTGGTAGGGCCTTGCGGTCTCGAAGCTCAGAAAGGAAAGCTATTGTGACAGGGAAAAGACAACTTCGCCTATTGCTGACTTGTGGCTTATTCTGTGGACTGAGCGTTAGTGCCGGCGTTTTTGCGGACGACCGGCCCCAGTGGCAGGAACGGTTTACGCGGAATGGGATCTCGAATGAGACGGGTCTGGCCGATACTTTTGACCCGGCGACGGGGCAAAATATCAAGTGGACTGCGCAACTGGGCAGCGAGAGCTGGACGACGCCTGTAATTGCCGCCGGAAGGGTGTTTATCGGGACGAATAACGATCCGCCTCGGGACCCACGGCATAAAGGGGATAGGGGGATATTGCTTTGTTTTGATGAGAAGGACGGGACGTTCTTGTGGCAGTTGATGGTACCGAAGCTTGGGCCGGACCCGTATTTGGACTGGCCGCGGGGGGGGATTGTGTCGTCGCCGAGCGTTGAGGGTGATAAGGTCTATGTTGTGAGCAATCGGGGGGAAGCTATGTGCCTTGACATACACGGCCAGAGCAACGGCAACGACGGGCCGTATAAGGATGAGGGCGTGCACATGGCGCTGGGCAATAAGGGCGGTCCGAACTTACAGCCGTTTGAGGTTACGGTTATTGATGCGGATATCATCTGGCTGTTCGATATACCTAATCAGGCGGGGACCTGGCCGCACGATGGGGCGCATAGCTCGATCCTGATCGACGGGGATTTTCTCTATATCAATACGAGTAACGGAGTCGATAATACTCACAAGAAGATCAGACGGCCCGATGGACCGAGCCTCATCGTGCTCGACAAAAAGACCGGACGGCTGTTGGCCCGCGACCATGAGGGAATAGGGCCGCGGATATTTCACTGTACGTGGTCGTCGCCGGCACTGGGTGTGGTCAACGGTCGCAAGCTGATATTCTTCGGCGGCGGGGATGGGGTGATGTATGCGTTCGAGGCACTGAAGGAGATTCCGCCCGAAGGCAAGGTGGAGAAGCTCAAAAGGGTGTGGCGGTTTGATTGCGATCCTACCGCGCCGAAGGAGAACGTGAGCCGGTATATGAGAAACCGCGAGGTCAGTCCGAGCAATATCAAGGGTATGCCGGTGTTTTATAAGGACCGGATTTACGTCGCGCACGGCGGTGATATATGGTGGGGCAAGAACAAGGCCTGGCTAAAGTGTATCGATGCGACGAAGACCGGGGATATCACCGAATCCGGCCTGATATGGTCGTGTGATCTGAGCCGCCACTGCTGCTCGACGTCGTCTATTTACGATGGGCTGGTCTTCATCACCGATTGCGGGCGGATGGTCCGCTGCATCGATGCAGAGACGGGAGAGGTCTATTGGACTCACGAGGCGAAGGGCGATATGTGGGCGTCGCCGCTGGTTGCGGATGGGAAGGTGTATGTTGTGACGCTGCGAAGCGAATTTTTAGTTTTTGCGGCAAGCAGGGACAAAAGGCTGATCAGCTCGGTTGAATTGGACAGCCGCACGGCCAGCACCCCGGTTGCTGCCAACGGCGTCCTCTACGTCGCCACAATGCACAAGCTCTACGCAATCGAGAAGTCGGGGAAATAGACCGCGCAATTAGGGGGAGAAGACGGGGGCAGGGAAGAAAAAAAGAGCAGTGGGAAATCCACAGCCGGTCATTGCGAGGAGCGAAGCGACGCGGCAATCTCAACTTCACCATTGAAAATTCGATATTCGATATTCGACATTCGAATTTACTCTTCCCTCATCCACTGCTCTGATACGATGGCTGAATCAAAGAAGTTAACCATTTTGTCACAGCAAATGACTCGATTATACTCTCACTTAAGGCGGCCCGCTTTTTGGGCAGCAGGCCAAGTGTGCTTTAGGTAGTTCCTGTTGCGGAAACAGCATTTGTCATTCCTGCGAAAGCAGGAATCCAGGTTTTTCGATATGGACCCCTGCTTTCGCAGGGGTGACATCGTCAGTTTTGGCTTTCCGCAACAGATACTATGTAGAGTTCTTTGCCGTACCGATTCCAGCAAAGCGTTGAAAGTGCGTAGGCAGTGCCGTAGTATTTATGATACCCGTAGAGAGGATAATCCCACCAGGAGCCGTCAGGTTCCTGAAGTCTGAGAATGAGTTGTTTGAGAGGAGGCCAGAGGCGCTGCTGGTCCTGGTGGTTGAGCTGCTGAAGGACCATAGAAGCATAGAAGTGACCATACAGGTAGAAATAACCCGAGGTGGCATACCATGCCTCGTGAGGAACCGGTCTTTTCCTGGCAATGTCCACGAACCGGTTTTGTTCGATCAGGTCTTGAACACCTTTTACCAGGTCCTGGCAGGACACTTTGTCGTTGAAAAGGTATTGTGCAAGATGGCAGCACGAGGTTCTACACACGGAGCCCTTGAGCTTGTTGACCTGATGGTTCGGCCTGTAGCGCATATACCACCCGTATAGGTAACTTCCGTCTTCCTTCCGGCATCGCTCCAGACAGAGAAGCGCTTTCTGAAGCATTTGTTCAGGGGGCTCTATCCCCACTTTCTTTGCCGCATAGAGACTGATGACTATTGTTCCAGTAGTAAATGTTGTGGAGCTGCCGCCTGGCCGGTATGTTCCAGCCTCGAAGTCGTAGTATCCCCATCCGCCATCCGGAACCTGGTAGAGTTTCAGTGCATCGATGAGCTTTTCAGCAGTGTCTCTCATGGGAGCTTGCATATCGGGGCAGGTCCCGGCAAAAAGGGCCTCACTTAGACAGCGTAAGCAATAACCAAAAGCCCATACATTGTATAATTCCATAGGGTTGGCTCGCTTGACACGGGCATTTTGCACAATGTATTTCAACCCCTTTCTGATGGCATCTTCCAGAGATTTCTGCCGGATACCGGTATTTTTTAGGGCCATCACGCACAGCGCCGTCGTCGCCACGCGGAAGGCACGATGGGACCCCGGAACGTCAGCTAATATCTCGTAATTACGACCTGTAGTCGATTCTCCCCAACAGCCGTCCGCATGCTGGGTGCGCAAAAGGAAATCCACGCCTTTACGTACGGCTTCTTGAACTTCAGGATCCGCTGTCGTTTTGACAACCTCATCGCCAAAAACAACAGAGCTGGAAAGCAGAATAAAGGGGACACTCACAATTGCGGTCAAGCAAATTGCCTTTTGCATTTTTATTGCTCCTTTTGCTCTTCTGGTTTTACAGGTTCTTTGAGTAAGATTTGCTCACCAGCTTTCAGGCCTTTCTTAATTTCGGTGTTTTCGGCATCGGATTTTCCGACTTGCACTTGCCTGACTTCGTGTTCATCACCTTTCTTGACGTAACAAATCTTTTTGCCTTGTTTCTCGAACACTGCTGTCTTGGGAACTAAAAGGGCATTCTTAAGAGTCTGGAGAGAGATTTCCGCCTTGCACTTCATCCTCGGAATCAAGCGAACAGCAGTGTCCTGCAGCTTCACAACGGCCTCCCATTGGTTGTTTTTTCCCGGAAGCAAATCGAGTGGTTCGAGAAGACCGGAAAACTCCACATCGGGCAGCGCCACCGGTTTTACCTTGACCGGCATATTAGGTTTAAGGCGAAAGATGTCCTTTTCGTCTATCATGCACTTTGCTTTTACTTCGCCTGGCTTAGCAATGGTCAAAAAAGTTGTGTAGGGTGTGCATGTATCCTTTACTTTGAAGGTTTTCGGGGTATCGGCGTCTGCCTGGCCATGGTAAACGATTCCGTCACTGGGAGCGGTGATAACAAACCTCTTCAGATCTCTGCGCAACTTCGCAAACTCTCGGGTCTGGTTTTCCACACTTATTTCTGTTTTGCGGAGTTCGATTTCCTTCAAGTCCTTCTGGTTCCTTTGCGTTGTTCGGAGCTTTTCGAGCGATTGCTCTTTAGAACGGACATCCAGGTTCATTTCATCAAGTTTTTGCGGTCGCTGGATTTCCACGGTATATTTGCGCCGGCGGTCTTGAAGCTCCAGCCCTGCGATGCTTCTCTGAAGCCTTCTTTTGGCCCTTCTAAGGACAATTTCTTCGGTTTCCTCGGTAAGCTCATCTTCAGAATACATTTTCCCAAGCTGTTCGATCTCCTCTTTCTGGTCCTGGATATTGTCCACAGTGTTTTGTCGTTTGTGCTGGTGCTCATCTTCATCGAGCGGGACTTCCACCCGGATGTATTCATCAAGGTTCTTCTTCGACCAGGTGGATTGGTTTTCCGCAGTCGTTAGGGCCAGCTTCATCTGGAGATCGAGCATGGTGAAGGCAACCCTGGCGTCTTCAAGCTGTAATTTAGCTGCTTTGAGGTCCAGCTCCTTGGTACGGATTAGATATTGGATTGGCTCCTTGTCCAGGCGAAGAAGGACATCCCCTTTTTTGACCGGTTTTCCGTTGTTGACAATTTCCTCTATTCGTGCAGTTCCTTCGTAAGCCTCCGGCCAGAATTTCAATTCCACCGGGTCAGCGGGGATAAATGTGCCCTCTCGCTGGAGAGTGATGCGAAGGTCACCCTTCTTGACCTTGGCTATCTGGTTATTGGCAGCACAACTGGTGGTAATGGAAATCATAACGACAAGTACACACGAAACCAACTTTCCCGATTTCATAATGATTCCTTTCATGAGTTTTACTTTTATTTGCTTGTGCCTTCTATTATAACTGACACATCTCATATTAAACGCTTGGCTACACAATTAGCCCTTGCAATTCAATAGAAATATCAAAATCTTCTCCGCATTGCAAATGTCTTAAGGCGTTTTGCAGGGAAAAATCACTATGCGGCTTGAAAGTCGTTCGATTTTTTCGCTGGAGGGAGGTGCTCACAGTTGGGGTCGGGGGAGGGGTTTTGCAAA
Organism: uncultured Pirellulales bacterium; assembly: GCA_964459805.1. GTDB lineage: Bacteria > Planctomycetota > Phycisphaerae > Sedimentisphaerales > Anaerobacaceae > DAOVRL01. Next base: position 5,248 of record CAYWOD010000121.1, read on the forward strand.
TAGTTGAAAATGCTCCTCATCCAATAAAGTTGGCAGTTCCTGCAACGTTTTGCTCGCCTCGTGGGGGCTCGTCCCCTGGGGGCTCGCAAATCCTTTGAGTTTAGCGCTTCGGAGCTTCGGGCATAGCTTGGCACAATACAACTGAAAAAGTCGCAAAATTGAACAAATTCGCCTGCTGGGATTGCCGATTTAGAGAGAATGGAAAGGGGAGCGAAAAAATAGTCGTCGGCAGCAGATTATGGATGATTATTGGCCGGTGATGAATTACTATTGGCAGTGATTCAGGCAGCTTGGAGGCAGGGTGCGGAAGCCGGATGTGAAACGTAGGTTTGCTGGATATTGGAGCAGGATGCCATGTTTGCGATGCTCGGGGCCAAGGCGGTAGAGGATGTTACTAATATCGGACAGTTTGGAAGGTTTGTCTGGCAGACGGCGGGTGCGTGTTTGCGGAGCCTGTGCAACCACCGGACGTATCCCCTTATCTGGACGCAAATGCACATTATCGGCGTTCGAAGCGTGCCGGTGGTAATGATAACAGGGGCGTTTGTGGGGATGACACTGGCTGTCCAGACTTACAGCCAGCTTGCGGGAATGGGGCTGGAGGAGCGTTTGGGGGTTTTGATCAATATTTCAGTTGTGAAGGAATTGGGGCCTGTGTTAGCGGCGGTCATGTTGGCCGGGCGCGTCGGGGGCGCCTTGACGGCCGAATTGGGCACGATGAACGTCACCGAGCAGATCGACGCCGTCAGGAGTATGGGGACCGACCCAATACGGTATTTGGTCGCGCCGCGGGTCCTCGCGTGCCTGCTGCTTACTCCGTTTCTGATTATTTACGCGGATCTGATGGGTATTTTAGGGGGGTATTTCGTCGGTGTAATGCAATTGGGAATCAACAGTTGGGCGTACTGGGACTTCAGCGCTTCCGGCGTGGAGTTGTGGGACGTTGCAGTTGGGGTGGTCAAGGGAGTTTTCTTCGGAACGGCGATTGCGGTTATAAGTTGTTATAAGGGTTTTACGTGCAAGGAAGGCGCCCAAGGTGTTGGGCAGGCGTGCACGGAGGCGTTTGTGGCCGGCTTCATTTCGATATTGGCGCTGGATTTTGCCCTGGTTGTGATATTCAAGGCGATTTACAATATATTCTGGCCTTTCAAGAGCCTTGTAGGATAAAAACTGAGATTCGGGAAGCAGAAATTCGAAAGTGAAGAAGAAAGAGCACAACAACCAGGCGCCGGAGACAAATTCCAACGGCGTGCTTGTCGTTAAGAATGTTACCAAGAAGTTTGGTCCGAATGTTGTTCTCGACAATGTCTCTTTGACGATAGAGAAGGGCGAGACGACTGTCGTGATTGGGCCGAGTGGGTGCGGAAAGACCGTATTGATAAAGCATTTGATTGCTTTGCTCAGGCCGACGTCCGGCGAGGTCTATTTCAAGGATCGGAGAATTGATAATCTCAACGAGCAAGAGTTGAACGGCGTGCGTACGCATTATGGTTTCCTTTTTCAGGGGGGTGCGCTGTTTGACAGCCTGAGCGTTTTTGAGAACATAATATTTCCGATCAGGCAGCATGGAAAGATAGAGAACTGGAAAGAAGTAGAAGAGCTTGTCAAGGCCAAGCTGGCTATAGTGGGCCTTGACGGTTTTCAGAATTACTATCCTGCGAATCTTTCAGGTGGCCAGCGCAAGAGGGTGGCATTGGCGCGTGCGATTGCGTTGAATCCGGAAGTGATTTTGTATGATGAGCCGACCACGGGGCTGGACCCGATCCGCTCGGATGTTATCAACGAGCTTATCTTGAAGCTGCAAAAAGAGCTTGGTGTGACAACGGTTGTTGTCACGCACGATATGACCAGCGCGTACAAGATAGCTGACCGTATCATCATGCTTCATAACGGCAAGATTGTTGCCGACGGCGATGCCGAGCACATTCGTAATCATCCCCATCCGGTCGTTCAGCAGTTCATCAACGGCCAGGTCAGTGAGGACGACCTGGCGATACTGCGGATGAGCGGAACCATTTCCCAGGCACAGTTCCTGCCTCGTGACTTTGAGGCGTAATGAACAAGGCACCGGAGCAAATTGCGGCCGATTTAGGTGAGCTTGTCCGAGGAGAGGCCTTCGCCGACATAGTGCACAGGGCGGCGTACAGCACGGATGCGAGCATTTACAGGATAGTGCCTGCTTGTGTAGTTGCGCCGCGTGATTTGGCGGATGTGGTTGCGGTTGTCAATTACGCCGGGGCCGAAGGTATTGCGGTCGCCGCTCGCGGGGCGGCAAGCGGCTTGGCGGGAGAGGCGCTGTGCAGCGGGATAATCTTCGATATGACGCGGTACATGAACAAGGTTATCAGCGTCGATGAGGGGGGCGAGACGGTCGTCTGCGAGCCGGGCGTGGTATTGGGCGATTTGAACAACTGCCTGGCCGAGTACGACCGGAAGATAGGGCCCGACCCTTCGAGTGCTAATCGGGCGACGGTAGGGGGGTGCGTCGCGAATAATTCGACGGGTGCGCGTTGGGTGAAATACGGATATATGGGCGATCACGTGGAGAGTGTTGAGGTCGTTTTGAGTGACGGCGGGGCGGCGGAGTTCAGGAACGAAGTTGATCCGGAGCGGGCCAAAGACCGAAGGGTCCGCTCAATTGCAGGAGAGTGCCTGGCCCTTATCTCGCAAAATGAGGCGGTAATCAGCAAGGCCCTGCCGAAAACGAAACGAAATCGATGCGGATACAACATCTGGGGGGTCTGTCATGACGGCAAGATCGATCTGGCGCGGTTGTTGGCGGGTTCGGAAGGAACGTTAGGCGTTTTCACGCAGCTCACGCTGCGGACGGTTCCGGTGCCGGCGGCGAAAGGGCTGCTGCAGCTTGAATTTGAATCTCTTGATAAGATGACAGAGGCGGTGCCGGTAGTAGTTGCCAGTGGCGCCTCGACGTGTGAGCTGATGGACAGGCGGCTGATCGACCTTGCGTTCAAGGCTTTTCCTGAGTATCGTGACATTCTGCCGGCCGGTGCCGCGGCGGTTCTTTCCGTGGAGCACACCGGCGAGAGTAAGGCGGAAGTTCAGGAAGCGATAGAGAGGACGGATTCTGCGGTTGGGGCGATGGCGAGCCGGCGGAGTGTTGTGCTTGATGCCGAGGAGCAGTCGCGGATATGGAAGTCTCGCGACGACGCGGGGCCGCTGCTTTACCAGAAACGGAGCAGAAAGCATCCGGCCGAGTTTATGGAGGATACGAGCGTTGATAATACGCAGCTTGGGCGGTACCTCGCGGGGATGAAGGAGATTGAGAAGAAGTACGGTTTTGAGATGTGTTTGTACGGGCACGCCGGTGACGGTGAGCTGCATATGCGGCCTTATCTGGATTTGGGTAACCCGGCTGACGTGGAAAAAATGCGGGCGATTGCGAATGACGTTTTTTCCCTTGTGTGGTCGCTTGGCGGGACGATCAGCGGTGAGCACGCGGACGGATTAGTGCGGGCGGCATTTGTGCGGCGGCAGTACGGGGACGAGTACTACGCGGTATTGTGCAAAATCAAGGAGATATTCGACCCGAGCGGTCTTATGAACCCGGGCAAAATCATCAACCCGGACGCCGATGTTATGGTCAAGAATCTCAGGCGGGCGGAGAAGATTTTGCCGGAGCGGATTGAAACGGATTTGCTTTTTGAAAAAGACGAGCTTGCTCTGGAGCTGGAGCAGTGTTACGGGTGCGGGCTTTGCCTCAGCCGGCAGCCGGACTTGCGGATGTGTCCGGTGTTTCGGGCGATGGGTGAGGAGATAGGCAGCTCGCGGGCGAAAGCTAATTTGCTTGGTTTCTGGGCAAGCGGTCAGTTGGAAGATAAGGAGTTCGAGTCGGCGGAGTTTCGCAAGTTCCTGGATCTGTGCATTAATTGCAAGGCTTGTGCGCAGCAGTGCCCATCCGGCGTTGATATTTCGACCCTGATGAGCGTTGCGCGGGCGCAGTACGCCAAGCGAAGGGGCCTGCGGCGAACGGAGAAGCTCTTGAGCGGGAATCGTTACCTTAGTTTGTTGGGCAGCATTTTTTCGCCGGTCTCGAATCTCTTTATGCGGCTGCGGGCTTTCAGGTGGCTTCTTGAGAAATCTGCCGGGATAGATAGGCGAAGGCCGATGCCGGCTTTTCTGCGAGGCTCGTTTCTCAGGGCCGGCCGAAAATATCTTGCCGCCTGCGAGCCGATTGCCAATCCCATCGATAAGGTGGCGTATTTTGTCGATACATACGCGAACTATAACGACCATGAGTTGGGCTTTGCGGTTCTTGAAGTCCTGCGTGCAAACGGGATTGAGGTGATTCTGCCCAAGCAGTTGCCCGCGCCGCTGCCGGCGATTGTGTATGGGGATGTAAAAAGGGCCCGGAAGGATTTGGCTTACAGCGTGAAGCATTTGGCCGAGGCGGTGCGGCAGGGATATAAGATAGTGTGTTCCGAGCCGAGTGCGGCGCTTTGTCTGAGGGACGAGATGCGGCGTTTCGTGGCCGGGCCGGATGCTGAGCTGGTCTCGGCCAATACTCGTGAATTGATGAGTTACCTTCTGGCGTTGTTTAGAGAGGGGAAATTGAAAACCGTTGAGCCGGCGAAAAAGGAGAGATTGCTTCGTCACTTCGTTCCTCGCAATGACGGGCCGCGCGGGGAGGTCAGCAAGGGACCCCGCGTAAAACGCGGGGCTAAATATGAGAGGGTGGGAGTTGGGGAGGCGGGCGGTTCCGGTGGCGAGGAGGAGGGGGCTTGTGACGGTGCAGTGGCGGAGTATGTCTATCATTTGCCGTGCCATTTGTATGTCGTCGGGGGCGAGGGAGCGAGTATGAAGCTTCTGCAAGAAGTCTGTGGCGTGAGTATCGTTGACCTCAAGGCGGGCTGCTGTGGGCTGGCCGGGACGTTCGGGATGCAAATGAAGAACTACGAATTGTCGTCGCAGATCTCCGAGAGCTTGAAAATGGCGCTGGAATCCAGTAAAACCAAAAACGTCCTGACGGAGTGTGCCGCGTGCCGGATGCAGATACGGCATATAAGCGATTGCGTCGTGAGGCATCCGATTAAGGTTTTGGCGGAGGCTTACGGCAGGTGAAGCCGAAAGCGGATATGTTTCGCCATAGGCAACCTGCGTTTGAGGCTGCCAAGCGCCGGAGTCTGCAACTGCGGTGTTGACGCCGGTGAGCAGGGGTGGTAAGAGAGTATTACTGATTAGCTATTTTTCAAACGGTTCTTTGTTTCTAGGAGGTTCTGAAATGGGTGCGCCAAGCGAAGCTGATGTGAGCAAGCTGGACAATCCAGCCTGGTC
>CAYWOD010000122.1:0-10528 GCA_964459805.1 uncultured Pirellulales bacterium
GTTCTGGGGCTATGTAATGAGACATGGATGCACATTATGTTAAGCGAGCACCCGTCCGCGATGGCTCGGTCGTAGTCACCCTTGTTGAAGTAGGCATACCCGCGGTAGCCGTAGACGGGAACCATTTTCGGATCGAGCCGGATCGCTTCGGTCCAGTCGGCGATGGCCTTATCGTAATCACCCTTTTCGTAGTAGACATAGCCGCGGTGGTAATAGGCCATGGCGTTTTTCGGATCGAGTTCAAGCACTTTTGTGCAGTCGGCGATGGCTTTGTTGTACTCGCTGTTTTGGCTATAGGCGGCGCCCCGCTCGATGTACGCCTCGACAAGCTTTGGATCGAGCCGGATCGCTTCGGTGCAGTCGGCGATGGCTCGGTGGAACTCGCCCTTGCCGAAGTACGCATACCCGCGCTCGTGGTAGGCCAAGGCATTTTTCGGATCGAGTTCAAGCGCCTTGGTGCAGTCGGCGATGGCTTTGTCGTATTCGCCCTTTTCGATGTAGGCATACCCGCGGTAGTAGTAGGCCGAGGCATTTTTCGGATTAACCCGGATTGCTTCGGTAAAACAAGTGATGGCCAGGTCGTAGTTGCCATTCTCAAGCGCTTCCATGCCTCTTTGGTTGCTGCGCCTCCCCGTGGGCTTCAAACCAGGTAGCACAATCAGCACAATCAGCAGCAGGATGATGGCTACCACCGCCAACGGAAGCCAGCGGCGAAGCATTGACTTTCCCTTGGGTGGATAAATATGATCTATATATCTTTGCTCATGTTCACTGGCGAGATTTCTATTTACCTGAATTGAAGCTTTGTTTTCTGGTGTTGGAATTTTTTCCTCGCGGTGCCTACCCGCTTTCTTGCAAGCCTCCTTGTATGCCTTGACGGTCTTCTTGTCGCGAGCCATTTCGGGCACAAGATTAAAGCAATGTTCATAAGTGTCAGTCAGCTTTTGATAGTCCTTAACGGCCTCGTAGATTGTCAGGAGGACCTGCAGAATAGCAAACTTCTCGGACGAGAGTTCGAGTGCCTTTTCGTAGAGCATCTGCGCCTTTTCGTGCTCCTTCTTGTTCAGATAGATGAAAGCGAGAGAAAGCAAGGGAGCGGCATCAGTGGGATCGCTTTCCGCTGCCCGCTTGTAGGATAAGGCAGCCTCATCCGACTTGCCGCTGAACTCCAGCACCTCACCGTTGACAAGGTGGTATGCGCTGGTCACGTTTTTCTCATGGAGTGTCGTCAGAATCTGACGAACATAGTCCCCTGCGAGCAAGCAGTGAAACAGTTCAACCGAACTTCCCAGATACGTTGCACAAGGCTTGGTCGTACCCTCGTCATCAAATTCCTTCTCCCCTGTGAGTAGGGTGGCCACAGCCTTGTCCGCAGACTGTCGAATACGGTCGAGCATTGCTGGCACTTCTATCTCCGGGATGTGCATCCCATGGGAGCACTTCTGGCACTCCTTTATGACGCGAACGCGAGGGCCTTCTGGAAGCAGCGGAATGAAGTAGAGATGGCCCCACTTCCGACCATTGTAGCTGCTGTGTTTTCCATACTTACCACAGTTCTCGCAGTATCCCCATCCCTTGACAACGTTCTTCCTCCCGTACATTCTCGAGCCAAATATGATCATGACTTGTCTCCTTCTGCGAACTACGGATTATGCAGTTTCTGTATAAATCCCAAACACAGAAAGTCTGTGCAGTATAACAAGTATTGAAACATCGCTGTTCTACGATCGTAAGTGTTGACATTTCAAAGAATTACCTTTTCAGAGCCTCCAAATACCCAGGCCTTTTATACAGCAATAGTTTGCTTTATAAGACGCGAACCTCATAGCCTATCCACAGGACTGCGTACACTTTTCCCACAAAATGCCTGGCAATCACTAAAACTGCCTCCTATATCATAGCATTGGCAGGACAACTTTCAACCGAGATTTCCCAAATAGGTCGACAATCAAGATGACGAAAACTGGCTTGAATGGTCTCCACAGGCTGGATACCATCAAATCACATTCATTTGTGACGGGCTACTTGGGAAATCCGGGTTACGTGCCTTTTTGTTCGAGGAAGGCTTCGAGGATTTGTGCGGCGGCGACGGCGTCGAGGCGTTTTTTGCGTTTTTGACGCGTTAATTCGGCGCAGGCGAGCTTTTCTTCGGCGCCGAAGCTGGTCAAACGCTCATCCTGAAGGTGCACGGGAATGTCGAGATGCTCCTTCAACTTCGCGGCAAAGCCGACGACGACCCTGGCCTGGGCACCTTCGCTATCATCCATGTTCAGCGGCAGACCGAGCACAATCGCATCGATATTCTCGGCGCTGACTATGTCGGCTATCTTCTTTAGGAGCTCTTTTTGGCCCTGGATTACGGTAAGCGGCGAGGCAATTGTCTCATTGCGGTCACAAACGGCCAATCCACTGCGTTTGGCGCCATAATCTATCGCGAGGTATCTCATTTTTTAGCGTGCAGCGTTCAGCGTGCAGCGAATAGAGCCCTAAACGCTATACGCTGTACGCTATAAAAACTTTTCGTTGGTGTTCTGTTTTATCAGTTCGAGCAACTCCTTTAGCCGCTGCGTCTGGTCAATAGGGCAGACGAGTGTGACATCGGGGCTATGGGCTATGACCATGTTTTCAAGGCCGATGGCGGCGATAAGGTGGCCCTTGTCCTCGGTAACCACGATGCTGTCCTTGCAGTCGAGCAGCTCACTGGTGCCGGCAACTACGACGTTACTATTCTCGTCGGCGCTGATAACATCGGCAAGAGCGGCGAAGGAGCCCATATCAAGCCAGCGGCAATCGAGTTTTATGCCGTGCACGGCCTCTGCCTTTTCCATAACGGCGTAGTCTATGCTTATCTTAGGCAATTTGAGGAACCACTCCTGGAGGGTCTGCTGCTGGTTTGGGCCGTCCCAGTCGGCTTGGATCTTGGCCAGCGGTTCGGTTGCTTCGGGCAGAAATCTCACCAGGTTCGCCAGGATCGTTCCGGCCTTCCAGACGAACATGCCGGAATTCCATAAGTGCTCCCCGCCGTCGAGGTACTTCTTTGCGGTTTCTTCGTCAGGCTTTTCCTTGAAGGCCTCGACCGTATAGATTTCGTTGCGGCAGCCGGGGAATTTGCGAGGGTTCGCACATTTCACATAGCCGAGCAGCGTGTTAGGGAAAGTCGGCTGGATGCCGAAAGTTATCATCCCGTCGGGGTTCTTGTTGACGAAAGTAAGGGCATCCTCGATGGCCTGCTGAAACAGCTCGACCGGCTCGATTATCTGGTCGGCGGTGACGACCGCCATTGTGGCTTGGGGGTCGTATTTGGTCAGGATGCTTGCGGCCAGCCCTATGGCGCCGGCGGTATCACGGACGGCGGGCTCGGCGATAACGTTGTTGAAGGGCAAGCCGGGGAGGTTCTCTCGCACAAGGTCGGCATAACCGGCGTTGGTGAGGACAATTATGTTCCTCGTATCAAATATGGGCAAAAGACGCTCGAAACAGCAACGAAGCAGCGTCTGGCCGTCGAGCAGCTTCAACACCTGTTTGGGACGTTTCCTGCGGCTCAGTGGCCAGAGCCTCTTTCCGGTGCCCCCCGCCATAATCACTGCATAATCCATTATCAAATCCCCTAATCGGGATGAGCCATCAAGTTCAACAAAGTCTATCAGACCAGAAAGTTCTCGTCAACGTCTGTTGTGGCTCGAATTTCCTGAGCAAATTGTTCGTATGTGCGATCCGATTGTTGGTCGCCGGACTTGCCCATAAGAGCGAAGGTGGCCTCCTTGCCCAATTCGACGGCGGGCTGGTCATAGGGATTGATGTTGAACAGAGCGCCCATGAATGACGTTGTTACCTCGAATAAGTAGATGAACTGGCCGACGGTGTAGGCGCTTACCTCCGGGAAAATGACTGTGAGGCAAGGCCGTTGACTCTTTATGAGGGCATATTCGGTGGCTCTTTTCTCATTGTTCAGCAATTCGCTCAGTTTCCAGCCGGTGAGAAACCGGAGTTCAGGCGCACAGTCGGGGGCGGGGCCTATTACAAGGTCGTCATCGAAATTCTCGACCTGGAGGAAGGTGAACAGCTTGTCGTTTGGCCCTTCGCGGTATAACTGGACCTGACTGTGCTGGTCGGTGGCGCCGAGTGCCTTGATGGGTGTTGGGCCAATATTGACTTCGTTTCCGGCCAAATCGGTTGATTTGCCGAGGCTTTCGGCCCAGAGCTGGCGGTACCAATCGGCCATATCCTTGAGGGCGTAGCTATAGGGCATAATGACCGAGCTGTTTTTGCCGTGCGTGTAGAAATGGTAGTTTATCGCGGCGTTGATTGCGGCAGGATTTTTCTCGAAATCCTCGCAACTGACTCTGGCATCCATATCACGGGCGCCCGCCAGGAGGGAATCGGTGTCAATTCCGCACATAACGGCACTGAAAAGGCCGACGGGGCTTAGGACGGTAAACCTGCCGCCGACACCATCGGGGATGATGAGGTTTTTGTAGCCTTCGTGCTCGACAATACAGCGGAGAGTCCCCTGTTTTTCGTCGGTGGTGGCGATAATCTGCTTTTTGCAGGCGTCGGGTCCGAGCTTGTCGAGGAGCAGTTGCCGGGTGTATAGGAACTGGCTTGCGGTTTCGGCGGTTCGGCCGGACTTGCTGATAACGTTGAAAATAGTCATTTCGAGCCCGTCGCCCAGCCAATCGAAGAACGAAGCCAATTGAGCAGGATCGACGTTATCAAAGACAAACAGACGCGGACCGGGCCGCTGGTTGTCGTCAATATTGTACATATAGGGGTTTAGGGCGGTCTGCAAGGCTATGTTAGCGAGGGCTGAGCCGCCAATGCCGAATACGACAAGGTTATCACAATCACGCTTGACGTCATTAACGAGCTTTTTGACCCGGTCAGCGATATCGGTGCTGAAAGGCAGGTCCCTGTAAGGCGTGTTGCCGGCCTTTCTTTGGTCGTTGAGCCACGAGATCAGAGGAGAGGTTTTGTCGGCAAGGTCCTCAAACTGAGCAGAGGTGATGCCGTGTTCTTTGCCGGTGATCTCGGCCATAACGTTCTTGTAGTAGAAGTTGATTTGTGTTTGCGACACGGGTTCTCCTTTCAGATTCACAAATCAGCTTTTGGATTTACTCTTCCTGTTCTTACGTCATTTGGCTTTGTGGCCCATGAATCTTTTTTCCTTGTCGAGGACGTTGCCCACGAGGTTCTCGGTGTGTGATTGCCGGGTGTATTCGGTCATTTTCGCGATGATGTCGGGGTGATCGGCTGCAATGTTGTTGAGTTCGCCGGGGTCCTTGCTGAGGTCGTAGAGCTCGAACGGCCGGTTTTTGCCGGGCCTTATGGCCTTGAAGGCACCCATTCGGACGGCCACCTGAGATCCATGCTCCCAGTAGAGGAATTTGTGGTTTTTCTGCTTGCGCGCGGCGGTTTTTTCGCCCAGAAGTGTTGGGACGATTGAGATTCCGTCGATGTTGTCCGGGGGTTTGGCGCCGGCCAGCTCGGCGAGCGTGGGCATAACATCGGGGAAGTACCACAAATGGTCGCTGACGCGGGCGGGTTTGATCTTGCCGGGCCAGCGGACGATCATCGGGATTCTCAGGCCGCCCTCATATAGATTGCCCTTGCCGCCACGGAATCGCACGCCTGTGTGGGGATTTAGGTTGGGGCCGAAGAAGCCGTGGGGGTACGGCGGCTCTTTGGGACGCGGTTTTGAGGGGTCGCCGTTAAGAAAGTACGTCTGTCCGCCGTTGTCGCCCGAGACGAAAACGATGGTGTTCTCGTCTATCCCCAATTCCTTGAGCAGGGCCAGTATTTCGCCGACCTGACGGTCAATCATTTTGACCATTGCGGCATAGACCTTGGCGTCGTTGGGCGTTCTCTGGCCGGCGGTCCAGGGTTTGTCCTTGTAGTCCTGCCAGGCCGGATCGTCCTCCGGGATGCCCCAAAGGCCGTGAGGCGGGGTCCACGGGCAGTAGCAGAAGAAGGCCCTATCCCTATTCTCGCGAATAAACTTGATGGATTCTTCGAAGATCAGGTAGTGCGCGTACTGCTTACCTTCGTAGTAGTCGCCCGTGTTGCCCTCCAGCGGCACTTTCTGGCTGTTGCGAAGGAGATAGTTGGGGTAGTACGAGTGGGCGTGGACCTGGTTATAGTAACCGAAGAAGATGTCGAATCCGTGCATTTCGGGTACGCCGGTGGTGCCTCGGTCGCCGCAGCCCCACTTGCCGAACCCGCCGGTGGCGTAGCCGGCCTTTTTGAGGACCTCGCCGATAGTCACGTCCTCGGCGCGCATAGGCCAGTTCTGGCTGTTTCTTCGGACGGTTGTGTGGCCAGCGTGCAGGCCGGTCAGGAAGACCCCGCGGGTCGGCGCGCAAACCGGCCCCCCTGCCAGTGCCTGGGTGAAGCGGATGCCCTCGGTCGCCATCCGATCGATGTTCGGCGTTTTGAGATATTTGTTGCCCATGCAGGAGAGTTCAAAGTAGCCGAGCTCATCCAGCATTACATAAATGATGTTGGGCTTACTGGGCTTTTTCGCGCGGCCTCGGCGGGCTTGGGCGCATCCAGGCACAGCAAAGGCTGCGGTGCCGAAGGTCGCGGCTTTTAGAAAATCACGACGGTTCATAAGGTCTTTTCCTGAGAGTACCCAGTTAGTGCTTCTATCGTCGGCGTGCGCCGCCATACTTTCAATCGGTGTTTGATTATAGTCCGGAGTCGCCAATATGCAATGACTTTTCGAAGGGTAGTGGCTTTAGACAAGGTAGCAGAGAGTTTCCCGTGCCCCCCCTGCTGCCGAGCGTCCGGGCTTATCTGCTGTCGAAGTAGTCGATAAGCGCGTACACATTGGTATTGAGCCTGAGCATTTCGTCCAGAAAAGCAGTGTAGGGGTTGTACTGATAGTCGATTATTCCCTTATTGGAATCGCGGTTGGATGGGTCTGTGCTTTTGTCTTCGGGGTTGTTGTCTCTGAACTTGAACCAGTGCCAGCCGACGCAGGTTTTCGATTCGAGCAGGCCGAGGGTGAAATTCTGATAGAACCTGGCCCGGTCGAGCTGCGTGGGGACGACCCATCCGGCGCCGGAGTTGTTGGACAGGCCCGAATCCTGACCCTTGGCGTAGAACTCGGTAATCATAAATGGCCTGCCGGACTCGCGGCCCCACATCGCCATTTTCTGCGGATCCGGGCCCCAGGCACCGTAGTAATTGACCGCTACGACGTCGAGGTGCTTTCCGGGTGCGCTGAGAACCGCCGGCAGCCTCAGTGCAGCGCCGTGCAGCCTCGGTCCCAAACACAAATGGTTCGAATCATACTTACGGATGGCATTGGTGGTTATGCGGTAGTAGGCATCGAGGGCGTATGTGAGAAAGGCCTGGCGGTCCGCTTCCGTTATGTCTTTGAGCGATACTCGTTTGCCTTTTCTATTGTCAAGCCACTGCTTAGCGGCCTCGCAGCCGTATCGCAGGTCTGGATTATCGACATCAAGCTGTAGAGACCTCTCGAGCATGTCAGGGACGACGGGCAGCTCGTTGTCGGAGAAATGGCCCAGGAGCCAGGGGTCGTCTTTGGTTGCTGCGAGCTGTTTGGCGTAATCGCCGCAGAATTTTTCAAAATCGGGGTGAAATACAGGAATACATTTGTTGGGGTATCCGAGGTGGCCCGGCTCCTGCCAGACGAGCTTTTTGCTTCTGCCGAAAGAGCCCATAAAGTTCGAGGAGAGAGTGTACACAAGGCGATGCGGGGCCGTCTGCAAAAGCTGCGTGTCCGACCAGCCGCCGGTTCCGTTGAAGCGGTGGTCGGCGAGCAGCTTAGTGGTGAATTCGGCCCATTTTGCAGGCAAGCCAAACTTGTCGAGAGCGGGCTTTCGGCTGATTGTCGAACGTCCTATGTTGACGCTGCAGAGGCCGACATTTATGAACAGATAGCCGTCTGGGTCAACCAGCCACCATCTGCCGGCTATCTTTTTCGGATAGAAGAAGCCTGTGGCGGTTATTTTCCTGTCAACTCTGCCGCCGTATTTGCTGAACCCCGCGTCCCCGGAGCCTGGCAGGAAACCATCGAGCAGGTCAATCGTGCGGGTATCGCGGAGCGTCCAGCTCTTATCTGTAGGCTTTCTCTTGACCGGGACCTTGATATATTTCCGGTTGGAAACCTGCTGCCTGCTCTCGGCATCGGCCAGGGGGCAGAGATTTCCTATCGCGGCGAGAAACAACGCTGCAAGAATACAAGTAAGAAAAATGTTACGCATTGCGGACCCTTCGGACGATGGGGTACGTGGACCTGTTAAGTTTGCGTGGTTGCTGCTTCAAAGGGATTTTGGTTAGCTAAGGTGGACTTCTATTGCTTGTTTTGTGCTCTTATCGAACCGGAAGGTGCCGGAGAGTTTGCCGGCGGCGGTGCGGGCGATGATCTCGTACTGCCCGAAGAAGCCGCGGAAGCGAATTTTGCCGGCGGCTGCAATCGTGGCATCGGTCTGCGTCCACCACTTGCCTTTGATAAGTGCCTTTAGTTGCTCGTAAGCGGGCTTGGCCGTCAGGTCGGCGCGGAGGAAGCCAGCCGGCGCCCGCTGCCAGGCTCCCTGATCGGTGAAGTCCCACCAGGTGACGGCCTCGACGGCCGGGTGCGAAAAGAGAACGGTATAGAACTCCGTTACCTGCTCGGCCTGGCGCTTCTCACCATCGGGGGTGGTAAGCCAGCCGTTGTCTGACCTGGGGCCGGAAACAACCGTTGTCTCGGTGAAATGCAGGGGCTTGCCGAATTTGGCGAAGCTCTCACAGACATCCCAGGTGCGTTGTGGCGACCAGGAGCCGCCGTGCATATGCGACTGGATGCCGATAACGTCGTAAAGCGGCCGGCCAGTGTCGTCGACGAGTTCGGAAATTACTTTCTTGGCGTAAGGCGGATCGGTTCGGTAGTCATTGATGAGCAGTGTGGCGTTTGGGTTTGCCGCCCGTGCGGCCTTGAACGCCGCACGGACATACGTTCCAACGCCCATTGTACGAATGGCTTCGGTCAACGCAGGGGCATCCTTTTTGGCCTTGTCGCGGTCGTAGTGCGTCGCTTCATTGACCACATCCCAGATGTCGATGTCGTTTTTGAATTTTCGGACGCACCGTTCGATGCGCCTGAATTGCAGCCGCATCGCGACTTCCGGCTCATCGGGAAGCCAAGGCGGCTGGCCCCAGTTCCAGGCGAGGGGATGGCCCTTGGTTATTACGTTGTGGGCCTTGCACCAGCGAATGATTTGTTCGGTGCGGTCATCGGCAAAGCTAAGGAAGCGGCACTGAGGCCTATCGCTTGAACAAAATTACGTCGATTCATAAAACACCTTTCATAGAAATTTATACGGTTGATAAAAGTAAATGCGTCCGTGGCAAGCGACTATTGAGTTTGGAGACATCGCCAAGCCCTCCGGGCTTGAGGCTGCCACCCAGGCAGTGCGATTCATAAAACCGCCTTTCATACAAATTTATAGGTTTGAACCATATGTTGAAGAAAACCCTGCCTAAAAGGCGGGGCTAAATATGAGATTGCGTTTGCTTATACGGCTTCGTTAACCAGTTCGATTTCTTTGAATCTGCACAAACGGCCAAGGTCTCTGGTGATATCTCCGTAACACGTCACCCGGTGCAATCCATGTGCCCAGTTCTTCCACAACTTTGTCGCATCTCCATCCACCTTGACGGTGATCTTTGTCCGACAACCCCTGTCGTGGTTAAGGGAAACCGGAGTATCGATAATATCACCGGTGAAATACACTATCCGGTCTGCGCCAATTAATTTTGCTTGCGTTACTTTTTGGCCAATGCGCATTCTCACCTGCGGAACCACACCTTCTCGACGCTCCATAACAGTCCGCAACTTGTATGGAGCAGCCGGCCCATCCGGACCATCCATCTTCATTGTCCCGAGACAGTGTGCGAGAATAATACTGTTTTTGGATTCATCTACTGTTGGGTCGCTGATAAAACCGGGCTTTCCGGCCAATCCCTGGTACAATATGAAGGTCATAGCCGACTGCAGATCTGATTCGCAAATACCGGCTAAGCCCATGTTATTGAGCCTGGTGAAGCCAACACAGGGGTAGGCATAAGCCTGACAGAGCGGACGGAACATAGTACCGTAGCAGTCAGCGGTCATCACGGTTGCATCCTCTTGATCCAACAATTTTTCGAAAGCCAGCGCCAGTTTGCAGGACTTGAATATTTCTTCTTGGCTTGGTTCTACAACCTTAACAGCTCCTCTAATCCAGCGTTGCGCCTCTGCCTTGGCCGCCTTATCATCAACGGCATTACAGGCATCGAGGACCCGTTTCAGTTCGACTTTTATTATCTCTGTCCCAAACTTATCTTTCATGCTGTCCGCGTACGCGGAAAAATTCCGGGTTGTGATGTTAAGAATCTTGGCTTCTCTAAGGTGATGAATCGCACGGAAAGGTGTTACCGCCGCCGCCAATTGTTTGTAGTCACTGGTGAGCAGGCAGTCCATTTTAGCGGGTGCAGGTTTGGTTTTACGTAGTCACTCATGCCGATCTCCGTACATATTTGT
>CAYWOD010000123.1:0-10503 GCA_964459805.1 uncultured Pirellulales bacterium
GGTATTCTCTTAACCGTAAGTGGACAATGTCCGTTTCACGCTGAACCAGTACAATCATCGATACCTGCTATGGATTCCTTAAACCGAAAAGAAAGCCTCGTTCAGTGCTTGAAATCCATACACAGTTTGTGACAAAAGGCTATTTGCTTTTCACAGAGGAAGATCTTTTCAGGGCATTGGTAAAAGACAACAGGTTTATAGTTGAAAACCCTAATGGAGGTGCGTTTTCTGCACAAGTAAGGGGAGCTCGGAACAGAAGCAAATGACTGTTCCCCGAAAACACCGGTCCCTTTTGTCATTGCAGGACTTACGTGAACTTGCTACATACAGTTGATTGTATTGTCTCGGCAGAGTGAATGCCGTAAGAAACCATCTGACAAACCTCTGTAATCAACTTCCAATGGGGACAAAATTTCTTGAGGGATACGTTAAACCTTCAGATTACTTACGTCTTCTGACACTTGAGATGTTTCTTGTTCTGCAATTCATAGTTACTGGATTTATCTCCTTTGTGGTACTCATGTGTTTTACTTTTTGAATAATCCGTGACGAAAAATCCATTTTCTTATCATTACGAGGCCTAGGCAAAAGCCCGTGGCGGCTGCTTTGGCCTTACATTTGGGGTCACGATAGAAAAATCTTGCTTTAGGGCCTGTATTCTTAACGAATTTTTGATATTATAGGAAGGAAATGTTAGGCCTCCGAGGGAAATATGAGGTTAAATGGCAAATCTCGGATAATATATGTATCAGTAGGCCAGGTTGTCGGGAGGAGAAATTATCTATAAGCTCACAATTATAGCAATTATAATTGCCGTAGCAACCATTTCTGTAAGTTCAGCCCTGGCCTTACCTGGTTCGGGCACGCAGGAAGACCCGTGGCGGATCAGGTCATTAGTCGACTTCGACGAATTCGCCGCCGATGCAGACTACTGGGGCGGGTACACCCGGCTCGAGACTGATGTGAACTTAGCCGGGATAACGTACACCACCGCCGTTATTGCGCCGTATTCGGACAACTCAGAGTACGAATTCGAGGGCATAGCCTTTACCGGTGTCTTCGACGGCAACGACCATAAGATATCAGGTATGACCATCAACGGGGTCGGCGCCTGGAACGATTACATAGGCCTGTTCGGATGTATCGATGGCGGGCAGATCATGAACCTTAGTGTTGAAGGTGGGTCTGTAAGCGGAGACTCGTATGTCGGCGGTCTGGCGGGGTATAGCCTTGAAGGTACGGTTTCCGGCTGCTATTGCAGCACTAATGTTGTTGGGCACCGCAACGTTGGCGGTGTGGTGGGACTTAGCCATCAAGGCGCATTATGGAACTGCTTTTCCACCGGCGACGTAAGCGGTGACCACTGGACCGGCGGGCTGGCAGGGCAAGTTGGTGGGACTGTGTCAGACTGTTATTCGACCTGCAACGTGAGCGGCGGGTCGAGTGCCGGCGGCCTTGTGGGATATAACGGAGGGGTTTTGTGGAACAGTTATTTCGGCGGCAGCATAGACGGCTGGGAGAGTGTCGGTGGATTGGTGGGGCACAATTATCGTGGAAGCATCGGGAACTGCTATTCCACCGGAGACGTAAGCGGCGACGACGATGACGGAGGGTTGGTGGGGTTGAATTACCGTGGCAATGTCTCGAATTGCTTCTGGGACATCGAGATGCAGACTCATGGGACAACGAAGAGCATTGGTTATTCGGATAACGGCACGGCCAACAATATTGCAGGATTGTCCACTCCGGAGATGCAGACGGAGAGCATGTACACTTCTGCCGGCTGGGACTTTCTGGGCGAATCAGCGAACGGGACGAGTGAGCCCTGGCAGATACCTGCCGGGGGCGGATATCCTCTTTTGAGCTTCTTCAGCGATTTCTCGCCGCGGCTCCTGACAGGAAGCGGGACTTTGGAGTCCCCGTATCTGATTAGTGATGCGAACGATATTGGAATGGTGAGGTGGTATGGGGAGAATTCCTATTTCAAGCTCACAGGCGATGTCAATTTGGCTGGGATAAATTGGTCCGCAGCCGCAATCCCGAGGTTCAGCGGATGTTTCGACGGGGACGGTCACAGCCTGCTTGATTTGCAGATAAGCAGTAGCGGTAAAGTCGGATTCTTCGGATACGTTGGACAACGCGGGGAGGTGAAGAATCTCGGTCTTGAACGTATGTCTGTCAGTGGGATCAAGGACCGTGCAGGCGGGCTGGTGGGCGAGAATCGGGGAAGTATATCTAACTGCTATTCGGCGGGGGATATCAGAGGTGCAGATCGTGTCGGCGGGCTGATAGGGGCCAACTACGGCGATCTTTCGGACTGCTATTCTACCGTTGATGTCAAAGCCACCGATTTCGGCGCCGGCGGACTGGTGGGATACAATTACGGGAGTATCGCGAATTGCCACGCCCTGGGTCCGGTCAGCGGAGAGGACAGTGTCGGGGGTCTGGCGGGATACAATTTCGGCGGGAGTATCGCGAATTGCCACGCCCTGGGTTCGGTCGGAGGAGAGTCGAGCGTTGGGGGGCTGGCGGGGGAAAGTCACTATGGCAGTGGCATCACGAATTGCTACACTACGGGTCCTGTCACAGGGAGTGGGTATGTCGGCGGTCTGGTGGGGCGCAATCGCCAGGACAGCAGTATCGTCAGTTGTAACGCTGCCGGCTCGGTCACAAGCAGTGGCCATAATGCCGGTGGTCTGGTGGGGCGCAATGACGACGGCAGAATCGCCAATTGTTGGGCTACGGCTTCTGTGGCAGGCAGTTGGGGTGTCGGCGGGTTGGTGGGGGGCAATGACGAGGGCATTATCAGCAGTTGCTGCGCCAGCGGTCCGGTCAACGGCAGCGCCGATCGTGTCGGCGGTCTGGTTGGATACAATAGCGAGGGAGGCATCGCCAATTGTTATGCTAACGGTTCTGTGACAGGGATCGGGCCTGTCGGCGGTCTGGTGGGGGAAAATGACGAGGGCACCATCAGGAATTGCTACGCCCGAGGGCTGGTCATCGGTAGCGACGATTATGTCGGCGGTCTGGTGGGATATAACTTGGGCGATGTCAACGGCGGGTATTTTCTTGATCCGAACGACGGTGGCGGGCCGGATAACGGTCTCGGCAACTCTCTTACTGATTCTCAGATGCGTCGGCAAGAGAGTTTTGTCGGGTGGGACTTCGTCGGAGAATGTGGGAACGGCACATCGGAAGTCTGGCAGATGCCGCCCGAGGACGGGTATCCGGTATTGAGCAGCCTTAGCGGCTATGCCCCGCGGGCGTTGGCTGGCACCGGTGTCCCGGAAGATCCCTATCTGATCTGCGACGCGAACGAACTTGGCGCGATGCATCATTACGGCCAGGATGCATGTTATCGGGTGACGGCGGATATCGATCTTGCAGGCATAAGGTGGTCTGTGCCGCCAATACTGACATATTCCGGCATCTTTGACGGAAACGACCACGTGATTCGCAACCTGGATGTTAACACTCCAGCGGCAGATTATGTTGGCCTCTTCGGGTATCTTGAACCCGGTGCTGAAATTCGGAACTTGGGCATTGAGGATGCTTCAGTTGCAGGCCAATCTCATGTCGGCGGGCTGGTGGGTCACAACTGGGGCGGCAGTATCAGCAACTGCGACATCACGGGCTCGGTTAGCGGGTACGGATCTGTCGGTGGTCTGGTGGGGCTTAACCGGGGCGGTAGTATCAACAACTGCGACGCTACCGGCTCGGTCAGCGGGAACGGGTCTGTCGGCGGGCTGGTGGGCGAGAATCGGGGCGCCAGTGTCAGCGGCTGCTGTGCCAGCGGGCCGGTAACCGGCGGCACCGATCATGTCGGCGGGCTGATAGGATACAATAAGTCAGGCATTATCACCAACTGCTACACGACCGGCTCGGTCGATGGCGATGATGGTGTTGGCGGCCTCATAGGCTACACCGACGGAGGCGGTATCACTGACTGCTATTCTACCGACTCGGTTAGTGGTGGCGACTATATCGGCGGGCTGGTGGGGTATAGTGCTTCTGAGATCAGCAACTGCTATGCCACTGGGATCGTCACAGGCCGCGGCAGGTGGGTCGGTGGTCTGGTGGGGCTTAACGGAGTCAGTGTCACAAACTGCTATGCCAGCGGCTCAGTCAACGGCGGGAATCATACAGGCGGGCTGGTGGGAGACAATCGGTGGGGCATTATCACCGGTTGCTATGCGACCGGCTCGGTCAGCGGGTACGATTATGTCGGCGGGCTGGCGGGCGACGACGGTGATATCACACACTGCTATGCGATCGGCTCGGTCAGCGGTAACGATTTTGTCGGCGGCCTGATGGGCAAGGGCGGTAATGTCACAAACTGCTATGCGATCGGCCCGGTCAGCGGTAACGATGATGTCGGCGGGCTGATAGGATCCAGTGGCGAAAGAGCAATCGCTTCTTTCTGGGATGTCGAGACTTCCGGACAGGCGAGCAGCCGCGGCGGTAAGGGTGCGACGACAATTCAAATGAAATCCATGGCGACTTATGGCAATGCTGGATGGGGCGGTGAGACCTGGGTCATTGAGGATGGGGTGGACTATCCTCGCCTGACCTGGGAAGGGACTTTCGGAGCGCCCATTTCTGACGCCTGGCCTGTCCCGCTGGCAGGGACCGGGACCGAAGGCGATCCTTATCAGGTGAGCACGGCTGCAGACTTCGCCGCTCTGAGTTGGCATATCTCTGTTCTGGATAAGCATATCGAACTGACGGCCGACGTGGATCTTGAAGGAGCATTGCTGCATCCCATAGGCGACCTTGGCCCGTTGTTCAGCGGGGTTTTCGACGGGTATGGGCATGCTATCAGGAATGTAGACATTAACATGCCGGGCAGCGACTACGTGGGGCTCTTCAATCATCTCGACAAGGATAGCCAGATTCGCCGGCTGGTTGTCGATAATGTTAACGTCAGCGGCAATAATTATGTTGGCGGTCTGGTGGGTCGAAGCTACCGTGCGGTATTTTCCGACTGCAATGTGACCGGTAGGATAATTGGCACCGATGGCATCGGTGGTTTGGCCGGACAGGCTGATGCCGGTTCTATTTCACGATGTTTCTTCGCCGGCGACGTCAACGGCGTCGAGAGTATCGGGGGTCTGGTTGGCATCGGTGGCCGGTGGATTTACATTCCCGGCTACGGCATGGACGATATTCCGGGCCCAACGATCAGCGAATCCTCTGCTCAAGGGACCGTGACCGGGGTTGACGATTGCATCGGCGGAATGGTGGGATCAACCGTAAAGGGCAAGATTTCGGGCTGCTGGTGCGAGAGCATCGTCAGCGGCGAGATAGGCTCTTCCGTTGGCGGCCTGGTGGGGGGAAGCAGCTCGCAAGTCTCCACCTGCCGTTTCGGCGGTGAAGTATACGGTTACCGGGTAACCGGCGGGCTCGTCGGCAGCAATTCTGGAAGTATCTCCGGTTCCTGTTGTACGGCTTCTGTGAGCGGGGATAGAGGCGTCGGTGGTTTGGTCGGCACTGCGACGGAAGACAGCAGCATCTCAGACTGCAATTTCAGCGGTGCCGTCATGGGTGAAGAGACTATCGGTGGCCTTATCGGGATGAATTACGGCAGGGTCTCCGGTTCCTGGTGCTCGGCCGCTGTAGAAGGCGAGACCGACTATATCGGCGGTTTGATAGGTGTTAGTCAGGATACGGGCGATGTATCGAACTGCTATGCTGTCGGCACAACAAGGGGTGACGACATTGTCGGCGGCCTCGTGGGCTACAACGTCGGCAGTATCAGCAACTGCTATGCCACCGGGTCCGTCAATGGCTGGGGAGACGTCGGCGGCCTGGTGGGGGCCAATTCCTCGGGTACAATTGGCGACTGCTACACGAGAGCCGATGTCAACGGCATCAGAACCGCCGGCGGACTCGCAGGCGGTTGTTATGGCGGGGCGACTATTTCGGACTGCTATTCTACGGGCGACGTGAATTGTCTCGACGAAGCCGGAGGCTTGATCGGGAAAGCCCACCACGCAACCGTGGAGAATTGCTTCTGGGATACGCAGATGCAGACTCACGCGGTAACTGAGAGCATAGGTCTTATCGAAGGCGGTACAATTGACAACGTAGTCGGCCTGGGTACCCCGGATATGACTATCGAGGCGACTTTCACTTCGGCCGGCTGGGACTTTATTGGTGAGACGGCGAACGGTACGGAAGATGTCTGGGCTATGCCTGTGACGGCATATCCTCAGTTCACCCGCACGTTCACGCTGCAGGGACTTGGAAGCGAGGACAATCCGTATCGGATTCGAAACTCGTTTGAATTTGATTTGTTTGGGGCTAAACCTGAGTACTGGGACGACCACATTCGGCTGCAGTGTGATGTCGATCTTTCTGGAAGGACATATCCCGACGCCGTTATTGCACCGTATCCGATCCCTCCGCCGCCTGGTGCGGAGGTTCCGTCTTTCACCGGCGTGTTCGACGGCAACGGGCATAGGATAGTCGGATTGACAATCGATGCTGTCGGTGCCGGGCGAATCTATGTCGCCTTGTTCGGCCAGATGGATGGGGCCACCGTCAAGAGTCTTGGAGTGGAGGACGTTCACATAAGTACAGATTACCACGCCGGTGCGATTGTGGGCGACAATGACGGGGGCACCATCTCCCAGTGCTACTCGACCGGGTATGTCGAGGGAGGTACGGAGGTTGGCGGGCTAGCATCCAATAGCACACAACGATCTTGGATTCCGGAGATAGCAGTTGTCACCAACTGCTATTCCACTACAACAGTAAGTGGTACTGGGCGCGTCGGTGGCCTGCTGGGCCACAATTCCGGCACCGTCTCCAACTGCTATTCCACCGGCGATGTCGCCGGCGATGAGTATGTCGGCGGGCTGATAGGGCGTAACGGCCGCGACCAAGCCATTACGAACTGCTTCTGGGACACAGAGACTCAGCGCCACGGGGTAGCCGTTGGTATAGGCGAAGACTATGGCGAAGCTGAAGATGTACAGGGACTATCCACTGCAGCAATGCAGACGCTAAATACGTTTACCTCCGCGACTTGGGACTTCGTCGGCGAACCGGACAACGGCACCGAGGATATCTGGACTGTTTGTCAAGGCACGAACTACCCGAGATTCGCATGGCAGGTATTGCCCAGCGACATCCTCTGCCCGGACGGCGTAAACTTCATTGATTATTCTTTTTTTGCGTCAAATTGGTCTGACGATGATTGTGCAGATTCAAACGATTGTCACGGCACTGACTTCAATCAAAGCGGTAGAGTTGATGCGAATGATTTGGCTATATTCCTTGAGGATTGGCTTGTAGGTTGCGAGTCCTTCTTGCCGAGCAGGGCAAGCTATCCCAATCCTCACGACGGAGCTGTTGGCATTCGGACTGATCCAGTTCTAAGTTGGACTTCCGGTGCTTATGCAACGTCGCACGACATCTACTTTGGAACCGCCGATCCTCCTGAATTGCAGATTAACCAAGCGGCCGCAACATTTGATCCAAGGCCTCTGGCCAACGAAACAAGGTACTACTGGCGAATCGACGAGGTCGGCCCCGGCGGAACGACCACGGGCGCGGTTTGGAGCTTCACGACCGAAAGCAGCGGTGGCACACGATAGGCATCGTTTGCAGAGACCGGCTTGTCCGACCCGAACATGTTCGGTTGCTACAGGTTCAAGCGAAAGAACCGGTTTGAGCTCTGACGGGAAACGTTCAGAATTGGCATGAATTCCAAAGCTTTCCCTGTACCACGGTAAGATCTGCCCCACAGTCCATTTCGAGGGCAGTTGTTCTCAGCGATTTCATATCCCTCTGGGCATTCTCGCCTTCATTGTCTAACGACACAACTGCTAACCATACTCATTATTTCCATGTACTATTTGGTAATAAGGCATGCCCGTCTTAATATTTGGTGATTGTGCAAATTCCACCGCACTCCAGGGATTCATATTCACGCCGGCGGACTGATTTTCAAGGAGTGCGCAGATGATTACCAAAACAGGCTGGACCGACTGGATCCTGACACCGGACAAGTTTCTTTCTCTGGTCGCGGCAAAGAAGTTGTTAGAGACTGCAAGAGAAAGAGCTCAAGTCGCCAAATCTCTTGGGCGGAAAGTCCCCGTCAGGGGCTATTTCATTGTGGATCTGGGTTTGTCAACAGGATTGAGGGTCATGGAGATGGCGCAGTTGAAGTGTGGCGACGTGTTCACAACAGAACGTAATCCTTCGCTCATTGTTCGCCGGGGCAAGTGTGGCAAGATGAGACTGGTCAAGTTGAGTGACTCCTTCAAGTACCATTATGACGAATACATTCTGTGGAAGCAAGCTGTTGGCGAGTCCACTGAACCAGATGAGCCGCTGCTTCTCTCAAGCAATACAGGAGGACATATGACGACTCGGGCCATACAGAAAGCTTTCAAACGGACAGCTGCCAAAGCTGGTCTGACTGCCCACTATTCAATCCATTGTCTCAGGCACACGTACGCATACCAACTATACCGAGCCAGCGGTTACAACTTGCGCCTGGTACAGAAGCAGCTGGGCCACTCCAGCATTCGCACGACAGAGATATATGCTGACGTGATGGAGCCTGATATGCAAGACACATTGAGAAAGCTATACGGGTGAGAATGCTGCAGACGCTGATTCTTGTGAACAGCGAAGCGACGACTATATCGGCTGCAATAGCACGTAATATAATTGCAGTGGGTGGATTGAGCCACGTCCATGCGCACTGTGGAATATGACAATAGTTGGACCATCAGTTCTTCGACTTGAATATGTTCCCTTGCGACCGTTTGAAAAACCGTGTCTCCATTATGTTACTACATCCACACATTTCGGTCAAAATTGTTCCTGTCAACACCCCTGTCAAACACAAAAAAAGCGGTTTTCAACATTTATCGGGCCGGAAATAGTTCTTGTTGTCCGATGCTGCTAGCACATTTACTCGACTCAAAGGGCACTGCGGAGGAATCTGTGACCGTGTCAGAGTGAACCATAAACCAAGCGTTGTATTATTCGTTCAGAAGAACGTGGCAATTTCATCCAAGGGCTTCTTGCAAATGTCGGGCACCATTGTGTCCTCCGCCGGATAGCCCACTACGAGAATTAGCATTGCCCGCTCATTGTCCGGCCGTTTGAGAATCTCATTCAGGAAACCCATCGGACTGGGCGTATAAGGAAGTGCAGCAAGCCCTGCATGGTGTACCGCCGCAATGAACAGGCCAGTAGCGATTCCTACTGATTCTGTCGGGTAGTAGTGCTGCACTTTTTCTCCTTCCTTGGTTAGACCATATCGCTGCACGAATATGGCTATTAGGCACGGAGCAGTCTCTAGAAAGGGCTTGCTCGCATCGGTGCCCAGTGGAGACAATGCATCTAAAAACTCCTCCGTCGCATGCCGACTGTAAAACTCGCGTTCAGCTTGCTCGGCAGCTTCTCGGATGACCCGTTTGACAACCGGCTTCTCGACGACAACGAAGTGCCACGGCTGCATATTTGCCCCGCTGGGGGCTGTCCCTGCGGAGCGGAGACAGTCTTCGATTACTTCGTGCGGTACGGGCCTGTCGGAAAAGGAGCGGACAGACCGCCGCTTTCGCATTTCGGCGTAGAATGCCGTCGCGCGAGCTTTCATCTCTTTTTCGGGCAGTTGGCAGTAGTCCACCAGCGGGATTAACTTCAAGTCTGTCATGTTTCACTTCCACTGTTTACACGTTTTGAAAAAGACTTTCGGACTCTGTCCCAACAGCTTTTCCTGAACCGTGACTGTTAAAATCCATTTTGGGAAGCTCCAGATTTTCATAAATAGTATTATCGTCTGAATGTCTCAGTTTGCTTGAACTGCTCTTGCGTCTTTTAGACAATCGCCCAAACACCGTGGAGAAACACCCAGCTTATACCCTTAAAATAAGCTTGACACGACTTAACGACAGGCATCGGATATATAAAACGTTTGCAAATTTCACATTTTTTCTAACTCACTGATACAACAGCACTTATGGAATGAGCATTTTTGCGGAATTGGCAGATAACGGGTTGTATGGTTGTATCCCGGTTGTAGCCGCCGATGGGCGAAAATGGGGCATCCCCACTTATTCACTGACTGATAAATTCAACTTCTATTCCTTGGAGCAGGGCGAAGTCCATAAAGTTGACTATAGAGTCCCCGTTCAGGTCCATCCCATTGCACATATTGCCAGGATTACAGTCGGCACTCAGCCAGTAGTATGCCAGCTCTTGTACTTCCTTCATACCCGGCGTGATAACTCTGACATTAGAGTTGCCAAGGAAAATATTCCCATCAGTCAGGAAACCTGCAACAGTCAACATCTGGGGCCAATCGCCTGCCAGAGAGCATACCACCTCACGCTCAAAGGCCGCCTCGATCTCCACCAGTTCATCCTCGTTGACAAAGACATCCAGAGGGGCGGATTCAAAACCAAAAGAATGCAATACGGCCGGTCTGTTAGAATCTACGTCTTCAACAGTAAATCCTTCAGGCAAGGTAAGATGGGCTTT
>CAYWOD010000124.1:0-10488 GCA_964459805.1 uncultured Pirellulales bacterium
TAAAGAAGCAATTCTTCAACAATATAGGCCTAACCTGCAATTTTGCAAAAGTTCACTACTTAATCTTCAACGCCTCCTTATCAGGCAATTCCGGAAACGCTGCGTGCGGTTCTCTCTGATACCAGAACGCAACCGACGAAAGGTCGTCTTTCAAAGGCAGATACCTTCCCCCGCTTTGCCATCCCAGCGCCTGCATCGTCACTTTCAGGTTCTTCTCGAATCTGATAGGGTCCGTAATATGCCAGCGGTACAGAGCGAAGCGGGGCTGCTTCTCGTCCATTATCACCTGCGGCATACCCGCATAAGCCGTGTTAAATTCCAGATAACCGCCGCCTTTCGGATTCGAGAACCCGTAAGAACCGCAGAAGTAATCCTCCGTCCCCGTCCCGCAAATCGTCGGAAACTTCTTATCGCCATCCATATAGAACTTTATCTCACCTTCACCCCACCAGCCCGGACTGTTCGAGCCCCACGTCATATAAGTCCCCACGTACTGACCTCGTCCTTTGATGCCGTCAACGATTGTATAATCCACCTTATCCGGCAGCGGATTCACCCGGCGAAACTGCGCGTGAAAATAGCCCATATCTTTCGCAACGTCCGTCAGCGCATAATCGACCTGGTAGTACAGTGTCATCCTCTTGGCATCGATATTCGTCATCGTAATCTTGCACCGTTTGCGAAACGGCATCGCCCAATAGCAGTTAAATCCGCTCTTGGGATTAACACACACGGCCAGCGAGCTCACCTTAACATACTCACCCATCCCGCACGCAAAAAAATCGCCCGCGGGACACTCGACAGATGGTTTCTTTTCCCCGTCCCAATAGATTCGCAGAATATTCAGCCGGTTGTTTCCGGTTGGGGTCATCCAGATATGCTGGATCACCCCGGGCCCTTTGATATCGGCCATTACAAACGTCTGGCCCGCCTCAATCCGCATCGAAGGAGAAACCTTCCAGCCTTGCCCTAACTCACGCGCCGCGTTTTTCCCCGTTCCTTCGGTCGCCATTCCGCCTTTGCCCTTCTCGCCGGTAAAATTCTCCGGACTGACCGACCGCGTCTTCGCATACGATAAGCGAGGCAGATTCCCCATATTCACCATCGAGCCGTCAAATTCCAGGTTAGGCCCCCCGCAGCCCGCCACCAAAAAGACAGCCGAGAAAAGCCAGCAAACCAATCGGACATCCAATTGTCTTGTTAGTTGTTTCATAATCTTTGCCTTCTTGAAAGGTTACTGTTTTTTTTGTTTCAACTCTCGTATGCCTCCAGCAGGGCCTTCTCTGCTGCCTTTGTCCAAAGCCCGTCGCTCAGATGCTGTGCAACCTCCGGCAGCTTTTCGCTCAGCTCCTCGAGCCGAGTCAGCCCCAGGCCTTTGCACGCCGGATACACAATTATCTTACCCGCTATCAGGCGATTTTCAACCGCTCGAATCCCCTCGACCGCAGCGTCCAGCCCGCTGACTGCCGCAACGCTGACATTCGTATCGAGCCTCCCGGTCTCTGTCTTCTCCAACATCCGCTTCATATCGTCCAGAGTCGAGCCGCTCGTCCCGATGAAGTACAATCGCTTCTCGATATACGTATCCAAATCAATCTGGCCCGTCACCGTAGCCGGAATCCCCGCAAAGATATTTATCAATCCCCCCTCCGCAGCCGCTTCCACCGCCGCCGCCACCAAGGCTGGTATCGGCACCATCAAGGCCGCATAGTCGAAGCGCTCGGCAACCTTTTCCTTTGTGGGATTAAATGCCTTGTACTCAACGCCGTTCTTCTGGGCCAGAGGTCCCGCAATCCTGCTCAACGTCGCCAGCCGGTTGTCGTCCACATCACTCGCAAAAACGCTCACCCCCTCGACCCCCTGACAGATATTTCGTATCACGTGCATCATCCCCATCGGCCCGCCCGCACCGATAGCGTTTATCCTGTCACCGGGGCGAATCTCATCCGTCTCCGGGATGACCTCCATCGACTCAGCCGGATCGGAACCCGAGGTGCCGATTATGCGAATCCCCCCGTAGTGAACTCGACCCACCATCGTAACAATATCTCTGCCGAACTTGCCCCCGCACTGAACAATGTTCAACAGCCCGTTTGTTCCTACTTTTCCAAATAGCGCCTCGACGGTCTGGGGATTCGAACCGTAGTAAATCACGTCGTCGAAGCTCGCCTCGGCCAGCCCCGATATGCTCTCGAGTTTCTCAATCTCGACGCCCATTCCCGCGGGCGCCTCGTCCTTTGAAACCAACGTGATAGCTCCCGGCTTGCCATAACTCTCGAACAGACTAACAAGACCTTCAGCAGCAACCTCCACTTCCGCTGCAACGAGCATCTGCCCGCCTTCGGCAATCCGCGTTCGCTCGGTTGACGCGTAGGCATCTTCGACGCACGCCCAAGGCTCGACCAGGGCTATCGCCGAGCCGCAAAGCTCTTCCGATACCGGCAAGAGCATCGACTCGCCCTCCGGCGAGGTGATTACCCGCTTATCCATCAGCACATATTCCTGCAGCGCGCCCTCGAAGTTGTACCCGAACGCCCCGTTGGTAGTCGCCGTTCGAAGCCACCGGTAATCCGTTTGAACAAGGTAACGCTCCCCAACCTTGAAGTCCTCCACACCCTCTCCAACCTGCGCAATCCTGACCACCGTCTCGTGCCCCGGCACCGTCGGCGCCTCGCCGGGCACATAACTCGGAATTTCGGCAAGAACCTCCGGCTCGATACCGCTGACCAATTCGCTCTTGCGAACGTGGCTTGAGAACTGCTTGAGCAGCTTCAGGTCCGAAAAGCAAAGCCCGACCGCCTCGACCCGGCAAAGAATCTGATACGGGCCCGGCCGAAAAACCTCTTTCGACCTGTTCAGCGATAGCTCATCCGCCCCGACCAACTGTACGGCATACTGAGTTTCCGGCACTGTCATATCTCGTCCCTTGTTTCTTGTCTCTTGCATCTCGGACCACACGTCACGAGTCCTGCGTTACTTTCCCCAGTATCTCTTGCGGTGTAGCTTCTTCGCTCAACCCGCTCAACTTATCTTCTTCTCGCGGCTCGAGCGAGCTTCCAACCTCTCGGAAGAATTCATTTTTAGATTGGACGGTCTCAAAGTTCTTCTGTGCCCACTGGCCGATGTACCCGATCCCGCATTTCTGTGAGAGCACGGAGTGTGCATAGACAATGTGTGCGCCCTTGAGAAACTGTGGAACTAACGGTTTCAGCTCCCCGGTGCCAAAGTCATCGACAAACTTTTGCCCCGGACTATTCATCTCCGTGCCTATAACGACCGGAAGATGTAGCTTCTCGGCCAATTCCAGTACCTGATAGAGGTTCTCGAGTTTCTCACCCTTTTTCCCCACTGTATAATTGCGGTCCGGGATCACGTTTATCGCCGCCGTCCCCGTGCTCATGGATACTTCCAGCAGCTCCTCGATGTCCTTCTCGCCGTCACTGGTCCCATCCAGCCAGGTCAACGTCGGAATTCCCCCGGCTGCGGCTACAAACCGATTCATATCGGCCATCAGCGGAAACGCCCCCTCGCCCGGCTGAACGTACCCCACGCCCCCGCGCTTCATCGTCTTGGCCCTAATCGCATCCAGGATACCCCTGCTTTCAGGCAGCCACGATGATTCTATCTCTATGCCTAATCTTTCCGACCATAAATTGGCCAGCTCCTCTCCGTCCCCGAAGAGCTGTTTGGCCTTCCGCGCGTACGCAAGGCACATATGCCGCTCGGTGGCGTTGCCCGACGGCGTCAAGACAAGCACGTCCCGCTCGTAGTCCAGCTCCACAGGCCGAAGATATTCGTTTACCCGCATCATCAAATCCCGATTCCTCTGCTGGGCCGTCCTGCGAAGCCCGAGCAGAAACTCCGCCTCCTTGCCTTCGAGCCTGGCCCGCGGAAACCCCACTCCCATGTGGTATGTTATCCCCGGCTCGCCCGGCGAGGTCATCACTCGCGTCGCAAATTCCGGCACATACACCCGGCTTTCTAACCCTGCGCAGCCCTTCAAGCCCAGCAGCCTCGCCGCCTCCAGAAACTCCTCCAGGGCATCCAAGACGTCGAAATCCACCACGCCCGCAACGGCCAACCCGGCCTTGCGGGCCAGCCATGCGAATTTGCTCGGTGAATAACCGTACGTGTTATACGAAAAGAAAGTATGGCAGTGTATATTGACGTCCGTCCCCGCCTCGGGCAATTCGATCCGGCCCATCTCGACCTTTTCGCAAAGCCCCGCCAAAGCCCGCTTTCTTTCAACAGCCTCGAAACTATCTAACTTACCTTCCAGTTCCTCAGTCAAAACAGATCATCCTTATTCTGCTTTCCAAATTCTCAATTCATAATTCTCTCGTATTGTTCTTCCCACGCCGCCGTGTCCTGCGGGTCATACTCTTTGAGCTCGAACGACTTGCGGACAATCTCCCTGGTCTCGCTGAGCGTCTTTATCTGTCCGGTCGCAATGGCCTGCATCAGGATATTGCCGCTGGCTGTCGCCTCTATCGGCCCGGTGATCACCTTTTTGCCCAGCGCATTGGCCGTGAATTGGCACAGCAGCTCATTTTGTATCCCGCCCCCGACGATATGCAGCACATCGACAGTCTGGCCCGCAGCGTCCTCGATATATTCCATCACCGCCCGATACCGCAGGGCCAGGCTCTCTAATATAATCCTTATCATTTGCCCCTTGTCGTCGGTCGTTTTTTGCCCCGTCCGCTCCAGATACTCATATATCCTCTTAGGCATATCACCCGGCGCCAAAAACGCGCTCTCGTCCACGTTCAAGTGACACGCAAACGGCTCGGCCTGCTCCGCCATAGCCTCCAGCTCATCGTAAGACAGCTCCGTCCCCTCACGCTGCCACTGCCTGCGGCATTCCTGCATCAGCCAAAGCCCCATTATATTCTTCAACAGGCGAATCGTATTCTCAACTCCGCCCTCGTTCGTGAACTCGTATCGATAAGTCTTATCGCTCACAATCGCCTCCGGCACCTCCACCCCCATAAGGCTCCACGTCCCCGAAGAAAGATACGCCCAATTGCCCTCGCTCGCCGGGACCGCCGCCACCGCCGAGGCCGTATCGTGCGCCCCGATAGCGATAACCGGAATTGGCCCGCACCCGAGTTCTTGCCCGACCTTCGCGCTCAATTGCCCCACAACCGTCCCGGGCGCCACAACCTTCGGCAGAATACCGGTCGGCAGAGAAAGCCCGTCCATAATTGCCTTCGACCACTGGCCCGTCCGCATATCCATAAATTGAGATGTGCTGCCTAACGTGTATTCCGCGAAAATCTTCCCGCTCAGATAGTAGCTCACCAGATCGCCAATAAAAACAAGGTCCTTCGCCTTGGCCAGAGCAATCGAATTAGCCAATCGCATCGCCAACAGTTGATAGAGACTGTTGAGCTGCATAAACTGCACTCCGCTATTGTCGTATATATCACGCTTGGGCATCAGCTCGAACGCCTTGTCCTGCATCCCGTTCGTCTGGCTGTCCCGATAGTGATACGGATTCTCGACCAGCTCCCCGTCCCCGTCTAACAGCCCGAAATCGACGCCCCAGCTATCCACCCCAATCCCCCAGACCTGGGTCCGCGCCGCCTTCGCCGACTTGCTTATACCCACTTTGATTTCGCGCATCAGCTTCTCGAAGTCCCACTTCAGCGCCCCATCCTCTTCTATCGGCCCATTCCCGAACCGATGAATCTCCTCGAGAATAAGCTTCTGGGCCGATACCGACCCGATCATCACTCTCCCGCTCTCAGCCCCCAGATCAACCGCAATATATTTCTTAACTTCCGCCATCGTCAATTCCTCGAAAAAGGCGTTTTCCCGTTCCCTTTACACTCAAACGCCAAAAAGTGCAAAACGTCGCAATTACTTGGACAATCACCAGTAACCAATTACCTATTATCCAAAGGAACCGGCTTTATAACCCAAATCCCCCCCCATTGCAATCTAAAATCCACCCCCACCGCCCAGAGCGAAAGGCTGTGGATCCCGGGATTTTTGGTGCAGATTTTAGAAAATTTGTTCTTGACAAGCAGCTTGTTATCGGTATAATACTAGCCACATACTCATTTTTGAAGGGGTACAAAAATGGCGTGGAGAATAAAAGCAACATCATTCGTTCTCGTAGTCCTGTCCGCGGTCCTCCTGACGTCCATGCCGCTGGTGCCATTGGCACCGGCCGATACGTCCGACGATCGGGCAGGCACAGCCGACACTGTCAGTATCCTCGTTCTCGCGCCCAAGGCGATCTACACCGGCACACCCGCCGCCGTCTCGGTCACCGCGCTGAAACTCGCCGACAAGACTCCGGCCCGGGTGCGCGTCAGAGCCCGTCTCAGAACGGACTCTTCGGCATCGTTGCTGCTCTTCAGCGGGGCCACCGACGATGACGGCAGGCTCACCGCCCATTTCGAGACGCCCGAGGTCGAGCCTGGAGCGTATTCAATCGAGATCCAAGTGGCCGGTCTTGCCGAGCCCCTCACCGCCGATGTCCAGGTCCGCCAGATGCCGGTGCTCCTCATCGAGACCGACAAGCCGATCTACAAGCCCGGCCAGACCATCAAGGCCCGTGTCCTGCTGCTGACCAACAACCTCAAGCCCACCTCGGCTGATGTGAACGTCGAAATCACCGACGGCAAAGGCATCAAGATATTCCGAAAGCCTCTGACCACAAACGCCTTCGGCGTAGCACCCTTCGAGCTCGATCTCGCCAGCGAGCTAAACTACGGGACCTGGAAGATCACCGCGGAATCCGGCTCAGCCTCTGGCACACTCGATGTCCGCGTCGAAAAATACGTCCTCCCGCGATTCGACGTCGAGCTGATAACCGACCGCGATTACTTCCTCGTGGACGAAGAAGTCGTAGGAACCGTAAAAGCCAATTACTTCTTCGGCAAACCCGTTGACGGGACCGTCGAGATCTACGCCAGTCGTTACGTCGGCGTCTGGGAGGAATACGCAACCTACACCGCAACCCTGTCCGACGGCGCTGCTGATTTCACCCTGCCCGCCGTCGGCTATGTAAGCGGCACGCCCGGCGCAGGCGGCGCAGGCAGCGTGCAGCTTGAAGTCACCGTCACGGACACATCCGACCACGATGAGAAAACAACCAAGCTGCTCAAGATGACCACCTCGGCCATCCGGCATCAGCTTATCGCCACCTCACGCGCGCTGACTCCGGGCCTGCCGTTTGATGTACTCCTCGTGGCCGAAACGCCCGACGGCGAACCCCTCGATGTCTCGGCAAGAACTGTCTGCGAGTATTATAACGAGTCCCACACCAAGCTCTCCGAGGAAACCGTCTCGCTCAACGTCAACGGCTCAGCCACCGTCTCTTTCACCGCACCCAAGGATACCGCCTGGGCCCGGCTCAAAAGTTCGGCCCACGCAGACGGCGAAGAGACTGAGACCGAATTGATCATTTACGCCGCCTATTCCCCTACCGACAGCTTCCTCCACATCAGCCGCGCTTCCGATGCCTCGGTCAATGTCGGAGATACCGTCACAATCGAGGCATTTCGCACGCACGAGGCCACGGTTTATTACGACGTTTTCGCCAACGGCCGCACCGTCTTCTCCGATGCCACCACCGACTCCCGGATCGTGTTCCAGGCGACCGGCCAGATGATCCCCGCCGCTAAGGTCGTCGCATATATCATCAATCCGAACAACGAAATATCCGCCGATACGCTCGGCCTCGAAGTAAATATCCACAATCCCGCCGAGCTTGACGTGCAGTTCGACGCCGAGCAGGTCCTGCCCGGCGACGCCGTAAAGCTCTCCGTTCAAGCCGACGCCGAGGCTATGGTCGGCATCGCCATCGTCGATGAGTCGGTTTATGCCCTGAACGAGGGCCGGCTAAATATGCAGCAGGTCTTTGACGAGCTCGAACGCCGATTTATGGAGCCCCAATTCGAAACGCACGATTCCTACTACTCAACTCATGGCGCCTACGATGTCTTCGAGGAAGCGGGCCTTCAGGTCCTCGCCTCCGATTCCTTCGAAGTGCCCCAGGGCCGACCCATCTGGGACTGGAGATGGGATTGGGAAAACGTCATATTTGCAGGTGGAGGCGGAGAACCGATACTGGCGCCTGGAACTGCCGATGATGGCGCTCCGCTGGCCGAGGTCACCCGTATCCGTCAGTTCTTCCCCGAAACCTGGCTGTGGGTGCCCGACCTGCTTACCGACCCGGACGGCGCCGCCGTCATCGACCTGACCGCGCCCGACAGCATCACCACCTGGCGCCTCCACGCAGTATCAACGTCGAACAAGGGCCTGGGCATCGCCGAATCCCAACTGCTCGTCTTCCAGGAGTTCTTCGGCGAGCCCGACCTGCCCTATGCCGTCACCCGCGGCGAGCAGTTCCCCGTTCGTGTTCAGGTATTCAACTATCTCGATGAGCCCCAGCTCGTCCACGTCGAGCTGACCGATGCCGATTGGTTCGACCTGCTCGACCCTAACGTGCAAAAGGTCTCGGTCAACGCCAACTCCGTCGCTCTGGCCTCGTTCCTCATCCAGCCGAAAAAGCTCGGCCGCAACACCCTCGAGGTCACCCTCCGCTCGGTCCTGCGTGCCGATGCCGTTCGTAAAGAGCTTCTGGTCGAGCCCGAAGGCACCCAACGAGAGCTAATCACCAACGGGATGATTAAGGCCGGCCAAGCGCTAACACTTGATGCGAATGTACCGTCATGGAGCGTCCCAGGCTCCGAAAAGCTCCTCCTGACCATCACACCCAGCCTCGTCGCCCAGAGCATTAACGGCCTCGACGACCTGCTTCAGGTCCCATACGGCTGCGGCGAGCAGAATATGATGTTCTTCACGCCGGATGTCGAAGTACTTCGCTACCTCGACGCCACGGGCCAGCTCACCCCCGAAGTCCGAGCTAAGGCCGAGCACTTCATCACCTGCGGCTACCAGCGAGAGCTCACGTACCGCCGAGGCGATGGCTCATTCTCCGCTTTCGGCGATAGCGACGACTCCGGAAGCTTGTGGCTGACTGCTTTTGTCCTTGATAGTTTCAGCGCCGCCCGAGACATTCAGACGATCGACGAAACCGTACTTGCCGCCGCCGCGGCCTGGATCGAGTCTCACCAGTTGGAAGATGGTTCCTGGGAACCCGTAGGCTTCATACACCACAAAGAGATGATCGGAGGTATGCAAGGCGCTTACGCGCTTACCGCCTTCGTCGCAATAGCCCTGGCGGATTACGGCTCGGCTGAACCGGACGCCCTAACCGCCGCCTCACAATATCTTGTTGATAATCTCTCCACTGTCCAGGATGATGCATACGCCCTGGCCATCGCTGCCCTGGCCTTCGCGCGTCTCGGCAATTCCACAGCCGCCGACGCCGCTATCGCCAGACTGCTGGAGATTGCCGTTACAGACGGCGACGGTATCCACTGGCAGCCGCACCCAATCGAGACCACCGCCTACGTCGCTCTGGCTATGATTGAAACGGAAAAGCCGCAGGCCAACAGCGCTATTAAATGGCTCGCCCTCCAGCAGAACAGCCGCGGCGGCTTCGGCTCCACCCAGGATACCGTAATGGCCTTAAAGGCACTGATGATTGCCGCCCGGGTCCAAACCCGCAATGTTAAACTGACCGTAACCGCCAAATCATCCGATGAGACTATCCTCGCGCAGTTCACCGTTGATGCCAACAACTTCGACGTCCTCCAGATTGCAGAGCTGGCCCCCGGCACCCATATCGAGCTGGCCGCCGTCGGCTCCGGCGAGACCCGATACCAACTTGTCCGCCGCTTTAACGTTTTTCTCAGGGACGAGATTGTCAACAACGGTATGGCCCTTGAAGTAATCTACGACGCAAGCCACGTCGATGTGGACGACATCGTAAACGTCACCGCTACCGTCCGCTACTTTGGCCACGCGGGCGAGTCCGGAATGATGATTGTTGATGTGGGAGTGCCCACCGGTTTCGCGCCCGTCCAGCAGTCACTGGATGACCTCGTCGAGGCCGGGACCGTCAGCAAGGTGGAAGTTGCCGGGCGAAAGGTTATCCTCTATGTCGATGGCCTGACTTCCGGTGAGCAGCGCTCCTTCAGCTTCGCTGTAATAGCCCGCTTCCCTGTTCGTGCGGTCATACCCGACAGCAAGGCCTACCTCTATTACGAACCGGAGGTACGCGCCGAGGACGCCGGCGAAAACATCACTGTTGGTTTCCAGCTTGCCCTCTGCATAATAGATTTCGATGACTTCGCAATATTCGCCCGAGAGTGGCTTAAGGAAGGAGACGACTTAACCTTCGATCTGAACGGTGACGGGCGAGTGGATTTCGAAGATTGGGACATCGCGAACGCCTGGCTCGATAATTAATTGCCCGTAGTGATGATCAAGAACATCGCCCCGAAGGAGATACGCCGGGTCAGCTTGTTATTGTCATTCTCTGCGGTTTCACATTGGCCGAAGTTATTATAGCCCCAGCCGACTCCGTAATTATTCGCATCAACAGCCAGCAAGTGCTCCTCA
>CAYWOD010000125.1:0-10485 GCA_964459805.1 uncultured Pirellulales bacterium
TTACTTGCCGATTTTTTCAACTTACCCGTGGCTGTTTTACATGCTGATTACCATCCTACCATATCAGCGATAATAGAGCTTTGACCGATAGCAATATTCGCAAAAGGCCCGGCGTGCACAAATACGGGCTGGCCTTCAATGGTCTGTAACAAATTAGGATTAACTGCCTCAACCATCCAGGCGGTCATAGCACCGTCAACTTCAAGGTCGGCAGTCGTCACCTCATTACCTTTCTTATCGTAGGCTACGACAATTTTTGCCATACGTTCTCGCAGGTCTTTCAGGTCCTTAGCAACCGCAAGTATAGCCATAACTTCACTTGAGACTGTAATTTGAAAGCCCGAGTCCATTTCATAGCCGTCCATTTTCCCACCTTGGCCAATCCTGATGTTACGCAGGGCCTGGGCGCAAAAATCCATCGTCTATTTCATTTGAACACTTTCGGGGTCGATATCTATTCGCCTCAGATTGCTTTTGGCCAGCCGGGCATCATCATAGTTGTTTTCGTGTTGCATACGCGAAGTCAGGGCTACCATAGCTAAATTGTGTACGTTTGTGATGGAGTCTGTCTATATCACCTGTGAGTCGGATTGAGAACGGCGTAAGAGGAATACACTGCGCAAGACCTCCACCAGCCGCCGAACCCTTGATATTGAACGTGGGGCCGCCACTCGGTTGACGAATTGCGCCGACAACACGCTTGCCTAATTTACCAAGACCTTCAATCAGTCCGATGGCGGTGGTTGTTTTTCCCTCACCTAAGGGGGTTGGCGTAATAGCGGTAACATCGATATATTTTGCGTTTGGAGTACTTCACAATCGCTCAAGTACTTTCATATAAGCGACCTTGCCCAAGTTGTGTCCTATAGGTATAAATTCATCGTTATTTAGACCCAAATCGCCAGCAAGTTGAGCCAGAGACTTCATGTTTTCCTCGGCAGCTTCTGCAATCTGCCAATCCTTCATTTTTGTTGGGTCAAGTTTCATCTCTTACCTCATATTTCACATTTCGTTCCTGCTTTTATATAAATCGCAGAGCCTGTATCTGCGAAAGTAATCGTTTCACGCTTTATTGATGGATGTGTAGACCTTTAAGTAGCTATCCGAATATATTTGTTTGTTCATTAGCATCTCAGCCGTCGCCACTACATTCATCAAGTCCGTGTCGAACACATCGGCGATGGCTGAATCCAGGCCGCGCGACATAGCCACAGCGAGGAACACCCGGTTTATCAGGCTCCTTTCCGAAGTTCCCTGAGAGAGATTTGACAACCCCACCGTCATGTGTGGTGCCGGCTCGGCCAGGTATTTTATCTGATCCATCGCCGCCAGAATACTGGTGGGCTGGATCTGGGCGTCTGGAACCTTGACCGGCAAAACGATCGGATCGATGAACAGCCGCTGCGCGTCGAATCCCTTTTCCATCGCCTTTGAGACGATCTCCGCGGCTATGGCGACGCGGTTGTCGGTATCCTGAGGAACACCGTTCTTGTCCATAGTCAGGGCAATAATGCTCGCTTTGGGTCCCGCCTGCTCCGCCATCTCAACGTACTTGTCGAACACCTCTTCGTCGCTTTTCCTGTTCAGCGGGGTCGAGTTCAGGATGAGCCCGTTCTCAGCGTTGACCACTTTCAGTCCCGCGGCGATAACGCCGGGCTTCTGCGAATCAAGGCACAGAGGCGTCGAGCAGGTCTCCTGGATCGTCTCAACCAGCCACTGCATCGTCGCTTCCTGGTCCGCCGCCGCGGTGCCCACGTTCACGTCCAGATATGCAGCCCCCGCTTCGGTCTGCTTCTTTGCCAATTCCTGGATGACTTTCTTATCCTTATCGGCAATGGCCCGCTTGACATCGGTAAACATTCCGTTGAGCCGCTCTGCAATTAGTATCATAATAAACCCCTTCCTTCAGATAACTGACCTGTTGTTGCTGTATTGGGTCTCGGGTTTTACCCTTGACTTTTCCACACCTGATCGATGAACTTCTTAACGGTGGCGACCGCTCTTGGATGACGCATACGAATTATATCGACCCCGGCCTGCAGCAGGCAGGTAGCGGTCGCAGCTTCCCACATCGGTCCCCGGTCGGCGACTTCTCCCCAGCCCGGCGCATCGGCCAACTTGGCCTCTTTGGCCCGCCAGGATTCGTATCCCACGTCGCAGATAACCGGCATCGCCATCATCTTATCGCCGGAAAGGGCCGCCAGTCGCTGACGCTCCTGAATCGAATAGGCATACTCTACCCCATACCCCAGAGCCCCGGTAGCCTGGAATGTTACAATCAGATCGAGAGGAAAGCCCATATCGGAAGCCAAAATGTTGATCTGCTTGGCGATATTGATGTCCAAAGGGGCTTCGCTGATAAGAAAATGACCGTCGGCCAGGGCAATGGCGGTCAGGGACTTGTAATTGTCCTCTTTGATAGTGCCTATGAGGCAGTTTTCACCTTTTGCCGCACCGCTGACTTTGGGCATAACCTCGTTGTCCTTGGCGTCGTTTCCGCAGCCCCACAGCACAAGCGGTACCCCCACCGCCTTTAGCACCTCTTCGGTAACTTTAACGGCGTGGTCGGCGCCTTTATCTCCCTTGTCGGGGTGAATCCCCTCAAATTTCACACAGATCAGCTCGGCGCCGAATTCTTCAACGCATTTCTTGGCCCAGTCGCCGGGGCTGTCGAGCACGTCCTTGTAAGGATTGGCCAGGGCATCAGGCCAATCTTCGGGCTTACTGTCCAGAACATCCATAGCGACAACCGGTTTTTCACCGACATCTTCCGCGGAGCCTCCATAGACGACATTCTTCGCTCCGCCCACTGTTACCGCTACGCTTCGAGTGCCCCCGTTGTCTTTGGTTGCCCCGAGCGTTATCCGGTTCACCGAGCCGGTAAAGCTTTCTGCAACTTCAGGAACTGGCATATTAAATCCTCCAAAAATTACTATTCATGGCTTCCTATTTTGAGATTTTCGTTCGTTGGTTTCCCAATTTATCTTTGAGTATTTTGCACATCGCAGAATATGCCGGGGTGTTCTCGTCGATTTCGAAGATGCTTTTTCCCTTGACCGAAGCCTCGAACACAGATTCGTCCGGCGGTATGCACCCGAAGGTCTCAACAGCGTTCAGCGTATAGCATTTAGCGTTTAGTTTTTCCTTCCCAATCAGCTCTACACCATTACTATCCGCTATCCGCTGTCCGCTATCCGCTGTTTTGTTCCATACAACGCCGATGTCTTTTACGGATATTGGCAACTGATTGGCAAGCTCGGCGATCCTTTTGGTCGTGACGATGCCGACGGAGGTTGGCTCGGCCACGATACAAAGCAAATCAACGTTATTCGTGGTTCGCCGCGACAGGTGCTCCATACCGGCCTCGTTGTCAATAACTACATATTCGTATTGCGAGCTGAGTTTGTCCATAAACTGCCGCAGCATATTATTCGCAGCGCAGTAGCAGCCTGGCCCTTCCGGCCTGCCCATAGTCAGCAGGTCGAATCCCTTGGCCTCGGTGATTGCCTGCTGGATGCCATATTCAAAGGTCCGGAGGCGATCCGCGCCTGGATTTGTGGGCCGCTTCGTGCTGGCCTGCTCCCGAATCTCGGCAATCGTGCCGACCGATTCCACCCCTAAAGTAAGAGCCAGGCAGGAATTGGGGTCCGCATCCACGGCAAGTACGCAGCCGCTTCGTCGGCTCTCCAACAGAGACCTGACAATCATAGAAGCCAGAGTTGTCTTGCCCGACCCGCCTTTTCCACTTATTGCGATAGTCG
Organism: uncultured Pirellulales bacterium; assembly: GCA_964459805.1. Taxonomy (GTDB): domain Bacteria; phylum Planctomycetota; class Phycisphaerae; order Sedimentisphaerales; family Anaerobacaceae; genus DAOVRL01. The sequence continues at coordinate 3,762 of CAYWOD010000125.1, forward strand.
TTGCCATGTCCGGTTTCTCAGTGAGTTCACTTTAGTCACTTCTTCGCCGCAGCCATTACCGAAGGAAATAATGACAAATCCGTATGCGGCAGGAAACTTGCCCTGACAAATTCGTCCATATAGCCGGCATGGCTCATCAAGTCAAAATATGTCATCCTGTTGGCGATTTCTTCAGCCGTGCTCATCGCTTTTCGGCTCAGCAGCACAGTCTTTGCCCCTGCGATTGATGTATTTCCCACGAATTTAATCCTCTCTCTGGGCACATCGGGCAGCATTCCGATAGTCACGGCCTGCCGAACATCCAGGAAGTTCCCGAATCCCCCGGCTAAGTAAACTGCATCCAGGTCGTCGAGCTTTGTTTGGGTCGATTCCATAAGCACGCGAATGGCTGCAAATACCCCGGCCTTGGAACGGACGAGATTGTCAATATCCGCCTGCGTGATGACTATCTCGTGGTGGCTGTTATCCGTTGGGACCAGTTGGAACTGAAGACCCTCGTCGCCTTGGGTTACACCCGTTTGGCCGTTCTCTTTGAATCGGCCGGTTCGGTCTATTATTCCGTTTGTGAATAATCCCGCAAGCGTATCTAAAAGCCCTGACCCGCAGATGCCCACCGGGTGTGTATCTGCGATTGTTCTGTACTCGACGGAGCCGCCTTCAAGAATAGCCAATTTCTCAATTGCCCCGGCCCCTGCCCGCATGCCGTGTTTAACCCCGCTGCCTTCAAACGCAGGTCCCGCTGAGCTCGAAGCGCAAACCAGCCAGTCCTTATTGCCCAAAACCACCTCGCCGTTCGTCCCGATATCGGCGAAAAGCGAAATAGCTTTCTTCGTAAAGATTCGCGTAGTAAGCACACCGGCCACGATGTCGCTGCCAATGTAGGCCGCCACACTCGGCAGGCAGTACAGCAAACCTCGCTTATTGATTTGAATCCCTACTTCGGCCGCACGAATCGGCGGCACAAAGCTCGCCGAGGCGATATATGGCTCTCTCCGAATTCGCTTCGGATCGAGATTCAGCAAAAAATGCACCATTGCCGTATTACCGGCGCATATCACCATCGTGATATCCTGCAAATCAACCTTCTTTCTCGCTGCGAGCGTTACTATCAGACTGTTAACGTCAATGACCATGCGATTCTGCATCTCGTCAAACGCATTGTTCTCTTCTGCGTAGATGATTCGCCGGATATAGTCGTCGCCGAAGTTTATCTGGCTGTTATACGTCGCTTCGGTATCTATTGTGGCGGCATCTGTCAGGCTCACTAAGTGCGCCACCACGGTAGTTGTGCCCAGGTCAACCGCCACGGCGTAGTTCTTAGGCCGGTGGTCGCCCTCTTCGACCTCGATGAGCTCTGTACATTCACCGCGCCCGCCGATAGTAGCCGTGACCTTATACCGAGAATTCTGAAGCACCGCCGGGAGTTTTTGAAGGATACGAAAGCCCGTCTGCATAGCCGGCGCTTCCACCTGCTCCCGTATCGCCAGATATAGTCGCTCGTGGTCGGCCGTGTGATCGTGCACAGTCGGAGGCGACATCTCGACATAAACCTTCTTCACCAGCGGATCGAATTCAAATAATCCCGCTCGGACCTCCCCGGGAAGCTCGCTGAATCGGTGAGCGTCGGTGTCCATCAGGATTTGACTTGTTTCCAAAGTGTGAGACTTTGGAACCGTGATAGTCATATCCGAAAGGACTTTGGTCTGGCAGGCGAGAACAACGTTTTCGCGTATCTCATCCTGGGTAAGCAGCGTGGTGGGTCGGCTCTGAAACTGGCCTGTGTCTATTATCACCTTGCACTTGCCGCAGTAACCGTCGCCGCCGCAGATGCTGCTTAGATAAATGCCGGCTTTGTGCGCGGCCTCGAGAAGCACCGTACCGGACGGAACTTCGACCTTAAGCCCGCTCGGCTCAAACCGAATCAGGCATTTCTTCTCGCGAGCATCTTGTGTTTTCTTGGCCAAATCGGTTCCTTCTTCGCGCGTTCTTGCGTCCGGCATTTCGCGAACTGAGATGCGGTTAACAATTTATTACTCAGCAAGCCCTGTTCTAATTCCAGACTTCCTGCAGATATTTTGGCAGCATCGAACACTCTCTGGGCCCTACCATAACCTCCCAGTTGGTGGCTTCCTCGAGCTTGCCGCTCATCACCGCCACATAGCCGGGAATAATCAGCTTGCGGTGCTTAACCAGCTTTTCCACGTCGAACTTTGTCATCGCGTCTGCCACCGTTTTTTCGTTGAGTTTGTCACCCGAATAAGCCGTCAAGACACTCGTGCCCTCAGTGTCCACCACGAGGATATAGCTTGGCACTCTGCTGGCCTCGACGTCCGATTCGACAGTATAATATGTCAGTGAGAAGTTCGTTGTGAACATCACTGGTGAGTTCTCGCCGGGTTCTCCGATAGCATAGACTTTCGGCTCCACCTGGACGGGTTTCTGCGGATCGGTGTAGATATTCATCACCGCCGTCAGCATGGGCAAAAGCGCCCACGGCTCAACTGTATCAACAACGACTATGCCTGAGTACTTGCAAATCAGGCTTATCGCAGCGGCTACCTGCGTGTCACTGTCGCCCTCGGTCACAAAGGATATAGTCGGGTAACCCAGAGGCCGGAAAACCTTCTTCAGTGACAATACACGCACCCTTGAGAAGTTATACAAATGGTCCCTCTGGCTCAGACCTTCCAGACTCAGTACGATGTCTTCAACGCCTTGACCTTTAATCTTTTCGCTAAGATCGGCAAGTGCCTCGATTGATTCGGCCTTTGCCACGAGCGGACAGCCCTTTTCCCTGGCTATCTTGGCCATTGCTTCGGCCGTATCGGGCGTTGCCGCAGCAAGCAGCGGGACGCGGTCTTTCACCTGCCCGGCCGCTGCCGCCATCGCGTCAGGCGAATCCGTCACCAAAATCAGTGCAAGCTCGCTTCCGTCCTTTGCAGCCGCGCAGGCCGAGGCAAACGGTTCCGATGAGCCGCTGTCGTTGACAACCGCCAAGGCTTTGACCCCGATCTTTGTTCCGATCCGTTCAAATTGCAGTGCGTTTACCGACTCTATGCGCTTGGTCAGCTCATCGCCGGTGAGTTTATCCGAAACCGTCGCGGCAAGGACGGTGGGGCTGTAAAATTTCTCCTCGTGCCGGAACATCACCGTCTCCTGCCCGACCTGCACCTGGTTATCTCCGCTGCCGAACAGGATCTTGCGCATTGGCGGGGCCGCGGCCGCCGCGAGTTTCTCCTTGGCTTCGTCCGAAACATCCGGGCAATCCTCTAACTTGGCGCGTTTTTGAGCGAGCGCCATAGCAAAGGCCAGACAAGTAGGCATACCGCACTTCTTGCAGTTGGTTTTCGGCAAAAGCTTGAATATTTCTAATCCTGTCAGTGCCATAATATCCTTTCCTCTTATCTATATGTCACAAATTCGTAACTCAAAGTCATCAGAACATCGGATCCAGCGCAGTTACCGGATGGTTGGCTTTGGTGATGAACTCCAAAACCTCTTCCTCTGTTGTGGCTGTGGCCTCATCCGCTATCTTGGCGAGGAACTCTTCTCCACCAAGATCGAGAGCGTTCGCTCTTTTGACCAAGGCATCCTTGATCTCTTGCTTGAGCATTGTCGGCATCCATACGATCCTCTTGATTCCACCTTCGGCCGCGATGAACTTTCGCGAGAGAATATAGTGTTTCGAGTGCCCGATGAATCCGGGCGTTTGCTGGCCGCCGCCGACCGTCCCGGCCAGGGTCGAGAACTTCATTCCGACCGGAGTCATATCGGGGTACTCTCTGTTTACAATCATTATGCCCCCGGTCGAAGGCAGGACGGCCGCGATACATTCGAAGCAGCCACAGGAGGTCATCGGGTCGGTAATCATACTGTACTGGCTCATTCGCTCGATGTTACCACCGCTGGCCTTGAGGACAAATGCGTTTACCTTGTCCCATTGGCCGATGGTCGTTTCGATGCAATTGCCTTTGGAGATGGGCTGGTTCGGCCCCGATGGAGTTATCTCGAATGCCGCCCGGCAGTCCAGCCAACTATAAGCACCGCACAAACCCGGGCGTTCCGGCGAAACTACACAGACGTGGTTCGGAGCAAAGCTCTGGCAGAGAGTGCAAGAGTAAAAAGTATCGATATCTTCATCGGTCATACCCGCAATACGTTTATCGCGCTCGGCGAATACTTTGCGGGCCGTCTCACGAAGTTCTACAACCTTCCGCTCATCAGTTAAGATCTTAACCTGCACCTTATCCAAAATGTTAGAATATTGGTCGTGATACAGCCCATGGAGCAGCTTGCCTATATGTTTAAGTCTGAAGCCTGCTTTAAAAGCATCCTTGGAGATTCGTATCCAGCTTATGTCTCGCTGGCCCATATGCCACAAACCTTGTGCCTCATTCATAAATGTGTGTACCTGGCGTTCCAGCACCGGCTCAAAATCAGGCTGCATTTTCCTCCCTGCTACTTCTATCACGATTCCCAGCGGCAGTTGTCCCCCTTCTTCGAGAGAATCGACATCTCGCCCTTCCACTTCCACTTTGCCGTCTTCCACATCGGCCATATCCCGTATTGTGAGCCACTCAAAGGCGGGAGTTCTTTGCCCCCCAAATTCGCATTGCATATCATCTTTGCGGATGCGTTCACCTTCAAATGCCGGGCTGTGTGGCACTGGGATGTCTATTTCCGCGACCTTTATCTTCAGGCCGCGAACTTCGATAGCCTTCTCGACGATCTGGTCGTGAGGAATTTCAGAGACCACATGCTCGTACGTGCATATACCTGTGGGCAGAATCTCCGGGATATCGCTATCGGCGATGGTGGGGAAGCCGTAATTAATTGCCCCGGCTGCCGTGGCGTACCATTCATCGGTAACCTCGCCCAGGGCCATAACGAAGGCAAAGATTCTGTTTTTGTTGTAGAGCAGGTGGCGTCGGTAATCGCCTGGCTTCACCCCCCCGAAAGTAAGCGCCACACGACTGGCAAAACCCGCAGCATATATCGCGGCGGTAGTCTCACGCCCGAAAGGTACCAGCCGCGTATCCCATCCTAACTGCACACCGCCTTCGACGAGCTGCTCGGCGAAAGTAGTGCCGTTATGGTGCGCACACATAAAAACATAAAGACTTCTTTCCTGACACTTCCTGGCGATCTCAACTGCTGTTTCTACGTCCGGGGCTGCGCCCACAATAGCAGCAAATCCCGGCGCTGTCCCGTCAACAAACTGGATACCGCGCTCGCGAAGAATCACATCGTCCGCCGCACCGAGCCAAATGCCGTCCACGGGGTTCGGACCGATCAGGTATTTGCACGCCTCGATAACCTCTTCGGCGAAAAGCGTCGCCATGCCTGCATCGAGGGCCTGGCCCAGGTAGGGCAGCCACAGGTCGTCGTCCACCGGCGGCGGCAGCAAGTCCTTGACCTCCTGCATCACCTCTTCGAATTCCGCTAATGTTTCCACCGCTCTGCCGGTAATCGAATAAATGATGGGTATGTAGTAGCCGGTGTTCGGAAACTCGACTTTGCAATCCCTGCCTTTTTCCTTAATCGCCTTGCTTAAGATGTCTTCGGCCTGTTTGGCTATCTTATGAGCGCCACGAATGGCTGCCGACGCAATGATCTTTGACATTAGCTAACCCACTTTCAAATCTAACTTTCTCACATTTTATATTTCACAAGCCCAAGCGCAGAAGGCGCTTCTGACGTTTCGCTTCTGTGCGTTTTTACTCCAGCGCTAAGGCTCGCCGGTCATCCATATCGTAAAGCTTTCGCTCCTTCTCCTTGTTGATTCCCAGGGCATCACGTTTGCTTTCGATGTGCTCAATCATCATACGGGCGGCCTTCACCGGGTCTCGCTCAAAGGCCCATTTGCCACCCACATCCTGTTCAATTTCCTCGGTCAAATAACGTGTCAAATTTGCAGAACCAAGGACGGGCAGCGGCTCGGCGATAACGGTATAAACCCCGGAGGCAACGAAATACATTCCGATGGAAACTGCCTTTTCCGACATCCATTCCGGTGCGGCCCCGGCGACCGGCAACTCGGAAATATCCTCGCCGAGTCCACCCTCGGCTACCACGTTTGACAGGATGGTCAAAATCCTGCTGTTATCCACGCAGGAGCCAACGTGAAGCACCGGCGGTATGCCCACCGTCTCACAAACCTCGGCCAGCCCATGACCACAATATTTTGCTGCTGCCTCCGGCCTCATCAGGCCCGCTTTACCTGCGGCAATCGCGCTGCAACCTGTGCTCACCACCAAAACATCGTTTTTGATGAGCTCTTTGATCATCGTAAGATGACCGTAATCGTGGATCTGCTTCGGATTATTACAGCCGACCACTCCGGCAGCGCCGCGAATTCGCCCATTGATGATATTGTCATTGAGTGGGCGGTAACTGCCACGGAATCGGCCGCCGAGATGGTGAAAGATATTTTCCGTCGTAAATCCCGCAATCCCATGCTCTGTCACTTTCGGAATCTGCACCTTACCTTTTCTGTTTGCAAAATTCTCAATGGCGATCTTGATGATTTCCCTCGCAATCTCCATTGCCCTGTCCTCGTGGAATTCGATATGTTCTGCTCCTGCAATTTTACACTTGGGCGAAGTGGTAATCAGCCTGGTATGGAAGCAGCCGGACAGCGAACCCAGCGCAGGCATAATGCACTGCACATCCACCAGCATAACCTCCACTACACCGGTCATCACCGCCAGTTCCTGCTGAAGGA